>NZ_SMFV01000001.1:0-300000 GCF_004339575.1 Phorcysia thermohydrogeniphila
TTATTTAGCTCACACTCTAAGTTTCTGATTTTTCCTTCTCTTTTGAAGGTTTTGATCTTGCCGTTTACGATGATGGCAATTCCGGCAGAGTCGTAGCCTCTATACTCAAGCCTTTTTAGTCCGTCTAGAATGATGTTTTTTGCATTATCTTTACCGATATAGCCTACAATACCGCACATAAGTCTAGGATTCTCCTTTAAATTTTGTGAAAGTATAGCACAGGGGGTAAGTTGTGAGAGATTACCTTTGTGAGGATACGATAGCTGCGATAGGGACTCCTATCGGCAGGGGTGCCATAGGAATCGTCAGGATTTCCGGGAAGGACTCCCTCAGGATACTTCAGGAGATGTTCCGGACAAAATCCGGAGAGAGGAAGGAGCACTTTGATAGCAGAAAGATGTATTACGGCGTTGTCGTTGATAGCTCTGGAGAGCCGATAGATGAGGTTCTTACCGTTTATATGAGAGCTCCAAAAACTTTCACGGGAGAGGACATCGTTGAGATTCACAGCCACGGAGGTATAGTTGTTGTAAGGAAGATTTTAAGGGAAGTTTTAAGGCGGGGAGCTCGCCTTGCAGAGCCCGGCGAGTTTACAATGAGAGCTTTCATTCACGGGAAAATAGACCTCGTTCAGGCGGAGGCTATAAACGAGCTCATCAACGCTACGAGCGAAGTGTCCGCTAAGGTCGCTCTAAAACACTTAGAAGGAGAGCTCTCCAAAAAAATTAAGCTTTTAAGGGACAAGCTCCTTGAGGCAAAGGCCTACATTGAGGCTGCTGTAGACTTCCCTGAGGAAGAGGTTGAGATAATAGAATCTGGAGAGGTAAAGAGGAGAATTCAGGAAGTCCTAAACGGAATAGAGAAACTCCTTTCTACTTATAGAGATGGTCGCATTATTAAGGAGGGAATAAAAGTTGCAATAGTTGGTAGGCCTAACGTTGGAAAGTCTTCGCTCCTTAACGCAATCCTTCAAGAAGAAAGGGCCATCGTTACCGAAGTTCCCGGCACTACGCGGGACATTATTGAGGAAACGGTAACTTTGGAAGGTGTTCCTATCAGGCTCATTGATACGGCGGGAATAAGGGAGTCTTCTGATGTAGTTGAAAGAATAGGAATAGAGAGAAGCCTTAGGAGCATTGAAAGAGCGGACGTAATTCTTTTCGTTATTGACGGCTCTTGCGGATTTACAGAGGAAGATTTAAAAGTTTCTGAGATGCTGAGAGGGAAGGAAAATGTCATTCTTGTCCTTAATAAGAAGGATTTGGGTCTTAAGGTGAAGTGTGGAGAGGTTTCGGATTGGAGGTGCGTTGAGATAAGTGCTAAAAGTGGGGAGGGAATTAAGGAGCTTGCTACTGAAATCGTTAACATGGTTCTTTTAGATCCTGAAACTGTTTTGAAGGGAGATGACGTTCTCATAACGAGTGAAAGGCACAGAGAGCTTTTAGAGAAAGCCCGAGATTCGCTCATAAAAGTCGTTAACAGCATTGAGGCAGGTTTTGAGTCTCCTGAGTTTCTCTCTATGGATATTGACGCAGCTTTAAATGCCCTTGGAGAGATAGTCGGTCAGGTGACAACGGAGGACATGCTTGATATAATCTTCTCCCGATTCTGTATAGGGAAGTAAGATGGGGAAAAACAGGAATGACAGACTTCAGGTAATAGTCATTGAGGATGAACTCGCCAACAGGGTAAAGCGCTTTTTCATTTCAAAAAAGCTTATCGTTTTCTCTTTACTCTTCTCCGTTGTTTTCACCCTCAGTGTTACCGTATACGCCGTTTTCATAACCTACAAGTCCAACCGCTATTATTCCACTTCTACTAAGGAGCTCAAGGAGCTCCGCTCTAAAGTAGCTCAGCTTGAAAAGGAAAACGCTAACTTAAGGTCTCGTGTAGCTTCACTTGAGCAGGAGAAGGAAGAAACAATTGAAGAGCTTGCAAGGAGGATAGAGATAATAGACTCCATTATGAAAAGGGTAGGGATTGAAGTTTCTCAAACAGAGGGAGAGGGTGGACTTGCCCTTCCTCTTGATAAGCTACTGGAAAAAGAGAGCTCTGGAGTTAACTTTTCCGACGTCATTCCCGGTATTGACTACCTCATAGAGAACTTCAAGACAACTCCTCTTGGCTATCCAACTTACGGCAGGATAACCTCTGACTTTGGGCTCAGGCGTAATCCTGTCACGGGAAGACTTGAGTTTCACTTGGGCGTTGATATAGCTGACAAGTGGGGGACACCGGTTAGAGCTCCAGCCGACGGCGTCGTTATAAAGGCGGGATGGTGTGGCCTTATGGGAAAGTGTCTTGAGATAAGGCACAACAGGGACATAGTAACCTACTACGGCCACTTGGCAAAGCTCCTTGTAAAAAAGGGTGATAGGGTAGAGAGGGGACAGATTATAGGCCTTATGGGGAACAGCGGAAGGAGTACGGGGCCACACTTGCACTACACTATAAAATTTAGAAACAGAATTATGAACCCCCACGACTTTATGGAGGTTCTTGCAAATGCTAAAGAGGAAAGAGTCAGAAAACATAGACGAAATCAAGAGCATCTTAGCCGAAGGTTTAAAAATTGAGGGAAACATCTACGCCGAAGGGAAAATAAGGATAGACGGAGAGGTTACGGGCGACGTTAGGGGAAAGTTTGTAATCCTTGGACAGTCGTCAAAGATAAACGGTAACGTTTACGCAGAAGTTGTTGTAGCTATGGGGAACATTGAAGGTAACGTTGAGGCTAAGAAACTTGATGTAAAAGCTTCTGCAAAGATAAAGGGAGACGTTGTTGCAGAAAACTTTTCCGTTGAGCCGGGAGCAAGCCTTCACGGTTTAGTAAAGGTGGGGAGCTACAGGGAGTTTTCTGAAAATACCTTAGAGAGCTCTTCAGCAGGAACTAAGGAATAAGAACTTACCCTGTCAGCGAGAACGGGAATTTTCTCAAGGTACCTTATTAACTCATCTAAGGAGGTGCTTTCTCTAACGAAAATAGCTCTACCTCCTAAGGGAGAGCCCGCTTCTTTTATGTTTTTTATCCTAATGTAACCTACTCCCTTTAACGACAGGTAGCCTGTCGTGTAATCTGGGTCGTCTGAAACGCAGAGCTCTCCAAGGACAGCAGGATAGTTCAAAATCTTTGTTGAGAGCGTCAGGGCTTCCTTAAAGTTCTCGGTAAACCTTTCTCCTGTAAGCTCTCGGAGTTTCCTTTCTGCTTCTTTCGTTATGTCAAGGTAAGAGGCCCTTACTCCTCTGAATTTGTCCGGTTCAAGCCTTTTACCAGAGGGAACTTCAACAATCATCGCTCCTCTCATCGTTTTTCCGTCTGGGGCAGGTCCAGAAAGGAGCTCCCTGTAAACTCTAAGGCCAAGCTCTACTGGGATAGGAGAAAGAGAGAAGAGCTCCTTTAATACTCTTTCAGCACTGTAGTTTCCCGTTACCTCAATGACGGGGAGTAAAGTAAGCCTTAAAGGCTCCTCAGAAAGAAGTTCAACTTTTAGGTTGATAAAGTCGGGTTTTCCTTTAGAGTGGTTGAGAGCTCTCCTTACAAGTTCTCCTGCAACTTTTTCAATTTCTTCTTCTCTGACTATCCTTTCTGCGCCGGAAATGTGGTGACCGGCAGCAGAGCTCCTCATCTTTACGCTATAGAGCTTCTCCATCTCTCTCTAACTTAACTTCTAAGGGGGTTCTAAACCAAACATCGCTCTGAGGGAAGGGAATCTCTATACCGTTTTCTCTAAAGAGCTTTATTATCTTTTCGTGGAGAATGGACTTTATGCCAAAGGCAAGGTCTTTCTTCTCAACGTAGTATATGAGCTTGAAAATTAGCGCGCTGTCTCCGAACTGGGTAAAATAAACAGCTGGTGGGGGATTTTTTAGAATACCTTCAACTCCCTCAGTTGCTAAAAGGAGGAGTTCCTTCACTTTCTCAATGTCTGAACCGTAGGCTACTCCTACTTCTACAAAGTCTTTAACTCTTGGGTCTGGGTAGAGTGAGTTTTCAATAATTCCTTCAGTGAGTTTAGAGTTTGGAATGGTTATTAGATTGTTTCCTGTAATAGTCAGTATTCTTGTCGTCCGCAGGCCTATGTCGTAAACGTAGCCTTCAACGTCAATATCCTTTATGTAAACCCTGTCTCCTATGCGGAACTGCCGGTCGGTAACGAGCAGAACTCCAGAGATAAAGTTGCTTATCGTATCCTTTGCAGCTAAACCGACTGCTAAAGAGCCGACTCCAAGGGACGTTACTAAGGAAGTAACGTTAAATCCGAGCCTGTCAAGGATAGCGATGGCTGCTATCACAAAGACGAAGATTTTCATGAGTTTTGAAATCATAGAGTAGTAGGTATCTATTAACGGTGTCTCCGACGGGGAAACCTTTGCCTTCATTCCCTGTGAGAACTTCTCAAGGACGATGTCAAGAACCTTAGAGGCAACAAAGGAGAGTATGCATACGTAGAGGACGAAAAAGACGTTGTTTATGACCTCCGTTGTCTGAGCCGGCAGAGGGAGCTGAACTATGGCCAAGTTGAAAAATAGCAGGGCGAAAAAGTAGGAAACCCATACAGAGAGCCTTATGAGGAGCTTTTCGACTTTTGATAGTTTCTCATCCCGCGAGAAAAACTTAAGTAGCAGCTTAGTTATAAACTTCTTTGACCAGAGGGAGAGTATGGAAAGGAGAACGAATAGCAGGACGAATGCATACTCAAATTCGAACTTCATTGCGGCCTCTTAAGAAAAGTCTTTACTTGAGAGTATAAACGTTACTGGTCCATCGTTTACTATGTGAACCTTCATATCTGCTCCAAATATGCCCGTCTTCACAGGGACGCCAAGTTCTCTACACTTTTCAACAAAGCGGTGGAACATCTGTTCTGCCTTTTCTGGGTCTTCGGATGATTGAAAGCTTGGTCTCCTTCCTTTCCTACAGTCAGCGGCCAAAGTGAAGTTCGGAACAACGAGGAGCTCCCCTCCTATCTCTTTCAGCGACAGGTTCATCTTCCCAGCAGAGTCCTCAAAAATCCTGAGGTTGACGATTTTGTCTGCCATCTTGTCTATGTAGGAATTTATGTCCCCTTTCTCAAAGCCCACGAGAGCAACGATTCCCTGTTTTATTTCCCCTACGGTTTCTCCTCCTACAACTACCTTACCGCTTAGGACTCTTTGAATTACCACTTTCATCTTTTACCCCTGAGCCCACAAATGTTTTACTCCGTCAACTATGAACTGAGAGCCGAGGGAGCCTACAAAGAGCCCGAATACCCTAACTGTAACGTTTATACCCGTAGGCCCCATTCTTTGAGCCAAGTAGGCTGCGTTTTTCAGGACAAAATATACAACAAGGGCTGTAATTGTCAGAGCTGCAAATAGCGAAGCTTCTTGGAAGACTCCGTGTGATTCCTCTTTGAAGATGAGGACGGTTGTAAAAGCCGCTGGACCAAAAAGGATTGGGATCCCAATTGGAATAACCGATATATCCTCCTTCTCGACGGCTGCATCCCTTTCTTCTTTTGTATGCTTAGTCTTTGGTGGATAGGCCTGAAGCATCTGAAAAGCCATGTGGAGAAGGATTAAACCGCCAAAAATCTTTATGCTGAAGATGTTTATTCCCATCAAGTTGAGGAGGGCGTCTCCTGCAAAGAAGGTAACGAGGGCAGCTATGAATACAGTGATGGAGCTCCTAAAAGCAACTTCCTCTATAGCTCGTTTTCCTTCAACTAAACCGGCGACAATTATGGCAGCAAATATGGGGTCAACAATAACGAGGATTGATATTAAGTACTTTAGGAACTCCACGTCCCACTCCATAGGTAGTTAAGAAGAGTAAACGCAAAGATGGTTAGGCTGATGTAGCCGTTTAAGTTAAAGAATGCGTAGTTTATTTTAGTCCTATCGCGAGAAATGATGGCATGCTCCTTAGCCATGAGAAAGGCTGAAATTGCTAGACCTATGTAGTAGGGTATTCCAAGTCCCTCACTTACTCCAACGTATATAAGTCCTAAAAGGGTTAAAACGTGGAAAACCTTCGAAAGGAGGAGTGCCTTTCTCTCTCCAAGGACTGCTGGGATTGAATAAAGACCTTCCTTCCTGTCAAACTCAACGTCCTGAAGTGCGTAAATGATGTCAAATCCTGCTACCCAGAGTCCCACGGAGGCAGACAGAATAAAGGCCGTTAAACTTACTCCTCCCGTTACTGCAACCCATGCTCCTAAGGGAGCAAGAGCTATTGCAATTCCGAGAACTATGTGGCACAGGTAGGTAAAGCGTTTTGTAAAGGAGTAGAGAACCAGAATAAAGATAGCAATAGGCGATAACTTAAGGGCTAAAGGGTTAAGTTTATAAGCTCCAAGGATCATAAGGGCGAAACCTACTACTGCAAGAGCTAAAGCCTCAGATTTTTTCACGATTCCCCTTGGAATGTGCCTGTTGGCTGTTCGTGGATTTTTGGCGTCAATTTCAGCGTCAATCAGCCTGTTTAGGCTCATAGCTGCTGTTCTTGCTCCGAATAGAGCTACAACAATCCAGAAAGTTTGGTAAGGGCTTGGAAAGCCGTGAGCAGCAATGAGTGCTGCTGTCAGCGCAAAGGGCAGGGCGAAGACCGTATGTTCAACCTTTATCATTTCCATGTAGGTTTTGATTCTTTCAAGCATCTTTACACCTTAAATGAGCTTAATGCACTCGCCGATATGGTTAAATACGTAGTCTGGTCTCAGTTCGGGGGTAACTTCTTCTAAGATGGCTGTATCTTTGTACTTTCCGCTTAAGACGAACACGGTTTTAAATCCTGTGACCTTTTTTCCTTCGGCAAGGTCCGTAAATGGGTCGTCGCTTACCATGTAGACCTTTTGAGGATCACTTATTCCTAGAAGCTCAAAGGCTCTTTCAAAATACTCCTTTGAAGGTTTGCCAAAAGAAATTACTGGCTTGTTAGCAGCGTAGGAGAGTGCTGTAGCAATTGCTCCAACGCTTGGACCAACAAGACCGTCGGGATCTAAGATGAGCCTGTTCATGTGGAATGAGAAGAGCTTTGCACCGTTAACGACAAGCGCAGAAGTTGCCGTTTTGAGTTTCCCGTAATTAATCTCTCTATCCCTTCCTACAACAACGGCATCTACATTGTGGTCGTCCCTTACTTCAAAGCCTTCTTCTTTAAAGAATTCCTTTATCTTCTCAGTTCCCATAAAGTAGATAGATCTTACGCCTTCCCTCTTTAAGAAGTTGCTCGCTAGGAGGCTTGGTGAGAGGAGTTTTTTCTCGTTTACGTTGAAACCTTTCTCTCGGAGTATTTCTATTAGACGTCTCGGCTTTTCGGTTGAGTTGTTTGTAGCAACAATCCAAGGGATACCTCTTTCGTCAAGTATCTTTGTAAACTCAAGGGCTTCAGGTATTGGAGTGTAGCTTTTATCCTTTACAAGAGTTCCCTCAAGGTCAAGGAGAAACCCTACCATTTTTAACCTCCTCTAGTCCGTGGGAGATAACTGCAGCGCCAATTGTATCACCAAGAACGTTAACTGCCGTCCTACACCTGTCAAGGAACCAGTCAACAGCCAAAATGATACCTATTCCTTCTACCGGAATGCCGACGGACTGGAGAACTAAAACCATTGTAACGAGTCCTGCTTCGGGAATTCCAGCAGCTCCAATTGCCGCAAGTGTGGCCGTTAAAAAGATAATAAGGTAGTGGGTAAGCTCAAGGTTGATTCCGTAGCTTTCGGCTATAAATATGACTGCGACGGCCTCGTAAAGTGCCGTCCCATCCATGTTTATAGTAGCTCCAAGAGGTAGGGTAAATTCTGCAACTGTCTTTTTAACGCCACTTCCAACAACTTCTTTAAGGGTAACCGGCAACGTGGCAGAAGAGGAAGCTGTTGCAAATGCCGTTATAAGGGCTTCTTTTACTTTTCCTATATAAGCGTATGGATTTTTACGGATAAAGAAGTAGTAGATTGCAGGAAGAATTAGAAAGGCATGAATTCCCAAAGCTAAGAGGACGGTTAAAACATACTTGCCAAGAGAAATTAGAAGGGGAACTATTGCCTTTGCGCCACCAATAGAGGCTACCTTTGCAGCAATAAGGGAGAAGATTCCTAAGGGGGCAAAGTTGATAATCCAGCCTGTTAGCTTTAGTATTGAAGCATCAAGCTCTGAGATGAGCTTGTGGAGGAGGGGCTTTTCTTCCCACTTGATGGACAGGACTGCAAGTGAAAACAGCATCGTTGCAACTATGATTCCAAGAACGTTAAAGTCAACTAACGCTTTAAAGAGGTTTGGAGGTAGGAGGTTGGTAAGGAGCTCCTTTAAACTAAAGCTCATCTCCCTGTTAAATGAACTGTCTCCGTTGAGGGAAAAACCAACTCCCGGTTTTATCAGAATGACCGTTATTATTCCAATTGCCACAGCTATTGACGTTGTCATCGTGTAGTAGAGGAGAGCTCTCACTCCCACGCTTTTAAACTTCTCTATGGTTTTCATGTTTAAAATTGCGCTTGCTATTGAGACAATAATTAAAGGCAGAACGACCATTTTAAGGGCGTTTAGAAAGAGTTCTCCAATAAAGGCCGTCTTTAGAGAGAGCTCCGGCAAGAACCCTCCTGCTAAGAAACCCCCTACTACTCCAAGAGCCATGTAGGTCAAAAACTTTCCCTTTCTCACTCTTTACCTCCGTAAGTCTAACTCTGTGAAATTTTACCTTGTGATATAATTAAAAAAGTTAACTTTGGTCTTTGAAAGTTGAATAGGGCTAACGGGGCATAATTCAGCTTACTGAAACTTTTTGCTCTAATAGGCTCTTTTTCAAGGAGTTACAGAATTTGATGGAAATCTCAAGTTCTGGAGATATTGATTTTCAATGTTTCCAATTTTTTGCTGTTGAAATGCCCGAAAAAGTGAGCGGGATTGCGACTTTGCTGGGTTAATCCAAAGTTCTTCAAACTCCCTTTTACTCTTGTTGAAATGCCCGAAAAAGTGAGCGGGATTGCGACGCCGGCCTTCGGGCTCCTAACCCTACTCTTCGCGCCTCAAGTTGAAATGCCCGAAAAAGTGCGGGATATATTCTTCACAGGGAGAGTCTGAGAGGGGACAAAATTTCCTTCACCCTGTCAGATTTTTCTTTAGAGACTCGTTATCCTAAAAGTGAAGGCTAAAGAACGATTGAAAGGTGATAAGTTGGGCTCTGACTGGAAGATGAGAAAGTCCATCTTTGTGGTAACTCCATCGGTTGTTATTAAAAAGGACGGAAACGCCCTCATTTTTGAGCTAAAGGGGAAGAGGGAAAGACTCCCAATTGGAGTAGTTGAGCACCTTTTCCTCTTTGTGGGAATTGAAATAACGACAAAAGCTTTAAGGTTTCTTCTTTCAAACGGACGCTATGTCTTTTACCTTAATTCTTTCGGAAAACTTGTTGATCTTTCTGTTCTTAAGCTTTTAACAAGTAACAACGGTTTAAGAGCTCTCCAATAATAAATGGGAGGAAACTGTGAGACTGCGGAGTTCTTTACACTTCCGTCAGGCTTTTATCTCCCAGTTTGGACTTCTATTTAAAGACTGGAGGACAACTGTTATAACGGGTTTTGTTCTCGTTCTTCTTTCTCTGATTGCCGGCTGGATTCCCGACGGTTTAACTGCCTTCCTTTTTGACGGGGAGAGGGAAAAAGGAATTAAGATGCTTGCCATTAGCTTGGGTCTTTTAGCTTTTCTTTTGCTTCTCGGCTGGTGGGTTTCAAAAAGGGGAAACTTTGACGTTAATGTTAAAAAGCCAGAAAAGAAAAAAGTTCTTGTTCTATTCTTAAGCCCAGTTAGAGGAAAAGAGGAGGACTTAACTTCTCTTGTTTCGGGAGAACTCTCCTTTAAGGCAGTTGACGGCTCACCTTTTAGAAATTGGGAGGTGCCCCTTAGGGCGATAGCCTATCATGGTGAAAAGCTTGAAAGGTTGATAGTTCTAACTTCCCCTCAGAGCTCCAAGCAATTTGCTCTCTTTAAGAAGCTTGCTTCTTCTTTCTTTAAAGGGGATTCCCGTCTTCTTTCCGTTTTGGAGAAAGCTCAGGAAGTCAAAATAAACGACTTTGAGGACATAGAGGAGGTTTTTGGAGCTCTTAACTCTATTTATCAACGTCTTAGCGAGGATGGTTACAAAGATAGGGACGTAATAGTTGACGTTACAGGAGGACAGAAAACCGTTTCAATTGCCGGAGCTTTTATGACTCTTTATAGGGGAAGGGAATTTCAGTACATCTCTACCAACGACAAGGAGAACATCAAGTCCTACGACATTGAGTTTGTTCCAGAAGATTGAGATTCTGTATAATCTAACTACATGGTCTTTG
This sequence comes from Phorcysia thermohydrogeniphila, assembly GCF_004339575.1. Taxonomy (NCBI): domain Bacteria; kingdom Pseudomonadati; phylum Aquificota; class Aquificia; order Desulfurobacteriales; family Desulfurobacteriaceae; genus Phorcysia; species Phorcysia thermohydrogeniphila. The sequence goes on from NZ_SMFV01000001.1 coordinate 10,314, forward strand.
AAAACTGAATAGGGCAGAAGGGGCATAGTTCAGTATACTGAAACTTTTTGCTCGGAAGTGCTAATTTCCAATGAGTTATAGAGTTTGATGGAAAACTTAAGTTCTGGAGACCTTGATTTCCAATACTTCCAATTTTTTGCTGTTGAAATGCCCGAAAAAGTGGACGGGATTGCGACTAGTCATAGTATTGTGGACGCTCCCTCTTTGGAAGGAGCTCCCAGGTTGAAATGCCCGAAAAAGTGGACGGGATTGCGACGGCTTGTAAACAATAATACACATATCGCCCTCCTTAAATTGGTTGAAATGCCCGAGAAAGTGAGCGGGATTGCGACTTGTCAGTATCTTCTGGTGTGTTGTTCTCCGCGTCGCACTTACTTGAAATGCCCCAAAAAGTGAAGGGGATTGCAATTGCATTCCTGCCTGAACAATGTAGTGCTTAGGCAGGTAAACAAGTTGAAATGCCCGAAAAAGTGAGCGGGATTGCGACGTTAGGGACGAATATTGCCTTAGCCCCACGGGCTAATAACTCTTGGTTGAAATGCCCTAAAAAGTGAGAGGGGTCTGTTTCTAAGGGAAGGAGTTTGAAGGAAGGGGAAAAAGAGAAGGTTTTATTTTCAAGGGGGGAGTTTGAGGGGGGATTCTGTCCCCCTCACTACCAAATGCACCAAAAAGTGAAGGGGATTGTCAGATTTTTGTCCTTTATTTCGTTATTTTTAACTGAGAACCCAATTTAAGGGTAGAGATGGACATACTGATTTACCTTCTCTTTGGCTTTTGGGGATGGTTCTGGTGGAAGTTTATTTTTAATGGAAGTGAAGAAGACGATGAAGAGCTCTACAACAGCTTTATGGAAGACAATGATGATGTATTTTCTTTCAAGAGTCTATTTGAGAGCTCCGACGACGAAGATGATATATTCTAAAAGGGATGGAAATAAAGAAGTTTAACGACGAGCACCTGACAGAGTTTGAGAAGTGGGTGATTCTTAGAAAGGGAACTGAACCTCCCTTTACGGGTAAGTACTGGAATCACTTTGAAGAGGGGACTTACCACTGTAAAAGATGTGGAACTCCCCTCTTTAAAAGCGAGCATAAGTTCCTCTGCTACTCCGGCTGGCCTTCATTTGACGCCTGCATAGAGGGGACAGTTAGGGAAATCCCTGAAGAGTTTCCCGACGACCGGATAGAGATAGTTTGCGCCAACTGTGGAGCTCACCTTGGACACGTCTTCTACGGTGAAGGATTTACTGAAAAGAACAGAAGATACTGCGTTAATTCAGTTTCTCTCAAATTTGTTCCAAAGGAAAAAAGCAAGTAAGTTTTGCCAGTCTTCTAGCGATTTAGATAAAACGGATACGCTGACTCAACTGTCAAGATTACAGTCTGCTTGTTCAAACATTTTCTACCTCTCCCAGGTTGTAGACAGGCCTGTAGTCCTTTAAGGGTTTGAAGTAGCTCCATACAGTTACGTCCCAGTAGTTACCAACGGCCATTCCGAGGGCAAAAGCGATTGGGTTTGGGACGCTCATTACAAGGTGAAACTTTTTGTGGCCCTTAGCGTATATTCTGTTAAAGGCTTCGTAGATTTCTGCAACTACCTCTGCCCAGTCAAGGTCTAAGGGTAAGCTTCCCTTTAGCTCGGGGGCGTTAACGTAGAAAAAGTCTGCGTTAAACTTTTGAGAGAGCTCCTCTCCCTTACTCCTTGTCTCGTGGGAGGCAACCTGTAGGGCTATAACGGCCGTATCGCTTCCTCTTACTTCTTCCTCTACCTCAATAAAGGAGAGCTTCCTCTTCCTCCTCTTTATCCTCCTGCTGTCTTTCCTTAGGTCAATTACCCTGTGGTAGCTTCCGTTCTCAAAGTGATAAACGGCAACGGGCACTTTTCCGGTTCCGATAACAGCTCCAGCTCCCAAAGAGAAAGTGATCGGAGCTTTAAGTGCAACGTGGAGAGAAAGGTCAGGTAGGAACTCTTTTAGCTTTAAAACCTTCTCCCTTATCGGTAGAAAGAGCTCCCTCCAGTCTCTATCGTGGGGAAGGAAGGTTGGAAGTTCTACGATTAGTTTTTCTTCGTCTAAAAGACCTTTTAAAGGTTTAAAACCTACATTCTTGCAGAAGATTTCAAAATTTGGGATGTTTTCTTCCCTTTTTCCGGTGGCTATTAACAGGGGGATGTCCTTTTCTTCCTTAGAGAAGAACTCTTTTATCTCATGAATGTTCCCTTCGGCTATTAAGAACTTTCCTTCTTTCGTTGCAACCTCTTCCTTTTCTTTGGCGTTTTCGGCTTTAAAGTTCCCCTTAGGTAGGAGTTTGCCTGAAAGGATAACTCTCTTGGGGAGCTCCCCGTAAAGAAGGGCGTAGGCGAGGGGAGCTTGAAAGGACTCTCCAGAAAACTCCCTATTGTAGAAGAAACCGAACTCCTTTTGAGTGACTTCTTTTACTTGAGAGAGCTCTTCCTTAGGAGAGAATGTTTTATCGCTTAAAAAGGCCAAGGCTTTAATTAAAACTCCTTCCTTTTCATTAATGGCCGGAAAAGAGAACTTAACTGGAGGAGAAAGGGGTGTAATGTTAAAGAGCTCTTTAAAGATTTCTTTCACCTCCTCAAAGGAGAACCTTTCAAAGAGTCCTTCTACTGCTTTAAAGCTTACTTCAGGCCTTTTACATTTAACCGCCGTTGCGATTTCCTCTTTCTCAAGTTCAACTTCTCCCCTCTTCCAGCCTTCAAGGTAACTTAAGACTGTAGAAAACTTTTCCTTTTCAAGAAGTCTTAAAAGGTAGCTCATAGTTACTCTCCTTCTTTTACCTTGAGAGTAAGGTGTTTAAGAGCTCTAAAAAGCTTTTCTGTGACAGAGAGAATTGTGATGTCTGAGAGCTTACCTACAAAGAGGGTGAACTCTTTTCCATTTATGGAGACTGAGAGTTTTCCGGTTTTACCTAAGAACTTTTCGTCAAGGAGGAGCTCCGCCTTCTTTTCTTCTGGGACGTAGATGAGCTTTCCAAATGGAAGGTTGACTACGTTTTGGGTTGCGTCTGCTGCTAAGAGGAGAGAGGAGAGCTCCTCAAGCTCTTCCCTTAAGGGCTTTACTATGACGAGCCTTTCTTCCTCTTCATCTAAGGAGAGTAAAAGGGCTTCGTACAGCCACCTGTGGCGTTCAAACTCTATTCTTTTAAACTCCTTGTGAACCTCGTCTTCGTAGCCTCTTCCCCTTTTTTCCTCAGGGATTTCCCCCTCATCGGCAAGAACTGACTGGATTATCCTTAAATCTTCCTCTTTTATTTTCCCTCTTTCCTTAAGCTGAAAGAGAATTTCCTTTGGAACTTCCGTTGCCAAATCAAGCTGGGCAATCCAAGTGTCTCTTAGGGGATGCTCAAACTCCAGGATGTAGTCGTAACGGGTAGCAAGCTCCCAAGAGAAAGAGAGGGGAACGACCTCTGCGAAATGCTCTTCAAGGTTTGCTACAAGCAGGAGAACCGGAGCTCCTTCATATTCTGTCTCGTAAACAAAGCCCTCTTTAATTTCCTCTGGAGCTTTTATACTGTAAACCTTCAATCTGTCCTCCCTTAGCATAGAAAGAGCTCTCTTATACTCTTCCAAGAAATCTTTAAGTTCCACCTTTTGTCCTCCCTAAGTTAAAACGGTTCTTCTTTAAAAATTCTGACAGGAGGAGCTCTCCCAAAAGTCTAATTTCCTCCTCCGTTAAGTCATAGTCTTTGAGGAGTTCCCTTACCTTTGGCTTTAGCCTGCTCCAAGCTTTGTACTTTGCGTCCTGAGATTTTTCACTTAAGAAGGGGTTTTCGTCCTTTCTATAGAGAACTGAATGGAAGTAGTAGCATAGAGTCTCAAGCTCCCCTTTTGAGAGGACTTCCTTCAGTTTCTTAATCGCCTCCTTGACGTTCAAAAGAGATACCGGAGAAAAGTTTTCTGCCTTTAGCGTTGAGAGGAAGTTGCTCTCTTCGGAGCTCTCAGAAAAGAGGACGGTCAGAGTGTTTTTTGAGCGAAAGAACTTATCAATGAGGGCGTTTTTCACCGTTAGTAGAAGGTAAGCGAAAGAGATTCGTTCAAGCTCCTTACAGAGTTTTTCCTTTCTTTCAAGGAGGACTAAGGCAACTTCTGACTCAAGCTCTTCGGTGGTCTCTACTACCGTTTTGAAGTTTTTAGAGAGAGCTCTGGCTATTTCCCTGCAAAGTTCTGCGATTTCCTTTTCTTTACAGAGTTTCTCTACTAAGCTCATTTTCTATCCTCTTTCTCAGTTCCTCTTTACATGTTGAGCAGAACTTAACGAGCTTTCTGTCCTCAAAAACCTGCTTGGGTAGTTTAAAAACTCTCTTTTTTCCCTTTCTGTAAATCCACACTTTCCTTTGCCAAACTTTAAACCCGTCGCATTCTTTCGGACAGAGGGAAAGGTCAACGCTTGATTCTTCTCTTTCCTTTGTGGTGAGAAAAATAACTCTAAATCTGGGAGTCTTTCCTAATTTCCCAAGAGTTATGCCCGGTCTTTTTGTTCTGTTGCTCTTTATGCCTAAGTCTATGTTTAAGGAGTGATGGGTTCTCTCTACGTCAAATTCCCAGAGGCAGGGTATCTCTTGGCACAGCTTTTGTGCCTCTTTCCTTTTCCACTCCAAAAAGTTTGTCAACTTCCCTCTCCCTGTCAGAAATTTTCCCTCTTTTCCGTTTATTAAGTATAGGAAATCTTGAAAAGGAGGTTTTTGATAAAATTGGCTAAAAAAGGGGAGGAAAGTTTTATGAAGCTTGAGGTTGTAACCCTTGGAGCTCTCCTCCACGACATCGGCAAGTTCTACCAGAGAGGGGTTAGTGAAGAGGAATTAAAAAAACGTAAAGAAGAAGCTAAAGGATTACGCCACGAGGACTTTTCTGAAGATTTTTTAAACGAAAACAAAAAGCTCCTGTCCTTCCTTTTAGGAGAGGAAATTTCGGAGGAAACTTTAAATTTCCTCAAAGCCGCCGCTCAGTGTCATCACCTTTCTAAGCGCGAGAACGGAAAATGGGTCAGAAAGGAACGCTGTTTTGAATTGTTGAAAAACGAGGAAATAGGTCGTTACATAAAGGTCATTGAGAAGGCCGATAATTTAAGTGCCGGTCTTGAAAGAGTTGAGGTAGAGAAGTCCGATTTCAGGAGTTACGGAGGTTTAATAGAGGAGGACGGTAAGGACTATAGAACCAAAACTCTACTTCCGATATTCTGCCTTGTTAGGCCGGGAGAGAGAATAACGGATATTGAGGGAAAAGACAGGGCTTGGGGTTATAAGTTTAAGGTGCTTAATACAAAGAATTGTTTTCCTGAAGAGCTCTCGCCCCGAAAGGAGAACTCCTACCCAGACGGAGACAGGCAAAGGGATTACAGGGAGCTCTGGAAGAGTTTTAAGAAAGAGCTTGAAGGGCTTCTCAAGTTGGAGGAGCTTAAGGGGGAAGGAGGAGTACTTGACTTTAACTTTAAGTACGAAGCCTTAAAATACCTATTGATTAAGTATACGTGGTGTATTCCATCGTACACCTATGCATTTTCCAAAGGGAAAGTTCCCATATCCGATATCCCTCTTGCTGACCACCTTTTGACTACTGCGGCTATAGCTACAGCTCTGGCAAGGTATGAAGAGGATACCGGCTGGAAACATAAGGAAGAAAAGCAGAAGGAGAAATTTATTCTCATGAGCTTAGACTTTTCGGGGATTCAAAGCTTTGTCTTCCGTCCTCCAAAAGAGACGAGGAAGTGGGCGGCCAAAATCTTGAGGGCGCGTTCGTTCCTTGTATCCTTAGCTCTTGAGACGGTCGTTAGGAAGGTAATTGAGGAGTTTAAAGTAAACATTTCTTCCGTTCTCCTGAATGCCGCAGGTAAAGTCTGGCTTCTCCTACCGAACGTGGATGTTGAAAAAAGGCTGGAAAAAGTCCGCAAGAAGTTGAGGGAAGAGCTCCTCAAAGACCCCTTCTACGGAGAGGTCAAGATTAGGTTTGCCTACGTTACGATGAGCGAGGAGGACTTTAGCCTTAGAAAGTTTTCTGAGAAGATAGAGGAACTCCAAAAGAAAGAGGCCGAGGAGAAGTTTACCCTGTTTGATATTGAGAAGCTGAACAGACTCCACGATGAAAAGAAAAGTTTCAAGGACTACTACAAGAAACTTTCAGATGAGGAAGATAAAAAAAGGCCTTGCATCGTTTGCGGTGTTTCACCGAGAAAAACCGATAAGGGTTTGTGCAAACTCTGCGACAGACTGGTAAAGATAGGTAAAAAACTCCCGAACTCTCGCTATATGAGGGTATGGTTCTCACCGATAAAGTTGGAGCTCTCTCCCTTCCCGACCCTTATACCTGAAAAAAAGGAAGAGCTTCCAGAAAACTTTGAGATAGCCTTCTTTAAGAACAAGGAGGAGCTGAAGGAAAGTCTTGAAAAAGTTCCCCTAAGGGAAAACGAGGTCATCTACGCCTTTGAAGAGCTTAGTGAAGAATCCGAAAAGGACAGGATTGTCTTACCGGTGAAGTTCCTTGAGAACTACGTTCCGACTACTGAACTTGATTTAGAGGTGGAAAAGCTGAGGAAACAAGGAGAGAGTGATAAAGCGAAAGAGCTTGAGTATTGTTACGATGAAGAAATAAGAAGTGAAGTCAAAGAGAACGGAGAACCCATTCCGAAGAACTTCTGCCACTTGGCTCACGAGGCAGAGAAGGGGCCTCCCTACTTGGGAGTCCTAAAGGCCGACGTTGACAGGCTGGGATTCATCTTCTCTAAGGGGTTTGCTAAAGTTCCGAGAGATGGCGGAGACGACTATTCTTCCCTTTCTGTTTCAAGGGTCGTTGCTCTGAGCAGGATGCTTGACTTTTTCTTTAATGCAGTGGTCAAAGAGTTGGTGAAAAAGGAAGTAAAGGACCTCTACAGCGTCTTTGCCGGCGGGGATGACCTCTTCCTCATAGGGCCTTGGGACAAGGTAATTGAGTTTGAGACAAAGCTCAGGGAAGCGTTTGAGAAGTTTACTTGCTACAACAAGCACTTTACCATCTCTGTAGGTATAGAGATAGTTAAGCCCACATTGCCGTTAACTCTCATTGCTGAACTCTCAGAGAGGGCTTTGGGCAGGGCGAAGAAGAAGAGGAATACTACCTGTATTTTCGGTAAGAGGGTCTTTTACGGAAAGGGAAGAGTTGCAACGCTTAAGGAGTTGGTAGATAAAGCTGACGAGCTTGAGAAACTCTTGGAAGATGACAAAGGGAGCTCCTTCCTTTACAAACTTTACTACTTGTCAAGGCTTGCAAACGGAGAGTTTGATGATGAGGGCAAGGAATGTAAAGAGGACAGGGCTAAAAAGATTAGTTTGGAACGCTTCCTCTGGAGGCCTCGCCTTCGTTACTTAGTCTGGCGGAAGTTTAAGGAAGAGAAAAGATACGAGGTGCTTAGCACACTGGAGAAAATGATAAGAGAACTTGCCGAGGATGTTACAGAGTGTGAAAAAGACAAAAAGGACAACCTCTTTTACATACCCTTTGCAATAGCCGTTTATAGGAGGAGGAGATGAATAAAGAGATTCTGTGTCCTAACAGACCAGAAGATAGAGAAAAAATTTTCAAAGCGAGGAAAGAAATAAAGGACACGGTTACCAATTTTATGGAGGGAAAAGCGCGTCCTGAGATTCTTCTTGAAACAATTGAGGAAATAGCAACTGTTGTTTCAGGGGAAGCTATTGATTGTAAGTTTCAAAAAGGTAAAGTAAAGCCTGTAAAGATTAGCTTTACAAAGATAAGAAAGTACTATGAGCAATATTTGGAGATATATGAAAGATGTCTTGCCGCAGGAAAAAGGGAATCGTTGGAAACGCTCTTGCTTAAGCTTTACATGATTAAAAGTTATTTGGCCTATGACAGAGCAAGGAAGAAAATAAATTCCACTTTTGAAGAGTTCTTAACGACGTTGATTACTAACGTAAACAGTGAAGAGGATTTAAAGAACGGCAAACTCTTGTTTGAGGCTTTTGTAGGTTTTATAAGAGGCATTTTAGAAACCACAAAAGAGGGTTAAGATAAAAGCTACATAGGGAGGGAGCGATGAAAAAGCTTGCAGATATCCTTGAGATTAGGGGTACGATTAAGCTTATCACTGGTCTCCATATCGGGGCTGGAAAAGATGAGGTCAAGATAGGAGGTATGGATAATCCAGTTATTAGAAATCCACTCAACGGTGAACCATATATCCCCGGTTCTTCATTAAAGGGCAAGGTAAGAATGCTTTTAGAACTCTATTACGGTCTTTTTGAGCCTAACAAGGGAGATGTTTTCTCTTATGAAGTCTACAGAAAAATGAAGAAGGAGCTAAACAATGAAAGGATAAAAGTGGCAAAAAATCTCCTCAGACTTTTCGGAACTTCGGGTTCAGATTTTAAGGATTTTGAAAAACTTCCACCGGAAGAGAGAAGAGAAATAGAAGAAATAGCTTCTACAAGGATTTCTTTCTACGACCTAAAGCTTACCGAAGAATCGCGAAAAGAGTTAAGAGAAAGAATAGGTGGCCTTATGACGGAGGAGAAGACGGAGGTCAAGATAAACAGGATTACAGGGACATCGTTCGGAGGAGCTCTCACGAGCAAGGAAAGAATCCCCGCAGGAACAAAGTTTGAATTCAAGCTCTGCCTTAAGGTCTTTGAGGGAGATAACGAAGAGGAGCTCTTAGACCTCGTGAAGAAGGGTCTCAGGCTGTTGGAGCTTGACTCTTTGGGAGGGAGCGGTTCTCGCGGTTACGGAAAGGTAAAGTTCAGAAGTGAAAAGTACGGAGAAGGTAAACTGGAGTGTATTTCTCACTTAAAGAAAAGAGAACCCTTTGCTCTTGACTTGTCTTCTGCCTTTTAAAGGGGAGGAAGGCTCGTTATGGGATACAAGAAGTTAAGGCTTTTGCTGAAATTTGAGACCAACTATGTTACACCTCTCATGGCAGATACGCTTTTTGGTGAGTTCTGCTGGGTTTACGGTTGGTTGAAAGGCGAGGATGAGTTAAAGAGGCTTTTGAGGGACGGGAAACCGATAGCCTTCTCTGACATTTTTCCTGAAGGGTACTTGCCCTTTCCGAAGTATCCTAAGGACCCCTTTTCCGTTTCTCCGGAAACTCCCGAAGAGTACGGCCGTTTTAAAAGGTTGAAGAAGAGGCGTTACTTGGAGAAGGAAATCTTTAAAGAGTGCATTGAGAAGGGAGGTTCTTTTGAAAGTATCCTTTGTTGTATAAGGGACAAAGTTTTAGAGGTTTTAAAGAAGGAGGAAGAGGAAGGAAAGAAAAAGGAGATTATTGCGACTGAGCCCTCCATCCACGTTTCAATAGACAGGATTAAGGGAACTGCGGCTGAGGGGAAGCTCTACCACCTTGAGGAAACCTTCACTGAAAAGGGGGAGCTGTACGTTCTTTACAAGGAGGAGCTCCTCAGTAAAGACGATATAAAAGAAATCTTTCAGATTCTCGGCTTGGTCGGTGTAGGAGCGAAAAAGTCGGCCGGCAAGGGAAAGTTCAGCGTAGAGGTCTCTGAAGGGTGGGACTTACCGGAAGTGAAAGAGAAAAACTGGTTCATATCCCTCTCTACGGGACTTCCGCGAGGAGATGAAGTAGAAGAGTACTACGCCGAGTTCTTTACGAAGTATCCCAAACACGGCAGAGAGGTTGCAATTCCGAGAGTCTTTAAGAACCCTGTAATCTTGGCCAAGCCGGGTTCTGTCTTTAAGATAAGCGAAGAAAGGAAACAGAACCCGGAGGAGCCCTACGGTGAGTTAAAGAGCGGAGTTTCTCCCCTTTCAGATAAAGGGCACAGGCACTCCTTCTTGATAGTTCCTCTTTTTGTGGGGTGAAGTTATGGAAAGGATGGCTCCTGTTACTTTTAGGTGTCGTTTAGAGGTTAAAACGCCCCTTTCTATTACGACCGGTGAGGAGTACACCTTCCTTGAGTATACGGTGAAAGGGAACAAGTTCTACCTAATTGATTTTGGGAGGTTTATCGGGAAGCTCAGGAAGGCCGGAAAGTTCAGGGAGTTCTTTGAGCTTATGAAGAACTTCACCGTTTACGATATTCCCCGCCTCCAGAGGTTTTTTATGGAGAACGTTGATGAGTCGGTTTCCTTGTTTGTCGGGGAGGTTGATGAAGATGCCGTTAAGTACTTCAGGAACAAGATGAGAAGCATGCAAAGGTTATCCCGCGAGGATAAGGAAACTTTTCAAAAAACGGTCTCCAAGTTTGTAGTAAAGAAAATTCACAGAAATCCTTTAACAAATCTTCCCTATATCCCCGGTTCAAGCATAAAAGGAGCAATCAGGACGGCACTTATTAACTATTTACTGGAAGAAGGATGTATAGACCGGGAAAAAGTTTTTGGTGAAATTGAGGAAGCTTTTAGAAAATATTTAAAGGACACGTGGCCTAAAAGCTATTCTAAGGACGAGCTTAAAGGGAAAAGAAAGGCTGTAGATAAACTTATGGAAGAGCTCAGTAAAGTTTTTAGTGGGGAATTGGACAGTTCTCTCAGGTGTGATGTTACTAAATACGAAAAGTTCTTTGAGAATAATGACTTCTCTAAGGACTTTTTCAGATTCGTCAAGGTTAGTGATTTCCGACCGATTTCGGATGTTGTTACTTCTATCGGAAGGATAAGGAGGCTGAAAAGAAAAGGCGGAGAAAGTAAATTTGGCCTAATGGAGTACATAAAGGAGGGAGCTTTTGAAGGGGAGGTAACGATTTATCCTTCATATATGAAAGCTTTCTTGAGCTTTCCTCTGGAGCTGACTCCGAGCCTCTTAATCAAGGCTCTCAGGAAAGAGTTCTCTAAGGTGTTTAATAAGGAGCATAAACTTTGGAAAGTATCGGCTTTTAAGGTTTCGCCGGCTTTCAGTGAGTACTACAGAAGTGAGGAGGGTAAGAACAAGGTTTCTTTTGTCAAGCTTGGATTTGGAGCAGGAGCTCTCTCTAAGACTTTTAGCGACGACGACATAAGGGTTGTTGGAAACGCCGTTACGGGAATAAGGAACGTCCCTACCGAACTAACCCTTTTAGGAGGGAAACCCTTAGGCTGGTGCGTCTTAGAGGTGGTTGAGTAATGCCGGTGAAACTTCTTTTAAAGTTCGGGCTTTCTTCTCCCGTTAAGGTTTCCTCTTTAAAACCTAAGGTAATTCACGGCATTTTCTTTTCCCTATTTCAGAAAAACAAGGAAGTCGGGGAGCTCCTCCACTCTCCCAGCTTAAAGCCTTTCACCCTCTTCTTCCCTGCCTACTTTAGAAAGCCGGAAGAGGAGGTTACCTCTTTCACCTTAGAGCTAAACCTTTTAAACAACGAGCTCTTTCCCGAAGTTGCGAGGGTTCTGTTTTTTGAGAAAGAGCTTGAGGTTTCTGTAAACGGAGTGAAGGCGGAGCTCCGCTCTTTAAAGCCCGTCCTCGTTGAAACCTACGAGGGGATGCTAAAGGGGAGCTCTCCAAAAAGGGACATAGTCTTAGACTTCTTAACGCCTACCTCCTTTAGAAAGAAGGATGCTGACCTTGTTCTTCCAGAGCCTTACCTTGTATTCAGGAACCTTTTAAGGCGCTGGAACGCCTTTTCTCCAATTAAGATTCCTCCGAGGGAGCTGATTTCTTTTGTGAAAGAAAACCTCTTTGTTTCCGGTTGCTGGATAAAGACAAAAAAGGTAGAAATAATGAATGAGGCAAAAATAACCGGCTTTATGGGTAGAGTTTACTTTTACGCTTTTAAGGAAGAGCCAGAAGCCCTAAAGGCGCTGAATGCCCTCTGTAGGTTCTCTGAGTTTTCCGGCGTTGGCAGGAAGACAACTATGGGATTTGGAAAGGTTAGGTGGGAGAGGGAAAATGAAAGTTTTGAGGAGTGATGAGATTTACGGTTGTATAGAGGGACTTATAAAAGAAGCAAAGGAATCTGTAAAGATTTCCTCTGCATGGCTAAGGGGAGGAATTGTTGAGGGGCTCTTAAACGGCCTTTCTTCTGGGGTTGAGCTTGAAGTTGTTTTAAGGGCGTCAGAACTCCAAGACCTTGTCATAACCGACGACAGAGTTTTTGAGAAGATAAGGGAAAAAGGGGGAATTATCTACCTTAACAGCAGGCTTCACGCAAAGTTTATAGTGATTGACGGGAAAAAGGCTGTTGTTGGCTCTGCAAACTTTACAGGGGCAGGTCTTTCAGATTACTCTCAGGGAAACATAGAGGCTGGCGTTTACTACGATGCCGACGACGACTCAGAGGAGCTGAGGAAGCTCGTAGAGTACTTTGAAAGGATAAAAGAAGACTCCTTTAGGTTTGACGACAGCCTTCTTGGGTTTGCAATAAACCCAGTAAAGTCTCGCTCCTTTGAGTTTGTTCTCCTTGAGCCAGATGTTGGAGAGCAGTCCTACGTAGAAGTTAGGAGCGAGGAGGGGATAGTTCTTGGAAGGGTTGTTAGCGTTTACTCCTACGATATGGGCTTCTTTGCCAATCCTTTTACTGCCGGAGAGTCGCCGGTTTTTGGCTCTATTGATACATTTAAAACCCTCTTTGCAGAGAGGAAAGGTAAGGACTGGAAAAAGGCAGCTGTGTGGTCCTACCTAAACGAAAACGGTAAAAAGGTAAAGATTGCCGTTGTTGACGTTGTTGGAGTTGTGAAGGACGGAAAGTTAGAAACTCCTTTAAAACCCTTTGATGTGGGAGCTCCCGTCTACTCTGCTTCCGAAAGAGCTCTAAAACTCCTAATGGAGAAGAACTTCTCTGGAAAAAAGATGAAATATCCTGTAAAGGTTGGAACTCTTGAAGGTAGCGATATTGAAGCTTTCGTAGACGCCGGAGAGGTTATAACTAAACACATGCTCGTCCTTGGGACGACAGGCTCAGGGAAGAGCTACTTTGTAAAGCTCTTTCTATCACGTTTTGTGAAAGAGACGGGAATTCAGATTTTCATCCTTGACCCTCACGGGGAGTACTTTGAGGATTTAAAGAGGTGGGGAGTTGAGGATATTGACCTCTTTCAACTTGAGGACACGATTTTTCCGGTCTATCCGGAAGAGGTGGAGGAGCTTATAAAGAGTGCCGGCTATCCTGAGCTAATCAGCGGTAACAAAAATGAGGCAAGGAAAAACAGGGGAGTGATTTCAAAGTTCGTAAAGCCTGCATTCTCTACTACTTTGCTTAAAGAGAAAAGTTTGCTCTCTCTTTTAGATGAGTGTGAAAGCGTTAACGGTGTGAACTTAGAGGAGGTGAAGGCGGAGCTCCTTACCCTCTTTGGAAGTACTGTCGGGAATCAGCCAGAAATCTGGGAAAAGCTTAAAGAGGGCTTAAACAGTAAAAGATCCGTGGTCATCTTTGACTTTTCTAAGATTACGACCCCAAAGAGTAGAGTTAACCTTGCAGGTTTTGTGATGCAGGAGCTCTTTTTACAGAACAAGGAAAGTAAAGAGGAGAGGCTCTTGGTTCTTGAGGAAGCTCACAGCTTTGCTCCTGAGTCAAGTTACGGAGACGTTTCTGCCGGTAAAGATAACCTCTCCCTCACTACGGCAAGGAAGATTGCCTCTGAGGGAAGGAAGTTTAACCTTGGGCTTTTAGTTATAACCCAGAGGCCGGCTCAGGTCAGTAAATACGTCCTCTCTCAGGCAAACACGCAGGTTATGTTTAGGACTATGAACTCTGCAGACCTTGATGCAATAATGAGCTACGTTGAGTTTACGAGGAGGGACATTGTGGAGCTCCTTCCCTCCTTCCAGACGGGAACGGCGGTTGTGAGTGGACTGGGAGCTCCGTTTCCCTTTGTGGTTAACGTTGAGTAGCCGAGGGTGTAAAATTTGATTGTATATTCATACAAAACGCATATAATTGAACCCTGCAAATTTGGTGAGGAGGAGGCTGCGGCCTTGAGTGTTATCTAACTTCAGATAGAGGAGGAAGTAAAATGGCAAAGACCCTCGGCGTTCACATCGTAGCTGACCTCTACGGGTGCGACCCAGAAATCCTCAAGTCTGCCGAGAAGATGGCAGAAATCTTTGAGGGGGCTGTAAAGCACGCAAACCTCAACAAACTCTCTTCCTACTACCACCAATTTCAACCCTTCGGAGCAACGGGGGTTGTTGTAATATCAGAATCCCACCTTTCATTCCACACTTGGCCTGAGCACGGCTACGTTGCTATTGACGTTTATACGTGTGGAGACCATGAAAACGCCTTTAAGGCCTTTGACTATATAGTTGAAAAGCTCAACCCTGAAAGGATAGAAAAGGAAGTTCACTTTAGAGGAGTTGTTAACGAGGAGGAAGAGGTTACTTTCTGCGCTAGTGTCGGCTGAGTTTACTTAAAGGGGGAGAGTCCTCCCCCTCTAACTACTCCTCTTCGCCGAACTTCCTCTCATAGTTTTCCTGCTCAAGCTTGCACTTTATGCAGAGCTCCGCTACAGGACGTAGCTTGAGCCTCTCGTATCCGATACACTCTCCACAGTTCTCGCAAATTCCGTAAGTTCCTTCCTCTATCTTCTGGAGGGCCTTTTCTACTTTCTTCAGGTACTTGGCTTCTCTGTCCCTGATTCTCATTTCAAAGGTTCTTAGTATCTCATCCGTTGACATGTCAACGATGTCTCCAACTTCCCTTTCGGCGTTGAGCTGTTCTTCAAGTCCCCTCTTTATGTCTTCAAGAACTTCCCTTTTTTTCTGTTCAAGAATTTCCTTTAGTTCTTTGAGCTGTTCAAGGGTGAGGCACCTGTTCCCCTTCATTATCACCTCCTTCTTTTGCTGTGGGAAAAGTATCAGTAAACGTGTAAAATGTCAACGACAAAGAGGTGGAGGTTGCTATGAAGCTGGCAGGAAGAGTTCTTGGGATGTCACCCTCTCCAACGATGGCCATCACTTCAAAGGCCAAGGAGATGAGGGCTAAAGGAATAGACGTTATCGGCTTTGGTGCTGGAGAGCCCGACTTTGATACTCCACAGCACGTTAAAGAGGCGGCTATAAAGGCGATAAATGAAGGTTTTACCAAGTACACACCTCCAGCTGGTATTCCGGAGCTCCGTGAGGCTGTTGCTGAAAAGCTACGGAAGGAAAACGGCATAGACTACGAGCCTTCTCAGGTTGTAATAACCGACGGTGCAAAGCAGGCTCTTTTTAGCCTGATGCTTTCCGTTATTGAAGAGGGAGACGAAGTAATCATTCCAGCTCCTTACTGGGTTACCTACCCAGAACAGGTAAAGTTTGCAGGTGGAAAACCTGTCTTTGTGGAGACGAAAGAGGAGAACAACTTTTCTCTGACCTTAGAGGACATTGAGCCTGCCGTTACCGAGAAAACTAAAATGATAATTCTCTGCACTCCAAACAACCCGACCGGCTCTGTTATTGATAGGGACGAGCTTGAGAGGATCGGCAAGTTCTGCGCTGAAAGGGGAATCCTTATAGCCTCCGACGAGTGTTACGAAAAGCTCACCTACGACGGCTTTAAGCATACGAGCATAGCCTCAATCTCTGAGGAGATTAAGAACGTTACAGTAACCATTAACGCCCTTTCAAAGGCCTTCTCAATGACAGGCTGGCGGGTTGGCTACGCTGCAGGGCCTAAGGAGATAATAGATGCAATGGTAAAGATTAACTCCCAGTCAATATCTAACGTAAACTCAATAGCCCAGAAGGCAGCCGTTGCTGCTTTAAGAGGTCCACAGGACTTTTTAAATGAGTGGCTCTCTGCCTTTGATGAGAGACGCCGCTACATGGTTGAGAAGTTAAACGAGATTCCCGGCGTAAAGTGTCTACTTCCAAAGGGTGCTTTTTACGCCTTCCCCAACGTGAAGGAACTCTTAAAGATGGCAGGACTAAAGGACGACTTTGCTCTTGCTGATTACCTCCTTGAAAAGGCCAAGATTGCCGTTGTTCCGGGAACAGCCTTTGGCATGCCCGGGTATTTAAGGCTTTCCTACGCTACTTCTATGGAGAACATAAAAGAAGGCCTCCGTAGGTTCCACGAGGCTGTAAAGGAGCTCCTAAATGGCTGAGAAGGTTTTTAAAACGGATAAACTGACTTTCCTTAGTTACGGGTTGCTCGTTGTTGCCTACGCCCTCTTTTTTGGGTTACTCTTTGCAAGGACAGGGGGATTTTCCTTTAAGTCTGCCATACTGCTCCTTTTCATTCTCCCCGTCCTTGCTTACTTCTTTTTCCTGAGCAAGAAGAAGGTTGTTATTTCTGACAAAGGAATCAAAGTATTTGGTCTTACGGGAAGGAAAGAATTCTCATGGGAGGATATTCTTGAGGTTTCCCTCTCTCCCGGCAGAAAGTACTTTATCTTTATCGGCGACAAGAACGGAGAGCTGGCTGTTATTGACGATTCAACGGAGAACTTTAAGGAGCTCCTAAGGGAGATAGGGAAGAGGATTTCAAGGGATAAACTTCCGGAAAACTACGAGAGCTTGATAGAGAATTACAGACGTTCCTATACTTCGCCGGTTCTCATTCTCGTGGCTTCTGCTGTTCTCTTCTTTGTGATACTTAAAAGCTTGTAGGGAAGAGATGACTGAAAAGAAGGTTTTCCTTTTTGACGGGACGAGCCTCGCCTACAGAGCTTTCTATGCCATAAAGGGGCTTTCTACCAGTAAGGGCTTCCCTACCAATGCTGTTTTCGGTTTTATCCGGATGTTCTTAAAGCTCTACAAGGATTTTAGACCGGAATACATTGCCGTTGCCTTTGATGTTGGCAGGAAAACCTTTAGAACAAAGCTCTTAAAAGAGTACAAGGCAAACAGGAAACCTACTCCTGACAACTTTAAGGTTCAGCTACCGTACATAAAGAAGTTCTTAAGGTGCTTTGGCGTTACTGTTCTTGAAAAAGAAGGTTACGAGGCTGACGATATCCTTGGAACGCTTTCAAAGAAGTTGTCTGCGGAAGGTTTGAAGGTTTTTATCGTTACTCCCGATAAGGATATGAGACAGCTGATAGACGAAAACGTTACGGTTGTTGCCATTTCAAGTAAAACAGGAGAGAAGAAGGTTTACGACCTTGAAACTTTCAGGAGAGAATACGGGATAGAGCCTTCTCAGATTCCAGACCTTTTTGGACTCTGTGGAGACTCTATTGACAACATTCCGGGCGTTCCCGGGATAGGGGAGAAGGGAGCTCTAAAGCTCATTGCCGAGTACGGAAGCCTTGAGAACCTGTACGAAAACCTCCTCAGGTTAACGCCAAAAAGGAGAGAAACATTAAAAGAATTTAAAGAACAGGCTTTCTTGAGCCGTGAGCTTGCAAGGGTAAATACTGAAGTTCCGATAGAGGTTTCCTTAGAGGAGCTTAAACTCAAAGAGCCCGACGGTAAGTGTTTGGGAGAGCTCCTAAAAGAGCTTGAAATGAAAAGCACAGCTTCAGAGATTCAGAAGCTCTTCCCGGGACTTGAATTAGGAAGCATTTCCCAGCTTAAAAAGAGTAAGAGAATTTCCTTAGAGGAAATTAAGAAAAAAACGATAACTTTTGACCTCTTTTCTCAGCCGGAACTGGCTCTTGTTTACGGTGAAACTTTTGCCGTCGCTACTATAGAAGGCTTCGCAGAAGTCTCGCCGAAGGAGCTCTTTAAGCTTTTACCACTTAAAGGGAAGATTTACACCTTTGATCTAAAATCCCTTTACCACCGCTTGGGAGAAGACTTAAGAAGGTATCCCTTCTTTGACCTTTCAATTGGTCAGTATCTCCTGAATCCACTCCTTAAGGGCTATTCTGCTCGTGACGTTCTTCAGGAAAGGCTTGGGGTAATTGGAATCAATGACCTTCGCGATTATTCCCATTACGCTATAAAGATTGGTAGAGAGATTCTTTCAGAGCTAAAGAGGGAGGGTCTTGAAAAGCTATATAGAGAAGTAGAACTCCCTCTTACCTACGTTCTTTACCGGATGGAAAAGAGGGGAGTTCTCTTTGACAGGGGATACTTAGAGTCCTTTGGCAGGGAGCTTGACGAGAAGGCTGAAAAGTTAAAAAGGGAGATATTTGAGATTGCCGGCGAGGAGTTTAACGTAAATTCAACAAAACAGCTTGCAAAAGTTCTCTTTGAGAAGCTGGGACTTAAACCTCTTAAGAAAACAAAGAGTGGCTACTCAACCGACGTTGAAACACTTACGGCCTTGGCCCTTGAAGGTCACAAAATTGCAGAGCTCCTTCTTGAATACCGGAAGTTAACGAAACTCTCCAGCACCTTTGTTAAAGGTATCCTAAAGCATATGGACGAATCTGGGAGAGTTCACACAACGTTTATTCAGACCGGAACAGCAACCGGTAGGCTCTCTTCAGCAGAGCCGAACCTCCAGAACTTACCGGTTTCGGACGAGATATCAAAGAAAATACGCCACGCCATAACTGCTCCAGAGGGCTACACCTTGGTCTGGGCTGACTACTCTCAGGTGGAGCTCCGTATCCTTGCCCACCTTTCTCAGGACGAAAATCTCATAAAGGCCTACAGGGAAGGTAAGGACATACACACGGAGACTGCCAAGAGGCTCTTTAAGGTTTCTGAGGTTACAGAAGAGCTCCGCCGCGTTGCAAAAACGGTTAACTTTGGGATTATCTACGGTATGAGTCCCCACGGGCTTTCTGAGAGACTACGAATACCGGTAAAAGAGGCTGAAGAGTACATCAACCGCTACTTTGAGGAGTTCCCCGGAGTTAAGGAGTACATAGAGAGAACCTTAGAGGAGGCCTACAAGAAAGGCTACGTCAGAACTCTCTTTGGAAGGAAAAGGCCACTTCCGGAGCTCTCCTCTTCTAACCAGAACGTAAGGAGCTTTGGAGAGAGAGCAGCGGTAAATGCCACAATTCAAGGGACGGCTGCAGACATTATGAAAATGGCGATGGTAAAGCTCCACGACGAGCTTGAAAAACTTGGAGCTTATATGATACTTCAGGTTCACGACGAGATAGTCATAGAAGCTCCAGAGGAAAAGAAAGAGGAGGTTAAGGAGCTCTTAAAGGAGACTATGGAGAACGTCGTTAAGCTTTCCGTTTCCCTGACTGTAGAGGTCAGCTCTGGGAAGCACTGGAGCTGAGGATTTTCCTCACAACCTCTTCAAGAGTTCCCGATACTCCAGTTTCCACCTCTATTCTGTAGTGCTCAAAGAGTATCCTGAGTCTTGTTCCCATTTCGCCTGTGACGATTTTCTTGACTCCTAAGGCGGAAAGCATTTCTGGGATGAGTCCGGGTTTTTTCTCCTTTGCTGGAACGTTTTCATAAACGTTTACCTCTGCCTCCTCTCCTTTTAGGCTGACGACTACAAAGTAGGGAGCTCTTTCAATCTCCTTTGCTACGGGGACGTTGAGTCCTGAGTCACTCTCAACCGGAATTGCCACTTTCATCTTTTACCTCTCTTGCTTTTGTTGTTCTAATTTTAACCGCAAATCTTTAACAGGGAGAGAAGTGATGTTTAAACGGTGGCAGAATTTGGGTGAGATTCTTCCAGATTACTTAGAGAAGTTTGTAGAGGACTTTGGTAAAAAGGAAGAAGTCCTTCTTGAGATTGAGGAGTTCGCAAAGGAGAATAAAGTTCCGATACTCCTGCCCTCTGCAGCTTCATTTTTAAGGTTTCTTGTTTCCCTTTTAAGGCCCAAAAGAGTTCTTGAGATTGGAACGGGTATAGGTTATAGCACCCTCAACATTTACTATGCCTACCCAGAGGCAGAGATTATTACCGTTGACTCAAACAAGAAGAGAGCTCTCATCGCTAAGGAGTTCTTTAAAAAGGCAGGGGCTAAAGTGGAGCTCCTTGAAAAAGACGCCTTTGACGTTATAAGGGACTTCCTCTCTCAAGGGAAGACCTTTGACCTTATTTTTATTGACTCTGTTAAGGCTGAATATCCTTTCTTTAACTATAAAGTTCAAGCTCTCCTTTCTGATGGTGGAGTTGCCGTTTTTGACAACGTTCTCTTTAGGGGTTACGTGGCAGGGAGGGAGTTTGATAAAAGGTATAGGAGAACGGTGGAGCTCCTAAAACTCTTCCTCTCCCAAGTAAAAGAGTATCCTGCTGTAAAAAACTACCTTTTCCCAGTAGGGGACGGTCTTTTAGTTGTGTTAAAATGAAACAGATGTTCTTTGAAAGTTGAATAAGGTTAACGGGCAAAGTTCAGTAGGCTTAAACTTTTTGCTCGGCAAGCTTAGTTTTCAACAAGTTATAGAGTTTGATAGAAAACTCAAGTTCTGGGGAGCTTGATTTTCAATACTTCCAGATTTTTGCTCTTGAAATGCCCGAAAAAGAGGACGGGATTGCGACCGCTATTCTGTATCTGTTCAAACCCACCTTCTCTATTTCTTTTAGTTGAAATGCCCGAAAAAGTAAACGGAATTTATCAGGGGGGGAGTCTCAGGGGGGATGATAATTCCCCCTTACTGTTGTATAATCCTTTCACGGGTTCCGAGCCTGATTTCCTAAGGGCTTTAAGGCCTATGGAGTCAGGCCGATAGGGTGTGTCTGGAAACGGGCACGCCTCCCGGACTTGGAAAGGAACCCGAGCTTTAAGGGGTCAGTTCCGGTCCGGGGCTGACCCCTTAAGTATTTTTAGGAGGAAAGCAGTGAGGGCTTTGTTCTTAGCTCTGTGGATTTTGCTCTTTTGGACTCTCCCCTCTAAGTCTGAGGAGCTCTTCGTTTCTTCAGCGATGGGAACTAAGGAGCTCGTTACTGCCATTGGAAAGGATTTTGAAAAGGAAAAGGGACACCTTGTCATATTCAACTTTGCCTCCTCCGGAAAGCTTGCAGGGCAGATAGAAAGGGGAGCAGATGTTGACGTTTACATATCTGCCTCACGTTTCTGGGCAAACTACTTAAAAGAAAAGGGGCTCTTAGAATCTGTTTCCCCTTTTGCAAAAACTGAGCTCGTTGTAGTTACGTATAGGAGCTCAAAGATTACCTCTTTACAGGAGGCCGAAAGGATTGCCCTTGGGGACAGGTTAGCTCCCGTTGGTAAGTATGCCATTCAAGCCCTTCAAAAACTCGGGCTCTACGATAAGCTAAGGGATAGGCTCGTTTACGCTCCAAACGTAAGACAGATAACAATTTGGGTTACTACAAAGAACGCAGACGCAGGGATTATCTACTACTCAGATTACCTTAAGTTTAAGGACAGACTGAAACTTCTTGAAGTTCTCCCTGAAACTTCCCACGACCCCATAAGGTTTTACGTCGGGATAGTTTCCTCTTCAAAGAAGAAGGAAGTTGCAGGGGAGTTTAAAGAATTTCTCCTGTCAGCTCCTTCAAGCACCTACAAAAGCTTTGGCTTTTCAAAGTGTGGAGAGAGGAATTAAATGCTTGACCCTCAATCCCTCTTCTCAATTAAGCTCTCTCTAAAGGTAGCAACTCTTTCTGCACTTATAGTTTTCCTTACAGGTCTTCCCCTTTCATACCTCCTTGCACTAAAGAGGTTTCCCTTTAAGAACCTCCTTGACGCCCTCATTACCCTTCCTCTCGTCTTTCCTCCAACTGTGACCGGTTACATTCTTCTGCTCCTCTTGGGGAAGGAAGGCTTTATCGGAAAGCTCATTTACAAGCTCTTTAACACGGGAGTTGTTTTTACTTGGTATGGAGCTGTTGTTGCAGCGTCGGTTGCTGCTTTCCCGATTTTTGTAAAGAGTGCGAGAGCGGCGATAGAGGCAGTTGATAGTAACCTCATAAAGGTTTCCTACACCCTCGGCAAGGGAGAGCTCTCCACTTTCTTTAAGGTTATCCTTCCACTTGCAAAGAGGGGAATAGTTGCAGCCCTTGTTCTCTCCTTTGCGAGAGCTCTCGGCGAGTTTGGAGCTACCTTGATGCTTGCAGGGAACATTCCCTTTAGGACGAACACGATTCCCCTTGAAATATACAGTGCCGTTTCAGGTGGAGACTTTGAAAGGGCAAACCTTTTAACGGCCATTACGGCTTCTATGTCTGTCGTCATTATCTACCTGATAAACAGGCTGACGAGCTCTAAGGGGTAAAGGTGCTGGAGATTTCTGTTAAGAAGCGTTTTAAGGACTTCTGCTTAGACGTTGAGTTTTCGTGTAGGACAAGGATAACTGCCCTCTTTGCCCCTTCCGGTTCTGGGAAGAGCCTTACGCTTCAGACAATAGCAGGCCTTGTAGAGCCCGACGAGGGAAGGATAGAAGTTAACGGTAAGCTTTTCTTTGACTCTAAGAGGGGAGTTAACCTTCCACCCCAAAAGAGGAGAGTCGGTTACCTCTTTCAGGACTACGCCCTCTTTCCCCACATGACCGTAATTGAAAACGTTCGGTTTGGAAGTAAGGACGAAGAGCTCGTTGGAGAGCTCCTTAAGATTTTAGAGATAGAGGAGATAAAGGACAAGTTCCCCTCAGAAATTTCAGGTGGTCAAAAGCAGAGAGTCGCCCTTGCCAGAGCTCTCGCCACAAAGCCCCATGTTCTCCTCCTTGATGAGCCCTTTTCTGCCCTCCACAAGGAGTTAAAGCTCTCCCTCTACAGGGAGATAAAGAAGATTCAGGAGCTCTTTGGCATTCCGATTATCTTGGTAAGCCACGACATAGACGAGGTCTTTGAGCTTGCAGACTTTATTGTTGTAATGGAAAAGGGTAGAGTCGTTCAGACGGGAGAGCCTTTTTCAGTTTTTATGAACCCCTTAAACCTTAAAGTAGCTAAACTTTTAGGACACAGGAGCTTCCTAAAAGGAAGGGTTGTATCTGTCGGTAGCGACTACCTTGAGGTTAAGCTGAGGTCTGGAATAAAGCTAAAGTGCAGGAGGAGGGAAGGAGTAGCCGTAGGTGATGAGGTTTTTGTCTCTATACTTCCCTTTTCCCTTGCCCTTTCTCCTTCCTTAGAGTCAACAAAGCTTGTAGTTCTGGTAAGGAAAATCTCCAGTAGCAGGGAGTTTAAAAGGATAGAAGTAGAAATAGAGAGAGAGAGAGTGGAGCTCCTAATTCCCTCTTCCCTTTCCCCAAACTTTATAATGGAGGAGGGAAGAACTGCTACCATTTACCTATCTGCCGACTTTATTCCCGTTATAAAGGAGGGTTCATGAAGAAGAAGGTAAAGGTTGAAGACGCTGTAGGGATGGTCCTCGTTCACGACATAACGGAGGTGGACTTAGACAGGAACTTTAAGGGAAGAGTTTTTAAGAAGGGGCACATAATTCGTCCTGAGGACGTTGAAAAGTTAAAGAGGCTTGGAAAGGACTACATATACGTTCTGGAGCTCTCTGAAGATGAGATTCACGAGAACGACGCTGCCGTAATGCTTGCAGAAGCCATTATGGGGGAGAACACCTACAGGGACGAAGAGCCCGTTGAAGGGAAGATAAACATCTACTCCTCTGTCTTTGGCGTTGTGAAGATAGACGTTGAAAGACTTCTTAAAATCAACATGATAGGTGAACCTTCATGCCCGACGATTCACAATAACATGTACGTAAAGCCGGGAGATAAAATCGCTGCCGTTAGGATTATTTCACTGGTAGCTCCAAAAAAGCAGATAGAAGAAGCTGTAGAAATTGCCCGTGGGGGGATAATAAGGGTCGTTCCTTTCAAGGAGAAAACTGCAGGAATAATAATTACCGGTAACGAGGTTTACTACGGAAGGATTAAGGATAAGTTCTACGAGCGTCTAAAGCCCAAGCTTGAGTTCTTTAAGTGTAGCGTAAAAGAAAAGGTTATCCTCCCTGACGACAAGGAACTCATAAAGCAGAAGATTCTGGAGTTTGCCGATAAGTACGACGTTGTTGTTCTAACTGGTGGAACATCTGTTGACCCGGATGACGTTACCTACTTGGCCGTAAAGGAAGCGGGAACTCAGAACTTTATAAGAGGCAACCCGATACAGCCCGGTAATATGCTCAGTATGGGGTGGCTAAATGGAAAGCCCATAATTGCCGTCCCGGCCGCAGCTCTCTTTTTCAAGGCAACCTCCTTTGACATCTGGCTTCCAAGGCTTTTAATAGGCGACGTAATTACAAGGGAAGAGGTCGCCATGAAGTCCCACGGAGGCCTGTGCCACAGCTGTCCTGTATGCGTATTCCCAATCTGTCCTTTCGGGAGACCGTGATGAAGGTGAAGAGGGAAGAGGCAAAAAGGATAATACTTGAAGCGTGCAAAGAGAAATCTTTTGAGGTTGTAACCTTAGATGGGGCTTACGGGAGGGTTCTTGCGGAGGACGTTTACTCTCCGGTTGATGTACCCGGCGAGGATAAGTCGGCCATTGACGGCTACGCCTTTAACGCAGACTCTGTAAAGGAGCTCCCGGCAAGACTAAAAATCGTCGGCGAGACGGCTGCCGGAGATACCGAAAAGAAGAGGGTTAACCTTGGAGAGGCCGTCTTTGTTATGACTGGTGGAGTGATTCCTGAAGGGGCAAACGCTGCTGTAAGGATTGAGGATGTTTCTGTAGAGGGGGATTACGTAGTTGTTGACTTCCCGGTTGAGCCCGGAACACTTGTAAACTTTAAGGGGAGTGAGATAAAAAAGGGTGAAAAAGTTCTTGAAAGGGGAGAGCTCCTTGACTACCGCAAAGTTGGTCTCCTTGCAAATATCGGCATTTACCGGCTGAAAGTTTATCAGAAGCCAAAAGTTGCTGTGATTGCTACCGGAAATGAAGTCCTTGAGCCTTACGAGCCTTACAGGCCGGGAACTGTGAGGAATTCCAACTACTACATACTAAAGGGTCTCCTTGAAAAGGAAGGAGCTGAAGTCGTCTATATGGGAGTTGTTGGAGATAGCCTTGAAGAAATGAAGGAGCTCTTTGAAGAAGCTGTAAGTTCAGGAGATTTGGTTGTTACAACCGGGGGAGTTTCAAAGGGAAGGTACGACTTTGTCAGGGATGTTGTGGAGTCTTTAGGTTTTGACGTAAAGTTTTCAATGACCAACATCCGTCCGGGGAGACCCTTGGTTTTTGCAGTTAGGGGGGAAAAGCTCTTCTTTGGGCTTCCGGGCTACCCGGCTGCCATGTTTGTTAACGCCTTAGAGTTCCTTGTACCCGCTGTTAGGAAGCTCTCCGGCAGGAAAGAAGTAGAGAACCACTACCTTGTTGCTGTTGCGGCTGAACCACTAAAATCAAGGAAAGGGAGGGTTGACTTTATTCGTGTAAACTTTCTCGTAGAGGAAGGAACTCTAAAGGTAAAGAGTGCCGGCAGTCAGCAGACCTCAAACTTAAGAACAATGGCAATGTGTGATGGGCTGGCTATTGTAGGGGAAGAGAGAGGAACTGTTCAGGTGGGGGAAGTTGTTGAAGTGTTTAAGATTTAAAGATAAGGAATTTTCTATCTTTTAAAAACTTGACAAACGAATTTTTATTATTGTAATATCCATACTGCAGCCTTAGTGAGAGAGGGACGAGCGTGGGGATAAGAGAAGGGTTACTGGCGCTGTCGCTGGGGGCGGGATTAGTAGCATCCCAGTCATTAGCTGCGGTAAAAATTCCCAGCTATGAGGGAGAGGTAGAAACGCAAATAGAGATTAGAGAAGATGTCCGTAGTGACGATTCCATCCCTTTTGATACCTACTTAAAGATTGACCTTAAGGATCTAAAAGGTAATTCTGACCTCTACTTCTACGGAAAGCTCTGGAAGGACTTTGGGTACGGTGGCACTTGGGAGGCTGACCTATATCAGCTCTACTTAGATGTTCCTCTCAATCAAGGTGCAAAGCTTACAGTTGGAAGACAGTTTATATCAGAAGGTTTTGAAACTTTCGTATCTGATGCCTTAAAGTTTGAGCAAAAGTTAGAAAACGGTTTCAGGTATACCTTCTACATAGGTAAACCGAGGTTCTTTGAGCCAAACACGCCCGACGGAGACGACTTTTTAGCCGGTTTTAAGTTTGACTACAAGGGCTTCTTCTTAGGGTTTCAACACTTAAGGAACGATGGGAGGCTCGTAAAAAGTTCAGTTTCCTTTGGAAACTACAGCTACGTGAGCGAGGAGTTCTCATACTACACAAGGTTTGAAGTTGATACGGCTCACGGGGAGCTCTTAGAGGCCAACTTAGGGCTTAATTACTTCCCTACGAGAAAGCTCCGCCTTACTACCAGCGTAGAGTACGTTGACCCAACCTATACCTATGGAGATGGACTTTACAGGGGAGAGCCGATTTTCTACCTCTTCTCGCCGCAAGGGAGGGAGCTCCGCTTTACACAGAGCCTTTACTACGACGTTACGGATGAGTGGCAGCTCTTTGAGTCCTACACGGCCGTTGACCTTCAGCGGGAAGGAAAGGACAACGGACACCTTTTAAAGGTAGGACTTATCAGGGACAGGTGGTTTGAGGAAGGTTTAAGGTGGTACGGAGCTTTCCTCTATCAAAATAGCTGGACGGGCATCCTAAGGGGAGTGGAGCTTGGTTTTACAAAGTGGTTCTGTGAGAAGTTTACCTTGAGGGGAACGGCTGACATAGCCCGTTACGATAAACTCATCTACGGTAAACAGTGGGCCAACGCCTTCTACCTTAGGGGAACTTATCAGGTGGGAGAGTTCTCAAACTTAGAGCTTGGTGTTGACCTTAGGAAAAATGAGGACTTTGAGAGGGATACCCGTTTAATCCTTAGGTACAATTACCTCTTCTGGAGTGGAGATAGGAAATGAGAAGTTTTGTTTTCGGCCTTTTAAGTCTGTTTTTGGCTGTTTCCCTCTTTTCCTGCGGAAAAGAGGGGAAGGTTGACTACAAGAGGGAGCTTGGGGCTGTAGCAAAGTTCCACCACAGGGACCATAAAGCCTTCATTGACGAGCACGGCTGTATTCCTTGCCACAAGATGAACGTTGAGATGAAGTGGGCCGATATAGAGGCTGCCGAAAAGGGTTCAAAGAAGCTCATAATGCCGTCAAAAGTTACCTGTCACTACTGCCACAACAACCCTGAAAAGACCCCGGCTCCAAACGCTCCGACAAAGTGCTACATCTGCCACTTTAACATGAAGGAGATAGAGCCGGCAGACCACAAAACCGGAAACTGGTTGAAAGACCACAGGTTTGCCTACTACGGCGAACCTAAAAGGTGCGACGAGTGCCACAGGCAGAGGTTCTGTATAGACTGTCACTCTCGCCGTGACGTGATAAAGCACAAGGTTCACCCAAGGAACTATGAATACACCCACAGCATAGAGGCAGCGGCCGACCCTGCCAAGTGTAGCAGGTGTCACCGCGTAGGTTTCTGTATGGAATGTCACACAAAGGGGACTTGGGCAAGATGAGGAAGGGAATAGTTTTAGTTGGATTCTTGGTCTTTACAGCTGGAGAGGTTCTTGCTGCTACCTGTGGAGGAAAAGGTTATACGGGAACGGAGAATACTTACTGTCTAAGGTGTCACTCTGGGTGCCCTACCCTTCACGTTGTCAGCGAGGTGAAGGTTAAAGAAACAGAGTGCCTGAGGGTGCCTTCTGATTTCCCCCTTAAAGACGGCAGGATGGTCTGCACGACGTGCCACGATATGACTTCTAAAGGAAAGGACTTTTTAAGGGCTAAGAAGAGGCTTTTAAAGAGGTTTGACTTCTGTTTCCAGTGTCACAATCCAGACTGCTACAGGCAGTTTAATCCCCATAAGACCATAGCTTCTGAGCTAACTTGGGAAGAAAAGAAAAAGGCGTGCATTTATTGTCACGGAGTAGGAGCAACCTTAGACGCTTACAAGGCCTGTGTTGGCTGTCATACTAAAACTCCCCACGTAGGAGCTCCAGAACACCTCTTTGCCTCTAAGGAAAAGGTCAGGAAGCTCGTAGAAGGAAAAGAGGGAGTTTTAAATATAACCTCTATGAAGGAACTTAAGCCGAAGGTAGATGAAAGCGTTTTAAGAGAGAGGAAACCGAAGGTTATTTTAGTAAACGGAAAAATAGAGTGTATTACCTGCCACAATCCCCACCCGCAGATAGCTTTTGCAGCTCCACCTATGGATAGAGAGTGGGCGGAAGTTGCTAAGAGAGACCTTGATTACAGGCTTAAGAAAATGAAAGAGAAGCTTGAAGGCTTTGAGCTTAAGACAGAAGAAGTTGAGCTAATGAGTAGGGAGCTTACGGGAGGTAAGCTCTGTCAGGTCTGTCATTCCATTAACTCGCTGAAGTAGGGGGTAAAGAGTGAGAGCCTTGGTTCTTGGAGTAGTAGGAGCTCTGGCGCTTTCAGGGACGGCCTTGGGAGTTGGTATAAGCGATGATGGGTGTTTAAAGTGCCATAGGCTAAGGGGTTTATCTGTTGTAGATAGCAACAATAGGATAAAGGACTGCAGTATTAACGGAGCTCTCTACGCCCACTCCATCCACAGGAACGTGGGGTGTAGCGAGTGTCACGACAAGATAGAGCAGTATCCCCACAGGCCGGAAAACACGCAGGCCAACTGTGCAAACAAGTGTCACGTGGCCGACCCTTCAACGAAGAAGCCATTTTCCCACGAGAGAATCTTTGAAACTTGGAAAGAAAGCGTTCACGGGAAAAACTACGAGAAAGCTCCAGAGCTCTACCCAAGCTGTAGTTACTGCCACGCTAACGAGCTCCTTGTGGACGTAGAAAAGTTTGAAGCTCTCAAAGGAAGCTTTAGCAGGTGCTCCCTGTGTCACGAGAATAAGGACTGGCTCAAGGACAGGCTCTCCCACGTTGCAAGCAGGGAGCCCATTCCTCTCATAAAGAACGGCTTTGTCCACCAGTTTGTTAAGACAAGGCGAGACGGCTGGGAAATTGTGGAGCTCTGCGCAAGCTGTCACGAAGACAGAGAAAAGATGGAAAAGGCCTTAAAAGTTGAAGGGATAGAGGACGAGTTTGAAAAGGAAAGAGTTCTTACGGCCGTTGAGTCATACAAGGTAACCATGCACTCAAAGATGCTCTACCTTGATAGGGAGGATAACAGAGCTCCCGACTGCTTAGACTGCCATACCAACAAGGATGGCAACTTCCACGACATATTCCACAAAGATGACCCCCGCTCTTCAATAAACGTGAAAAACATAGAGCTAACCTGTGGAAGGTCCACAGAGTGCCATCCTTTAGCTCCTATAAAAGACATGAAAAACTTTGCCACTACGAAATGGGTTCACATGCATCCTATTCCTGATTCTTTAGGTCAGAAAATAGTGAAAATCATAGAAGAGTTTATGTTCTGGCTCACGACGGGAACGCTCCTCTTTGCTGTGACGATTGTAGGACTTGACCTTCTTAAAAACTTGAGGAGGAAACACTAATGGGACTCTGGGAGGCCTTCAAGAAGAGGTTTAGGATTAGACCCGAGCAGGACAAGCTTTTGATAGTTGACGGCGAAAAGATAATGATACAGAAGTTCACCCTCTTTCAAAGGCTCTTGCACGTGGGAATGTTTTCAACCTTCATATGGCAGATACTCTCAGGTTATCCCCTAAAGTTCTACAACACAGAGTGGGCCCAAGTAATGATAAAGCTGCTCGGTGGCATTCCGGGCGAGATGACCATTCACAGGATATCTGGATTCATAATGTTCTCTGACTTTATGCTTACCGTCCTTTACATAATACTCATACTGATAGCCAACTGGGACTTAGCCAAGAAGGATTTCTTTGGTTACTTCAAGATTGTTCCGGGACCGACGGATATTACGTTCGTTCACTACATCAAGTACCTCTTAGGACTTAGGAAAGTTCCTCCGGACTGGGACGAGTACATCTGGGTTGACAAGTTTGACTTCTGGGGTGTTGGATGGGGTATGTTTGCAATCGGTATTACCGGTTGGATGCTGTGGCTTCCTGAGGTCTTTACCGGTTACCTTGGACTACCTCCTGAAACTATTCAAATTGCCTACCTCATGCACTCAGACGAGGCAGTCTTGGCCCTTGGATGGATTGCCCTTGTCCACATGTACATCGTTCACTACGGACCTAACAAATTCCCTATGGACTGGATATGGCTCTCTGGAACGGCTTCAGAAATTGAGTGGATAGAGGAGAGGCCGAGAAGTTACAGGAGAATAATAAAGGCCGTAGCAGAGAACGAACCCCACCTCCTTGAAAAGTACCCGTTCTTAAAGGAGCGCTACGAGTTTGTCCTTGAAGTGGAGAAACTGCCCGAGGAGGAGATGATAAAGAGGATGCACGAGTACGCTCACCATCTCCTTGAAAAGGAAGTTGAAGGGAGGACTGCGTAATGAAGAAGTTTCTGGTGCTTGCGTTTCTAATAACGGGCGGTGTAGCCGTAGCAGGCAGTAACCCACTCCTAACAGCTCCAGCTACAGACTCAAAGAAGTGGGAAGAAAAGTTGAAAGAGTTTGAAAGGCCAGAACTTCCAAAGGAAGAAGGCTATCCCAAGCCTTTCCACTCTCCAAACAGCTATGAGTACGCTTTAAATGACGTTTGTTCTGCTTGTCACACCTTTGCTGCCCACAAAAAGGACGAAAAGTACGCACCCTTTTACAACGCCCATGGAACTTTCTTGAGCTGCAATACCTGCCACTTCGTTAAAGAGGGCGTAACCTACAGGTGGGGAGAGATTGAAGGTGGCAAGGTTGTCCTTAAAGAAAGTGGAGACTTCTATGGCTTAGAGTACGTTCGCTTAGGAAACAGAGTGGTTCTTTCAGGCGAGGATAGTAAGGCAAAAATCCTTCCGGTTCTAAACGGAGAGCCTGTAGAGCTCCCTCTTAAAGGCAATGAAGGACTCTTGGACGATCCTGCTGCTGTTGCGAGGATGCACAACGCCTTAACAGAGCCCTTAAAGTGTGACGACTGCCACAGGGAGAGCGGAAGGCTTGACTTTAGAGCTCTCGGCTTTAGCGAGGAAAGGGTAAGGGACCTTGAACACAACGAAGTCCTTGAAGGACTTAAAAAGTACGAAACCCTCCACTTTCCAAAATTCATCTGGTAGAGGTAGAGGAAGATGAGACTTCTCTTGGCCGTGCTCCTTTCACTGCTTTCTTTAGCCGGAGCTCTTGCAGAGGAGATAAAGGGAGACTGGAAGTTCCCTTCCGATATAGCCGTTGACGGCGAGAAGCTCTTTGTGGTTGACGGACTCAACGACCGCATAGCCGTTTACGACCTTTACGGTGAGCACATCGGGGACATAAAAGTAAAAGCTCCCTTTGGAATTTACGCTGAGAAAGGGCTCCTCTACGTTACGAGCCAGAAGGGCAAGCTCTACGTAATGGACGAGTATGGAAATGTTGAGAAGGAGCTTGAGCTTGAAGGAAGGCCGATAGACGTTGTTAGGTTTGGCGACAAGCTCTTCGTAACGAACGGAGAGACCAACACAATTGACGTTTACAGCTTGGACGGGGAACTCTTAGAGAGAATTGGAGGAAAAGGTTCTGCGCCGGGACAGTTTGTGGGGGTCTTCCTTGCTGACAGGTCAAAGGACCTCCTCTTTGTTGTGGACTCCATCAACGCAAGGATTCAGGAGTTTAACTTTAACGGGAAGCTTATAGACTCTTTTGGAAACTTTGGCGTTGAAGAAGGGAAACTCTTTAGACCTAAGGGGGTTGCCTACTGTAACGGAGTAGTTGTTGTCTCTGACTGCATTACGGGAGTTGTTCAGACCTTTAACCTTCATGGAGGTTTCTTGGACGTCGTTGCTGAAGACCTTTACTACCCGACTGCTTTAGCCTGTAGTGGAGATGAACTTTTCGTCCTTGAACCGTTGAAGGGGAAAGTTTCCATATTCAGGATTCAAGGGGTAAGGTAATGAGGAAAACCTTAGCAATTCTTTTGACCGTTCTGGTTCTTCCGGGAGTTTCAGAGGCAAAGCTCAAGAAGAGTATGAAAAAAGAGTGTTTGGTCTGCCACGAGAACTGGTTGCTTGAGACAAAGGTGGAATCTCCGAAACTTTTAAGCAATAGGTCCTTAAAGGCTGCAGATAAGCTTATGTGCCTTTCCTGTCACGATGGTTCCCTTGCTGACGATAGGGAAACTTTCCTCGGCTTTGGTCACTTTTCCCACCCGGTAGACAAAGAAGTACCTAAGGACTTTAAGTTGCCGAAAGGCTTCCCAACTAAGGACGGAAAGCTCTACTGTGGAACTTGTCACACTCCCCACACTGAAACCGGTAGCGAGAAGAAACTTGACTACACCTTCATGAGGAAGCCGAACGTAAACTCTGCCCTCTGTATGGAATGCCACAAAGCGAACGCCGAGCACGGAATGAACCATCCCATTTTAGAGGATACTGCTGATAAGCTCAGCGATGAGCTAATAGAGAAAATTTCCCTTCTTGGTGGAAGGGTTACTGAGAGTGGGGAGCTCCAGTGTGAATCCTGCCACTCCCCTCATAAGGGAAAAGCCAAGAAAGCTCTGTTAAAGCCGGTTGACAGATCACAGCTTTGTATCGTCTGCCATACCGATAGGCTTAACTCTGAAGAGCATAAAGATTACAGAAATCACCCAATTCACAAAGACTTCCCCGAAGAGGCAGAGATAGCCCTATTTGAAGAGAAGAAGGCTATTACAAAATCTGTTGAGTGTATGACCTGCCACAAGGTTCACAAGGAGGAGAACAAACACCTCCTCGTGGCGAAAGAGGAAAAGCTCTGTTCCTCCTGCCACGTTGAGGAGGGTAAAGTTAGCTCTACAAAACACAATATCGCTGGTAACTCCTGTAAAAGCTGTCACACTCCTCATAAAGCAAAGGGTCCAAAGCTCTGGAGCAGGGAAATTCCAGAAGACGCCTATGACTACGCTTCAATCATAGAGGTCAAGGGTAAGAGTGATATCCTTTGTCTTTCCTGCCACTATACCGGGAACAAGATAGAAGGCAAGGAAGTTGTAACCGTTGGAACGCTTACACACCCGACGGGCAAGAGCTTAAAAGAGAAGGTTAATCTACCCCTCCCCAACAAAAAACTTGCCTGTGTTACCTGCCATGACCCTCACCACGCTTACGACGACGGTAAAGAGAGTAAGTTCTTGAGGAAGGAAAGGCTTTCCCTCTGCTACACGTGCCATAAATCTCAGACTAAGGTGAAAGAGGGAGCACACGGAGAGATAGACAAGAAGAGGTGGAAGAAGGGAGACTGTTTTGCCTGCCACAACGTTCACAACGCCAAGGACGGTTACCTTTCAAGGGTAGTTTACGGTGAAATATCCCCTATGGAACCTGCGGTTGACGGTTTCTGCTTAGCTTGCCACGACCCTGAAGGTATGGCTGAGCATAAGGTTAAAGAGTCTATCTACAACGAACACCCTGTTGGAGTAAAGAACCCAACGAATAAACTGCCCGGCAAGAAAATTGCCTGCGTTACCTGCCACGAGCCCCACTCCCACGAGGAGGAGCTCCTCAGAATTCCCGTAAAAGGAGATTCTGCTCTTTGCCTGACTTGCCATACAGATAAGAACCTTAAAGGAACTTCCCACGATTTACTTCACAACCCGGAAGTTAAGCTCTCAGAGGAAGAAAGGAAGGAACTCCTTAAAGGTGGAGCCTGCTCTGCCTGTCATACTCCTCACAATCCGGCGTACAAGGTTCTCTGGTCAAGGAAGCTTGGAAAAGGTAGAACTATAAACGAGAGGATGTGTAACTCTTGCCACTCTGAGGGTGGGTTGGCTGCCGATAAGACGATAGGAAAACATACCCACCCATTCGGTAGGGAAGTTACAGAGAAGAACCTTAAGATGATTAAGAATTCCAGACTTCCGCTCATAAGCCAGATGACAGGCCATCCGGCCAAGCGGGGTGAGTCCGGTGTCCTTGACTGTGCAACTTGCCACGAGCCCCACAACGGTGCCGACAAGAAGAGACTTACGAGGTACACAGTTGAAGGAGATAGCTCTCTCTGTACAGCCTGCCACACCAGCGAAGCGGCGGTTGTCGGTACAGACCACGATATGCGCGTTGTGGGTAAGAAGTTAAAGGGTGGCGTCTGCTCTGCATGCCACGTTCCCCACAACGCAAAAAATGAGCTTCTCTGGGCTAAGGAGGTTAAGAGAGTCTCCGGTAACAGAATGTCTGACTACTGCCTCTCCTGCCACACTAAGGGAGGACTTGGAGAGAGCAAGGTTATCAAGTACTACTACCATCCATCTAAGGACGTTAAGGTTAAAAACCTTGACAGGCCGGGAAGGGAAGGCGACTGGCCTCTCTTTACGAAGGATGGCAAGAAGGTAAGTGTCGGTGGAGAGATTGTCTGCGAGACTTGCCATAATCCACACGTCTGGAGTAAAGACGGAGGAGCTCCCCATAAACCTGTTGAGGGTAACGTCCTTAACAGCTTCCTGAGGAATAGAACCTTAAAGGGTAGCATCTGCGTTGACTGTCATGGACTTGACGCCCTTTACAGGTATAAATTCTTCCATACTAAGAAAGTTCACCAAGAAACCCCCTCTTACAAGTAGCGGAGGTTAGAAAATGGCAAGGGAAGTAAGCTCTAAGGATATAGAAAGGGAAGCTTTAATAGTTCTAATAGCTGCCCTTTCCATACTCCTCCTTCCTATCTTGGGAGTTTGGTTTGTAAAGTTCGTCCACTGGTACTCCAACTCAATATTTATGTGGCTATGAGGAGGAAGGCGTGGGAAGAGCTCTAAGGAATATATTCTTCTTCAGGAAGTGGATAGCCTCTGTTGAGCTTATCCTCTACATCTTTATGTTCCTAACCCTTATAATGACTGCCTACAACCACCTCTTTGGTGGAGGTCACCACTAAGGAATGCCGAGGCCCTCTTGGGACGAGTACTTTATGTCCATTGCTGAAATGGTCTCAACCCGTTCTACGTGCCTTAGGAGGAAGGTAGGGGCTGTTCTCGTTAAGGATAAGAGGATAATCTCAACTGGCTACAACGGTCCTCCTTCTGGGCTTAAACACCCAGAGGAGGTTGGTTGTCTCAGGGAAAAACTTGGAATTCCCAGCGGCGAGAGGCACGAGCTCTGCCGTGGCCTTCACGCTGAGCAGAACGCAATCATTCAGGCGGCCCTCCACGGCGTTTCAACAAAGGGAGCAGTCCTTTACTGTACCCACTGTCCTTGCTCCCTGTGCGTTAAGATGCTCATAAACGCAGGAATAACGAAGGTGATATACAAGGAAGGCTATCCCGACTGGCTTGCAAAGGAAATCGCAAAAGAGGCCAACCTGCCGCTCATCCAGTATCAAAAAGAACTTTAAGCTTTTTTGGGCTACCTGTGGTAAAATTCGGCTGAGGGCCGCCAAGGATGAAGATAAACTACCTTAGAGTTTCCGTTACCGACAGGTGCAACTTCAGGTGCCGTTACTGCGTTCCAGAAGGAACGAAGGAGTTCATCCCCCACAGCGAAATCCTGAGGTATGAAGAGATAGCCGAAATAGTAGGCATTTTCTATGAATTTGGAGTTAACTCTGTAAGGTTAACCGGAGGAGAGCCTTTAGTAAGGAGAGGTTTAGAGAACCTTATCCTGCAGATAAAAGAGAGAGGAATAGGAGAAGTCTCACTTACTACAAACGGTTTTTTGCTTTCTGAGAAAGCAAAACTTCTTAAGTCCTGCGGCCTTGATAGAGTAAACATCAGTATTGATACCCTTGACCCTGAAAAGTTTGCCTACATAACGGGAACAAAGAATAAAGGAGCTCTCTCTAAGGTCATAGAAGGGCTTGAAACTTCCTTAGAGGCCGGGCTAACGCCCGTTAAGGTAAATACCGTTCTGATAAGAGGGTTTAACGATTCAGAAGTAGAGGACTTCATTCGCTTTTCTGAAAATTACGAGGTTGAGGTTCGCTTTATAGAGCTCATGCCGGTTGGTGGAGAGTTCTTTACCAAGGAAAACTTTATACCGGCTTCAGAGATTAAGAGGTTCATAGAGGAAAGGTTTGGGAAGCTCATTCCGGTTAAGACCCGCAAGAAAGGGCCGGCAAAATCCTTTAGAATAGAAGGAACGCAGGCAGTTGTAGGCTTTATTTCGTCTGTTAGCGAGCATTTCTGTAACTCCTGTAACCGTTTAAGGCTGACTTCAGACGGTAAACTCCGCCTGTGTCTGATGAAAGACAGGGAGATTGACTTAAAGTCTATTCTTCGCTCCCCTGTCTATAGCAGGGAACTCCTCAAGAAGGTTATTTTAGAGGCACTTGTAGAAAAGCGTAGCGTTAACGGCATTGAAGCTTTAAGAAGTTTGGGGTGTCATAGAAAAATGTTCACAATTGGAGGTTAGATGACCGTCTCAGAAGTGGCTTTAAGCGTTATAGCTGTCTGTATGGTTCTAATAACCATTGGAACTATCGTCATTTCTGTAGCTCTTTATAGGCTTCTTAAAAAACTTGAAGAAAGTGTAGATACCGTAAACAACCAGCTTAGGCCTGCCGTTCTGGAGCTAAAAAAGACCGTCCTCAACGTAACTGAGGCTTTTCAAATAGTAGAAGGATTTGTATCTTCGGTTAGAAAGTTTAGAAGGAAGAAAGATAAGAAGGAAGAAAAGTGAACTCTTGCTGGAAATCCTTTTAACGTTGGACTACTTTTAAAGTAAGAACACAGAAAGGAGGAAACGATGAAGAGGACCTCTTTTATGTTTTTACTTGGTACAGTTGTCGGTGCTGTAACGGCCTACCTTGCAACGGCAAGGGGGGAGGAGATTCTGAAGAAGCTTGAGGAGCTCCAAGAGCAAATCAAGGAGAGTGACCTCCCCGAAAGGGCAAGAAACTTGGTAAAAGAGATTTCTGAGTCCGTAACTCAGCTCATTACTACCGGCGAGAAGGAAATGAGCGAGGAGGAGAAGAAGAGTATCTTAGAGGAGGTTGAAGCGAAAATAAAGAAGCTTGAGGAAGCCATACAGCAGAAGGCGGAGTAGGTGAGGCTTAACTGTCTCTTAAAAAGTGCGGGTCTTCCTCCTTTAAAGAAGGAACTTGAAGTAACCCACGTTACCGATGACTCACGAGAAGTTAAGCCCGGCTCTCTCTTCTTTGCCTTACGGGGATTTAAAACCGATGGGAACCTATTTATCCCCGAAGCCGTAAAGAGGGGAGCTGTAGCTGTAGTAACCGACAGCAGGGATTCCTTAGAAAAATATAAGAGCTTAGGCGTTCCTTTAATCTTTTCACAGGACCTCAGGAGAGACTTGGCCTTAATAGTTTCCCGTTTTTACGGAGACCCTTCATCATCCATAAAAGTAATTGGCGTTACGGGGACTAACGGAAAAACGACTACGGCCTACATTCTCTACCACCTTTTAAACCGTTTGGGGAAGAAGACCGCAATAATAGGGACGGTTGAGTACGGACTCCCCGGAAAGACTATTCCAGCAGAAAGAACAACTCCCTCTCCTACTACTTTCTTCCGCCTTCTTAAAGAGTTTAAAGAAAATGGGGCGGACTTCGTAGTCTGTGAAGTTTCCTCTCACGGTTTAAAGCTCCACAGGGTAACCGGAACAAAGTTTAAGGGAGCGGTCTTTACAAACCTTTCTCCTGAACACCTTGACTTCCACAAGAACCTTTGGGACTACTTCCTTTCAAAAGAAAAGCTCTTTTTTATGACAAGGGACGTAGGAGTTGTAAACGGCGACGATAAATTTGGAAAACTCTTGCTTGGCCTTAGAGGAATTTTCCCCTGTAAGCTTTCAAGTTTTGGAAAGAAAGGAGAGTTCAGAATTGAGAGGGTGGAAAACTTAGAGGAAGGCCTCCTTGTTATTTTAAAGCTTGGTAGAGAGACTTACCCAATAAAGACCTCTTTAAGGGGTTTCTTTAACGCCTACAACGTAGCTGCGGCCTTTTCTCTCCTTGTAGAGCTTGGCTTTTCTCCAAGGGAGCTCTTAGGCCTCTTTGACGGAATTTCAGTTCCCGGCAGGATGGAGGAGGTAGTGAAGAACGTCTTTGTTGACTACGCTCACACTCCAGACGCTTTAGAGAAAGTTTTAAGAGCTCTAAGAGAGCTTAAAAGAGGAAGGCTCATAGTTGTCTTTGGCTGTGGAGGGGACAGGGATAGAGAAAAGCGTCCACTAATGGGCAGTATAGCCGAAAAACTTGCCGACTTTATCATTTTGACTAACGACAACCCAAGAAGCGAAGACCCGGAGCAGATAGTAAATGAAATCCTCTCAGGTATAAGGGAAAGGAGTAAGGTGGAGGTCATCTTTGATAGAAGGTTGGCCATAGAGAGGGGATTAAAACTGAAAAAGGAGGAAGACATTCTCTTAATAGCCGGAAAAGGTCACGAAACCTATCAGGAAGTTGGGAGCAAAAAGTATCTTTTTGACGACAGGGAAGTGGTGAGGGAGCTCTCCCGTTTGATACAATAAGAAAAGATGGCCTTTGAAATCTGAATAAGGCTAACGGGGCAGAGTTAAGTTTACTGAAACTTTTTGCTCTAAATAGCGAATTTCCAGCGAGTTATAGAATTTGATAGAAATCTTAAATTCTGGAGACTTTGGTTTTCAATACTTCCAGATTTTTGCTGTTGAAATGCCCGAAAAAGTGAGCGGGATTGCGACTAACATCCATCTGCCATCTCATCGATTATCCAATACGTATATTCTGTTGAAATGCCTGAAATGCCCTAAAAAGTGGAAGGGATTGCGACTATTCCCGTAAAGCAACTTATGAGGTAGAGAATAACTAGTAAAGTTGAAATGCCCTTAAAAGTGGAAGGGATTAGGGTAGGTTTGTTTAATCAAGGAGGGAGCTTGAGGGGGATGAAATCCTCCTCACGTTTTGTCTCTTGTAGTTTCTAATCTTTGGGTTAAATTTCTTTTTAAGTTTTTTCTCTGGGGAGCTCCCTTGAAGGCAGAAGATTTAGCAAAGATAACAGAAGGACGGTTAAGGGGAGAAAAAAACATTTCCGTTTCCTCCTTTGAGTTTGACACGAGGGAAGGGGTATCTGAAGCTCTCTTCATTCCTCTAAAAGGAAAAAGGGACGGCCACGATTTTATAGAGGATGCTTTTTTAAAAGGAGCTCTCGGAACCCTAACGGAAATACCTGTAGAAGTTCCAGAAGGAAAGTTTTCTATAGAAGTTGAAGACACCTTTTTGGCCTTTAAGAAAATTGCCCAGTTTAAGAGAGAAAACTTTTCTAAAACCCTTGTAGCCGTAACAGGAAGCGTAGGAAAAACGACGACAAAGGAGCTCCTTTTCCACCTCTTTTCAGACCGTTTTAAGACCTATAAAAACAAAAAGAGTTTCAACAACATGTTGGGGGTTGTCTATACCCTTTCAAACCTTCCGAGAGAAACAGAAGTTTACATTCAGGAGCTTGGAACGAACGCTCCGGGAGAAATTGGCGAGCTTACAGCTTTTGTAAAGCCCGATATATCCATCGTTACCGCTGTAGAAAGAGCCCATACAGAAGGTTTGAAAGATTTTGACACTATACTCAAAGAGAAAATGTCCATTACGGAAGATGTTCCTGCGGCCGTTGTCCCTTACGCTTTTAGGGAATTCTCAAAGTCTTTTGAAACTGTTACCTTTGGAAGAGAAGGCGATGTAAGGGTCGTTGACCTTAAGTTTTTCCCCGATAGAACACTTTTCTCCCTTGAGTTTTTCGGAAAAAGGCTTTCCTTTGAATCTCCCATTCCGGGTTATTCCCTCGTTAACGCCGCTGCAGTTGCCGTGGCTGTAGCTCTCATTCTTGGCGTTGATGTTGCGGACTTTCCGGAAAGGTTAAAGTCTTTCCAACCTCCTGAGATGAGGCTCTGCATAGAGAGGTTAAAGGGAGTAGTTCTTATAAACGACGCCTATAACGCTAATCCCCGTTCAATGGAGAACGCCATCCACGTTCTATCCTTGCAGCCCACGACTAAGGTAGCTGTTTTGGGAGATATGGCAGAACTTGGGGAGATTTCGCGTGAGGAGCACAGAAAGCTCGGAGAGCTTTTAAATAGAGCCGGTGTTACAGAGCTTGTTGCCTTTGGAGAGGAGATAGGAAGAGCTCTGGAGACCTTTAAAGGTAAGTCCTTTTACTTTACAATCAGAGAAGAATTTATTAATTTTATTAATAACTACGATTTTTCTGGAAAAGCAGTCCTTGTAAAGGGTTCAAGGAAGAACAGGCTTGAAGAAGTGGTCAAAATAATAAGGCAGAGGTATGGAAGTTGA
Source organism: Phorcysia thermohydrogeniphila (assembly GCF_004339575.1). Classification (NCBI taxonomy): domain Bacteria; kingdom Pseudomonadati; phylum Aquificota; class Aquificia; order Desulfurobacteriales; family Desulfurobacteriaceae; genus Phorcysia; species Phorcysia thermohydrogeniphila. The sequence continues at coordinate 50,143 of NZ_SMFV01000001.1, forward strand.
AAGTAGCGGTAGTTTACGGAGGTCCTTCCCCTGAGGCCGATGTGTCAAGGAAAAGTGCAGCCGGCGTTATTTCTGCGCTAAAGGAAAAAGGTTACGAGGTTTTTCCTCTTGAGCTTAACGATTCCTTCATTAAAAAGTTAGAGGAAATAAAGCCCGACAAAGTCTTTTTAGTTCTTCACGGCTGTCCCGGTGAGGATGGAACGGTTCAAGGTTTACTTGAGGTAATGGGCTTTGACTACACGGGTTGTAATACCCAAACGAGCGCTATCTGTATGGATAAGGACATAACGAAGAGGGTTCTTAAAACCTACGGGATACCTGTTCCTGCCGGAGAGACCTACTTTAGCGAGGAGGAGGTGGAGCTTCTTGAGCTCCCTTGCGTCGTTAAGCCGGCAAGGACGGGCTCAAGCGTTGGCATAAACGTTGCAAGAACAGAGGAAGAGTTCTGGAAGGCTGTAAAGGAGGCCTTCCGCTACGATAGTAAGATACTCGTTGAGGAGTATATAGAAGGTAGAGAGCTGACAGTTGGAGTCTTAAACGGGAGAGCTCTCCCCCCTGTAGAGATAATTACTGAGGGTGGTTTTTACGATTATGAGGCCAAGTATGTGAGCTCTAAAACCCAGTATGTAGTGCCAGCTCCCCTCCCTGAGAGGATAAGCAAGAAGTTACAGAGGATTTCTGAGAAGGTTTACAAAATCTTAGAGTGTCATGGAGCGGTAAGGGTAGATTTTCGCCTTGATGAGCGGGGAGCTCCCTACCTTTTGGAAGTAAACACGATTCCCGGAATGACAGAAAGAAGCCTACTCCCAAAGGCCGCTCAGTCAGCCGGGATAGAGTTCCCTGAACTGATAGAGAGGATACTTAAAGGATGAAAAAGCTTGCTGTTTTTGTTCTTTTTTTGGCTCTCCTTGGAGTGGCCGTTTACGGTTACGTTACGGCGCCCCAGACTGTGAATCAGGTGGAGCTTGAAATAGAGAAGGAAACGGGAAACTGGAAACCTAAAATAAGCCAGTTTGTCTTTACTCTTGTAAAGCCGGGGGAGAGGTTAGAGTTAGAGGAACTTGAGTACCTAAAGGAGAAGTTAGAGTCACTTCCGTGGGTTGATAGATGTTCAGTTTCGCTCCTTAATGGAGTTCTAAGAATAAAAGTCTGGGAAGTTACTCCAGCTTTTGCTATTTTTTTTGCGGGTAGTACGTACATAATGAGTAACAAGGGCTTTGTTTTAGATAAGGTTGCTGGTTTTAAAAATTTTTCTCCAATTTACTATTACAAAGGAAAAACTTCACCGTTTACTGTTGATGGAGAGTTTGTTAAAATCAAGAACATAATTAGAACAGAAATAGAGTTAGCTAAAAAACGTCTGGGAGCCTTTAGTGGCTTTCAGGAAAAGCCGGAAATAGTTCTAACAGATACTGGAGTGAATTTAATTTTCAAAAAGCAGAAGGTTATCGTCTACCTTGATAATAGCGAAAACGCTTGGAGTAATTTCGTTAAGTTTGATAGACTTGCTAATAGGCTCCCAGCGGGTGTTTACGACTTTCGCTTCTTTGATATGCTTGTAAGGGGGAGGAACGAAAAATGCTTGAACAGAAAATCTTGACCATAGATTTAGGAACTTCGGCGATAAGGGTGGCTCTTTCTGTTGTACATTCCGGAAACAAGAGAACAATAACTATGACAACTGCTCCGTCAAGGGGGATAAGAGGCGGGAACATAGTTAACTTCCAGTCGGCCAAGGACTCCCTCAACTCCGCCCTCAATAAGTTGAAGGTGGAATCCTCTGTAACCGTTCCGCCTGAGGCCTACGTTCTCATTACAGGAGCTCACACGATTAGCTACGCCGTTGAGTCAAAGATAACCTTTGCTGGGATACAGACAATCTCCTATAGCGACGTGAACGAGGTTAAAAACAAAGCTAAGAGGGAGCTCCTTAAAAAACTAAGACAGGCAGCAAGTCACTTTGAGATAATCCACATGATTCCTCAGGAGTTTATCGTAGAAAACCTTACCGGTATACAAAATCCGATTGGGCACAACGGCCGCGAGCTGACGATGAGAGCTTTCGTAATTTTGGCCTCAAAGTCTTCAATGAAAACCATAGAGTCCCTTTTAAAGGAGGTCGGTCTTAGGCTAAAGGGGGTCGTTCTCCAGTCTTTTGCTGCCTCCCACGGAATTAGGGATGAGAAGACCTACCTCAACAACAACCTCCTTATTTATATGGGTGCTGGGAATACCGAGTACTTTTACTTTAGAGAAGATAAGCCAGTGTTCTTAAGGCACGTTCCCTTTGGTAGTGAGGACATAATAGAGAACTTGGTTCACCAGCTAAAGATTAGCAGGAAAGAGGCCGAAAAGCTCTTCTTAGAACACGGTAGCGCCTACGCCTTTAAGGTGAACAAGGAAGAAATCATTGACGTCAACTACGGTATGTATACGCGGAAAGTGCCCAAAATACTAATATCTGCCCTCATTCACGCCCAGCTAAAAAAGCTCTTTAAGGACATTAAGGATGATTTGAAGAACGAAGACCCTACCTTTGTTTCAAACCTTAACGCAGTTTACCTGACGGGTGGATTGGCAAAGCTGAAGGATATAGATTTTCTTGCTGGAAAGATACTAAAGGCGCCGGCCATAGTGGCAGAAACGCAGGATGAGGTTATGAAAGATACTCTCTACTCTCCCCTTGTAGGGACTACCAACTTTGTTATGTCTTTAAAGAGCCGAAAGCGTATAGTGGACATAAAAGAGGACCTTACGAAGGACTACTCAAGGAAAGGCCTATTTGCAGGTATATGGCGTTTTATAACTGACCTTATTTAGGAGGAGCCATGTTTGACATTGCCGATGACATCTTTCAGGGTCCAGTCATTAAGGTTATCGGCGTTGGCGGAGGCGGTGGAAACGCTGTAGCGAGAATGTACGAGAAGGGTATAGAGGGAGTTGAGTTTATAGCTATTAATACAGACGCTCAGGTCCTTACAAAGCTTCCCGTTCCTATAAAGGTTCAGATAGGAGAAAAGTTAACTAAGGGACTTGGAGCCGGTGGAAAGCCAGAAATTGGAGAACAGGCGGCTCTGGAAGATGAGCCGAAGATAAGGGAGGTTCTTGAGAACTCCGATATGGTTTTCATAACTGCCGGAATGGGGGGCGGGACTGGAACTGGTGCTGCTCCAATTGTTGCAAAGATAGCTAAGGATATGGGAATCCTTACCGTTGGCGTTGTAACAAGGCCCTTTGACTTTGAAGGGAGAAAGAGGCACGAGTTTGCAGAAGCCGGCATAAGGAGGCTAAAGGAGTTCGTTGACACTTTAATGGTTGTTCCAAATCAGAAACTCCTAACTGTAGCTCCAAAGGACATGAGCATCCTTAACGCCTTTAAGCTTGCAGATAACGTTCTCTATCAGGCGGTAAGGGGAATTACGGAAGTAATCACAAAGCCGGGACTTATTAACCTTGACTTTGCTGACGTTAAGACCGTTATGCACAGCGGCGGTTACGCCCTCATCGGTATAGGAGAGGCAAGCGGAGAGGATAGAGCTCTAACGGCGGCCAGAAAGGCCATTGACAACCCTCTCTTAGAAAACGTTCAAGTTGAAGGTGCAAGCAGGATACTTGTCAACATTACTGGAGGGCCCGACCTTACCCTTGACGAGGCTTACGCTGCTGCCGGCCTTATAAAGGAAAGGGCAAAGAGGGACGATACAAACTTCTTCTTTGGCGTAAACGTTAGCGAGGAGCTTGAAGGCTCTATTGAGGTTACAGTAATTGCTACCGGCTTTGATGAAAAAGGAAGACCACTTACGGGCTTTTCAAGGCAACCTTCCTTTACAGATGCTCCCTTCCAGACAAGGGAAACTGTTGAGACCCTCAACATAGACATAGAAAAGCTCCTTGAACAGCTTAAGGAGGAAGAGTAAGAGGAAAGATTTATGGAACTAGCGCTAAATGAGCTCTTGGAGTGGAAACTTGTAGAGGATAAAAGCCTTATACCTATTGCCGAAAAGGTTCTTTCTGGTGAAAGGCTTTCCTTTGAGGACGGCGTTAAACTATTTGAAACTGGGGATATACTAACCTTAGGAAGGCTTGCAGACTACGTAAATAAAAAGAAAAACGGCAATTTAGTTTACTTTGTAGTTAACAGGCACGTAAACCTTACAAATATCTGTGTTGGCTCGTGCAAGTTCTGTGCCTTCAGGAAAAGGAAAGGAGAGGATGGAGCGTACGCCCTAAGTGTTGAGGAGGTTCTTAGGAAAATAGAGGAGTTTGAAGGAGTTTCAGAAATTCACATAGTTAGTGGACTTCATCCTGACTGGGACTACAGCTACTACGTGAACCTCATTAAGGAAATCAAGGAAAACTTTCCCCACGTTCACGTTCAAGCCTTTACAGCGGAAGAAGTTGACTACCTGTGCAGGATTTCCGGCAAATCTGTGGAAGAAGTTCTCATGGACTTAATAGAGGCCGGTCTTGGCTCTCTTCCCGGTGGTGGGGCAGAAATCTTTAACGAGAAGCTTAGAGAAAAGCTCTGCCCTGAAAAACTTTCTGCAGAGAGGTACCTTGAAATTCACAAAACTGCCCACAGGCTTGGTCTTAAGACAAACGCCTCTATCCTCTACGGCCACGTGGAGACTTATTCAGATAGGGTTGATCACCTTTTAAGGCTCAGAGAACTTCAGGACGAAACAGGAGGCTTTCAGGCCTTTATCTCCTTTGCCTACCATCCTTTAAATACTGAGCTTGGAGGGAACTTTACAACGGGCTTTGACGACTTAAAGATGCTTGCCGTTGCAAGGCTTCTCCTTGATAACTTCCGCCATATAAGGGCCTTCTGGATAATGCTTGGTGAAAAGCTTGCCCAAGTTTCTCTTCACTTTGGGGTTAACGACCTTGACGGGACTGTCGTTGAGGAGTCCATAACCCGCTCTGCCGGCGCTAAAGAGGGCTCCTTTATGCCAAAGGAAAGGCTTATAAGGCTCATAAAGGAGTCGGGTAAAATTCCGGTAGAGAGGGACACTGTCTACAACGTTCTGAGGGTCTACTGAGGTAGGAATGGAGGAGCTGATACTTTCTCTGGTAAAGGACAGAAAGCTCTTAAGTATCGCGGAAAAGGTTCTCTCGGGAGAGAGGCTTTCATTTGAGGAGGGGCTTACCCTTTTTGAATCTTCGGAGCTCCCCGTTCTTGGACTTTTAGCAAACTACGTAGCAGAGAAGAAGAACGGTAAATTCGCCTACTTTAACGTTAACGTCCATATAACACCTACGAACATATGCGTAGGAACGTGTAAGTTCTGCGCCTTTAGGAAGAAAAAAGGTGAAAGTGGCGCTTACGAGCTTACCGTTAAAGAAGTTATTGAAAAACTAAAAAGGTACAGTGAAGAGGTTTCAGGCTTAACAGAGGTTCACATAGTTGGAGGGCTTCACCCTGACTGGAGCTACGAGCAGTTCATTGGGATTGTTAGGACTGTGAAGGAAGAGTTTCCGGAGCTCCACATCAAAGCTTACACTGCAGAGGAGATTAAGTATATAGCCAAAAAGGGAAACAAAAGTATCGCTGACACTCTTATAGACTTGATAGAGGCAGGTTTGGGGTCACTTCCGGGGGGTGGTGGAGAGATTTTCTCTGAAAGCGTGAGAAAGGAGATATGTCCCGACAAGATAACTGGTGATGAGTACCTTGAGATTCATAAAACAGCTCACAGGTTGGGGCTCAAGACAAACGCAACAATGCTCTTTGGCCATGTAGAGTCCTACGTTGACAGAGTAGACCACCTCTTAAGGCTGAGGGAAGCTCAGGACGAGACGGGAGGTTTCCAGACCTTCATTCCTCTTGCCTTCCACCCTCTAAATACGGAAATACCGGGGGCAACCTATACTACGGGAGTTGATGAGCTTAAGACTATTGCTGTTTCCCGTCTAATTCTTGACAACTTCCCTCACATAAAGGCCTACTGGGTAATGCTTGGAGAAAAAATCGCTCAGGTTGCCCTTCAGTTTGGAGCTGACGACATTGATGGGACTGTGAGGGAGGAAGATATAACTCAGGCGGCTGGCGCTAAGGCTGGAGAGTTCTTACCAAAGAGCAGGCTCATAAAGCTTATAAAGGAGGCTGGCAAAGTACCTGTAGAGAGGGATACCCTTTACAACGTTCTCAAGATTTACTCCTAACAAAGTATGGTTGTTGGTATAATCCACTTATACGGGAAATTTTTTTCGTCTGCTATGGTTTAGGTTATGGGGTTAAGTGAGGGAAAAGAAAAAAGAGGGGCTATAAGTAAAATCCTGATAACTGGGGCATCGGGTTTTATAGCTTCTCACCTTATAAAGGCATTACCACAGGAAAACCTTATACTCCTTTCAAGGAGTGAAAAGCTAAAAACAAAATACCCGAAGGCAACTTTTGTTCAGTTCTCTGAAGAAAAAATTGGAGAGTTGGTTGTTGATTCTAAGCCAGACGTAATTGTTAACTTAATCGGAATTCTTGTGGAAAAAGGAAACAATACCTACGAAAAAGTTCACTTTGAGCTTACAAAACGGCTTGTTGAAGCTGCAAAGAGAGTAAACCTTAGAAAGTTTATCCATATATCTGCTTTAGGTGTTAGACCTAACAGTAGAAGTAGATACCATCAAAGTAAGTGGAAAGCAGAGGAGTTCATTAGGAGCTCCGGCGTTCCTTACGCTATCTTTCGGCCCTCTATCGTTTTGGGGGAGGAACAGAAGCTCTATGAGGATTTGCGTTTCTTTTCTCGCTTTACTCCTATAATTCCTGCCCCTAAGATGAAAGTTCAGCCGGTTAGCGTGGAGAAGGTGGTGGATTCAGTAAGGAAGGCTATTTACGGGGACGTTACGGGAACTTTTGAACTTTGCGGTGAGAAGGTTATGTCCATGAAAGAACTCTTTGAACTTGTTCTTTCAGAACTCGGGATTAAAAGGCTTGTTGTAGAAGTTCCAAAGGTATTCTTCTTGCCCGCTGCCCTTGTTGGTATTGGCCTTACTTTTGACCAGTACTTAATGATGGAGGATAACATTTGCCGATAAAGAAAAAAGGGGGAAGGTATGGAAAGGGAAAAGCTTGTCGTCTGGCTTGATGAAGTTGGCATTGAGGACGTTCCTCTTGTAGGCGGTAAAAATGCTTCCTTAGGGGAGATGATAAAGGCTCTTTCCCCTAAGGGGGTGCATATACCGGAAGGTTTTGTCGTTACTTCCGCCGCTTATCGGTACTTCTTGGAATACAACAACCTTGAAGAAAAGATAAAGGAGATTTTAAAAGGACTCAACGTAAATGACGTTAACGACCTTCAAAGGAGAGGAGAAAAAATTAGAGAGCTTATAAGGAGCGGTGACTTCCCCGAGGATTTAGAGAAGATGATTGAAACTTACTATAGGGAGCTCTCTAAGAAGTTTGGCCTTGAGACCGTTGACGTTGCCGTAAGGTCATCGGCAACTGCAGAGGACCTGCCAGATGCTTCTTTTGCCGGCCAGCAAGATACATTCCTTAACGTAAGGGGTGTTGATAGCCTGCTTAATGCAGTTAAGAAGTGCTTTGCTTCTCTCTTTACCGATAGAGCAATCTCCTACAGGGAGACTTTTGGATTTGACCACTTTCAGGTCGCCCTGTCCGTTGGAATTCAGAAAATGGTCAGGTCTGACCTTGCAGCTGCTGGGGTAGGTTTCTCAATAGACACAGAGAGCGGTTTCAGGGATGTGGTCTTGATTACCGGCTCTTACGGGCTTGGAGAAATGGTGGTAAGGGGAGCTGTCGTTCCCGACGAGTGGGTCGTTTTTAAGCCTACCCTTGCCAAGGGCTATAAAGCGATAATTGAGAAGAGGCTTGGAGATAAGCAGTTAAAGATGATTTACGGCGATAGTGAGAAGAAGCCGGTAAAGGTAGTTTCTGTTCCCCTCAAGGATAGGGATAGGTTCTGTCTTACCGACGAAGAGGTTCTAACCCTTGCCAACTGGATAGTTGAGATAGAGAAGTACTACTCTGAGAAGAACGGTCGCTGGACTCCTATGGACGTTGAGTGGGCGAAGGATGGAACCACAGGTAAACTCTACATCGTTCAGGCGCGTCCTGAGACCGTTCACTCCCAGAAAGACTTTAACAAGATAACCGTTTACAGGATTACAGAACCTCCAGAGGAGAGACAGAGGAAACTTCTTGTTTCTGGAATAGCCGTTGGAAGGAAGGTTGCTGAAGGTAAGGTGAAAATCCTGATGTCCTTAGAAGAAGCTGAGAGGTTTGAGGAGGGAGATATCCTTGTAACCGACATGACCGACCCAGACTGGGAACCTATAATGAAAAAGGCCTCTGCGATAGTTACAAATAGAGGAGGAAGAACCTGCCACGCAGCAATTGTAGCAAGGGAGCTTGGAGTTCCTGCCATAGTTGGAGCTGGCAACGCTACAGAAGTATTGAAGGAAGGACAGAGCGTAACTGTATCCTGTGCTGAGGGTAGTACGGGCTACGTTTATGACGGAAAGGTGTCCTACGAGGTTGAGGAGGTAGACCTTGCAGAGCTCCCCATGCCCAAAACCCCAATCATGTTCAACATTGCAACTCCCGAAGGAGCTTTTGACCTTTCCTTCTTACCCAATGCCGGCGTAGGTCTTGCAAGGGAGGAGTTTATCATAAACAACTACATAGGAATCCACCCGAACGCCCTGATAAGGTTTGAGGAGATAAAGGAGTTAGACCCAGAGCTTGCTGAGGAGATAGAGAGGAGAACGAAAGGCTACGAGGATAAGAAGCAGTTCTACATTGATAGGCTTTCCTACGGAATAGCGAGGATTGCTGCAGCTTTCTATCCAAAGCCTGTAGTCGTTAGGTTTTCCGACTTTAAGTCCAACGAGTACGCAAACCTCCTTGGTGGTAAGTACTTTGAGCCTAAGGAAGAGAATCCAATGCTCGGCTGGAGGGGAGCTGCCCGTTACTACTCGGATAACTTTAAGGAGGCCTTTGGCCTTGAATGTCTTGCCATAAGGAAAGTAAGGGAGGAGATGGGACTTGACAACGTGATTGTGATGATACCTTTCTGTCGTACTCCCGAAGAGGGAAGGAGAGTTCTTGAAGTTATGAAGGAGTACGGTCTTGAGAGAGGAAAGAACGGCCTTCAGGTCTACGTCATGTGTGAGCTCCCGTCTAACGTGATTCTTGCCGACCAGTTTGCAGAAATCTTTGACGGTTTCTCCATAGGTTCTAACGACCTTACTCAGCTAACCCTTGGAGTTGATAGGGACTCAGGCCTTGTTGCCCACATCTACGATGAGAGGAACGAGGCCGTTAAGAGAATGGTTTCTATGGCAATAGATGCTGCTAAAAGGCACGGAAGGAAGGTTGGTATATGTGGTCAAGCCCCTTCAGACCATCCAGACTTTGCCCAGTTCTTGGTGGAGAAAGGAATAGACACAATTTCCATAAACCCCGACTCTATCCTTGAGGTGATAAGAGCTCTCTATGAGATTGAGAGGAAACTTGGAATTTACGAAGAAGAAACTGTATACTAACGCCTACAGCCTGATTCTTAGGGAGAGTTACTTATATGGGCGTAGGCGTCTCTTTTGATTTTGCTGGGTACACCAAGGAACATATTGAGGAAGTGGTAGAGAAGGAAGAGCTTCCTCTACTTATAAATCCGAAGGATATGCCTTTTATACGCTTTGTAGGGGAAGAGGAGCTCTTAGAAATAGAGAGAACGGCTGAGAAATTGAGGGAGTATTTCTCAACCCTTGTAGTTGTTGGAATGGGAGGGTCTTCACTTGGAAGTATGGCCCTTCATGATGCTTTATGTTATAAGGCGAAAAGGGAGCTCCTCTTCCTTGATAACGTTGACCCTTTACTGATTTCAAGAACCTTGAAAAAGTTAGATCTTGGAAAGACGCTCTTTGTCTTTGTTAGTAAGTCTGGAAGAACCCTTGAAACTGTAGCTATACTAAATGTCGTCTTGGAAAAGTTAAGGAATGAAGTTCCCAACTTTGAAAAACACTTGCTCTTCATTGGGGATTTAGGTAAGAGCTTTGAAAGGCTTGCAAGTAGAGTTGGTTCTCCTTTTCTTCCCGTTCCAGAGGAGGTAGGAGGCCGTTTTTCTGTCTTTACCTCTGTGGCACTTTTTCCGGCAGCTTTTGTAGGATACGATATTAGAACTTTTATAGGGGGAGCTCAAAGAGCTGTAAAAGAGGCAGAAGTAGGTCTAAAGCTGGGAGCGTGTAAATTTCTCCACTACCTTGAAGGTAGGATAAACTCTGTTCTGGTACCTTATTCAAATTATCTGAGGGAATTTACAGAATGGTACGCTCAACTGTGGGGAGAATCCTTAGGTAAGGATGGGAAAGGACAAACTCCTGTGAAGGCTATAGGGACACCTTCTCGTCATAGCGTTTTTCAGCTCTTTATGGATGGTCCAGACGATAAGGTCTATCAGTTCTTTCTAATAAAGAGGTATCCGGAAGATCTTGTACTTCCGAGAAAGACAGAGATTCTACCGTTCTTGGCGGGTAAAAGGCTCTCTGAGGTAATGGAAGCAGAGTTTAAGGGAGCTCTTCGTGCTTTAAGGGAAAGAGGAAGACCATTGATAGTTTTTGAAATTCCTGAGCTCTCAGAGTTTGAGCTTGGTTACCTGTTTATGACCTACATGATTGCCACCGTTGGGATGGCAAGGCTAATGAAGGTGAATCCATACGGTCAGCCGGCCGTTGAAATCGGTAAGAAGTTTGCCTTAGAGGAACTAAGGAAGGGTGAGTAAAGGTAGGTCGGAGATAAGGTATAACTACCTCCTTGATACTTGGGTAATTGTAGCTCCAGAGAGACAGAACCGTCCCCACGACTTTTCTCAGAGCTCTCAGTCTGAAAACGTAGACCCATCAAGGTGCCCTTTTGAGCCTAAGGCCCTTTCTCAGGAGGTATTTGCCCTTAGGGAGGAGGGGGCTAAACCGGATGAGTGGAGAGTTAAAGTAATTCCGAATAAGTATCCTGTCCTTAGAAAGGAGACTTTACCCCTTGAGAAAGGGGAAGACTTTTATTCGGCCATTGAAGGCTTTGGAGTTCACGAGGTTGTTATAGATACTCCCGACCACTTTAAGCGTGTAAGCGATTTTTCTATAGGAGAACTGAAAGACCTTCTCTCTGTTTACAGAGAGAGGATGAGGGAGCTCTATTCGGATAGGAGGGTCAAGTACGTTCTCGTCTTTAAGAATTACAAGAGGGAGGCCGGAGCGAGTATCTTTCATCCCCACTCGCAAATGATTGCTTTACCTCTTGTGCCGACGGCTATAAGGAAGGTTATTGAGCAGAGCAGGAAGTACTATCTGAAAGTTGGAAGGTGTTACCTGTGTGATGAGTTAAGTTTTGAGCTTAAGGAAAGGAAGAGGGTAGTTTACGAGAATACCTCCTTTGCCGTTTACTGTCCCTTTTACTCTCTTTTTCCCTTTGAGCTGAGGGTAATGCCAAAGTTTCACTCTTGCGATTTTTCTAAGCTTAACGATGAACACCTTGAAGGGCTTGCCGATGCTCTTTTAAAAGCCTTAAAAAAACTTTACAGGGCTCTTGATGACCCTCCCTACAACCTCTACATCCATTCCTCTCCTCCTCTCTTTCCCCAGTCGGAACTCTTTTTCCACTGGTATATAGAAATAGTTCCGAGGCTAACGGTTCAGGGGGGACTGGAGCTTGGCAGTGGTTTTTACGTGAACCCCGTACCTCCTGAAAGGGCTGCGACTACTCTCTCAGAGGTAAAGCTTTGAGGCTTGGCTTTGATATCGGAGGAACTTTTATAAAACTTTTTGACGGTAGGAGAGTAGAGAAGGTAAAGACTCCAAGGAGTGTTGAAGGAATAGTCAGCATAATAGCTAAAAAGGTGCAGAAGGCTCGTGCTGGTAGAGTTGGAGTGGCCGTTGCTGGATTGGTAGATATCCGTGAAGGTGTCGTAACGGAGTCTCCGAACCTGTCCTTTCTAAACGGTACTCCCTTGAAGTTCCTCCTTGAAAAGGAGCTCCACGTTCCCGTCCTCACCGTTAACGACGCTACTGCCGCTGCCTACGCAGAGTACTTCCGTGGAGCCGGAAGGGGGAGCTCACTTCTTGTTTGTTTAACGATTGGAACGGGTCTTGGAGGTGGTGCTGTTTTAAAGGGGGAGCTCCTTCTGGGCACTTCAGGGGCTGCAATGGAGGTTGGCCACACGGTTGTAGAGAAGGATGGCTGGCCGTGTCGCTGTGGTAGGCGAGGCTGTCTTGAAGCTTACGTTTCTTCCTACGGCCTTGAAAAGCTCTATCTCTCTAAATCTGGAAGAAAACTACCCTCCCATGAGGTAATCCAGCGGGCGTTACTTGGAGAGCCTGAGGCAAAACAGGCCGTTGGGAAGATGGTAGAGTACCTCTCTGTTGGAGTTATGAACTTAGTTCACATTTTTAACCCGGACGTTGTTGTCCTTGCTGGGGGTATTCCCTCAAACTACCCTGAGATTGTGGATATGACGGAAAGGCTTGTAAGGGAAAAGGCTTTTCCTCTTACATTAAAAGAACTTACCATTAAGCTGGCAGAGCTTGGAGAGTTTAGCGGAGCTATAGGAGCTTGGATGTTATCTGACAACCTCCCAGACAGCAATTCCCGTAGCGACAGAAACGTTTAGTGAAGGAGTTTTCCCAGAAAGGGGTATTGTTGCTATTTCGTCAGAAAGTTCTAAGAGCTTCCCGCTAATTCCCCTACCTTCTGACCCAAGGATGAGGGCTAAGGGTTTTTTAAATGCTACCTTCCTTATGTCCTTTCCACCTGTTTCAACGGCGTAAATCTTTCCTCCTAAGGACCTGAACTTAATTAGCGAAGCCGTTAGGTCGGGAACTCTTGACACCTTAAGGTGTAGTATCGCGCCGGAGGAGGCCTTTACTGCTACCTCGTTGATGGGAGCTGAGCCTTTTGTTGGCAGGAGAAGACCTGTCCCTCCAAAGGATTCTACAGTTCTCGCTACCGTTCCAAGGTTTTGGGGCTCTGTAATTCCGTCTAAGACTACAAAGAAAGATTTCTTCTTTACTGTGAGCTTAAACAGCTCTTCATCGCTAAGGTAGCTAATAGGTGAGAGGATTGCTACTATCCCTTGGTGTTTTGTAGTTCCTGTTAGCTTTTCAAGCTGTTTTTTCTTTGTCCACTGAAACCTGATGTTCCTTTTTTCAAGGAGCTCCAAAAACTCAGGCTCAAAAAACTTCCCGTACTGAAGGTAAACCTTCTCAATAGCCTTTCTCGACTTTACTGCCTCCTCAACGGCGTTTCTGCCCCAGATTACCAACGCTTACTCCTTCTTGAAAAACTCTGAAACCCTTTCGGCCTCTTTGAGTACTTGGTTTATAACCCAGTCGGCTTTTACTGTCTTCTTTGGACAGTACCTTTCCTTTTCAGAGTAAAGACACCCACAGTACTGCTGACGGTAGAGCTTGTAACTTTTAGAAATTTCAATACCTTCTGACCAGCCTTCTCTAAAGTCTATGTCCAAGAACTTTACTCCGAACTTTCTTGAAGCGTTCTCTGCTAAGGGTAGCATCAGCTCTCGCTTTTGGTACTTGCTGTAAAAGAGGGTAGAGGTAAAGTAGTCAAACTTTCCCTTCTTTGCAACGGCAGCGGCCATCTCAAGCCTCATGGAGTAGCAGATTTGACACCTAACGGGCTTTTCCTCTCTGAAGGCAACTTCTCTGAACCACTTTTCCGGCTCGTAGGTTTCAAAGTAAATGACTTTTATGTTCTCTAACTTTTCAAGCTCTTTTACGGTGGCCATACGCTTAACGAACTCTGTGCAGGGGTGGATGTTGGGGTTATACCATAACCCTACGACCTCAAAACCTTTTTCTTTCAGAACTTTCAAGGGGTAGCAGGCACAGGGAGCGCAACAGATGTGGAGAAGGACTCTCACTCTTCAAGCTCCACGTCTAAGTCTGTTCTTACTTGATTTTTACCCATTCTCTTTGCTAAGTAGAGGGCTTTGTCGGCTTTCTCTACAAGGAACGTTTCGTCAAGGCCATCCCTCATAACTGCGACGCCAATGCTCACTGTTACGGGTATCTCTACGTCGCGGTATTTAAAGAGGTGCTTTTCTACGGCTTTTCGTATTCTTTCAGCTATCCTGACAGCCTGACTGAAGGTTACTCCGGGAAGGAGAATCGCAAACTCTTCTCCTCCGTAGCGGGCGACTAAATCTCTGGCCCTAAGCTGTTCTTTTATTACCCTTGCCAGTTCCTGTAGTACGTAATCTCCTGCCTGATGTCCGTACGTATCGTTTATCTTCTTAAAATTATCTATGTCAATCAGTAAGAGGACAAATGGGTAGTTCCTCTTGTAGAAGTCCTGAACCATATCGCTGAGAGCTCTATCAAAGCTGGCCCTGTTGGCCACTCTCGTTAAAAAGTCCGTCGTTGCCTCTTTCTTTGTAGTTTCAAGCTCCTGAGAAAGCTTTTTGATTTGCTGGTTGGACTCTTCAAGTTTCTTCTTGAGGTGTTCGTTCTGTTCCCTTATTGCCTGAAGTTCCTCAATAACCTTTGTGAGCATTCCCTTAACGGTTTGGTCCTCTATGTTTTCCCTTATTTCTCTTACTGAGGATTCTTTATCTTTAAGGGACTGTAGGTGCTTTTGGAGGGTTGATACTAAGGCGTCAATTTCTGAGCTTATACTGTTGGCTATCTGCTGGATAACTCTCCTGTCCTCAGCTTCTACCTCTACTAAGACGCTCTCTATTTTCTTGGCCGTTGGGTACTTGGTCTTGAAGAGGCCAATTATCTCTAAGTCGTTGAGCTTTAGGTTGTTTTCTAAGATGTAGCAGAATATCTCAAACCACAGGATGTAGTTTTCCGGTATGAGGGGAATGTTGTTCCGGGCTAAGAACTTTAGCTCTTCCTTAGCTACGGACGTGATAAACTGGAGTTCTTCTACTGATAGTTTTTTCTTCTTGCGGAGCTTTTCTAAGGTCTTACACCTAATCGTTCCGTTTTTCCCTTTTTCCATCGCTTTCCCATATCAATTCAATTCCAACGCGTTTGAAGCTGTGCTGGAACGGTACGCTGACCTTGGTAATTTCTATTATAACTGAATCTGCTTCCCACTTTTTCCTGATTACGCCGAGAAGGAACATTGCAAAGTCCTCAAGGTAGACAAATACCCTCTCTTTGGCGATTTTTAGTATCGTATCGTGGAGCTCCCTGTAGTCAACGAACTTTTCAGAGGTTATCTTCACGCTTACCTCAACCTGAACGCCAAGGGTCCTCTCTTCTTCATATACTCCACACTTTACGTGGAGCTTTAAACCCTCCAAGAAAACAGATTGCTTTAACATTCTTCCTCCGCCAGTTTTTCTACCTCTTCCACGAGCCGCTCTAATGCCTCCTCTTGTGTAAGTTTATCAATCACCTTGCCCTTTAAAAAGAGAATGAAGTGGTCTCCAGCTCCGGCTATTCCTACGTCAGCAAACTTTGCCTCTCCGGGACCGTTTACTGCACAGCCCATTACAGCTACTTTTAAGGGCTTCCTGATGTGGGAAAGCCTTTCCTCTACCTCATGAGCTATCGTTTCAACGTCAACTGAGCACCTACCGCAGGTTGGACAGGAGATAACCTCAACTCCCCTTTTCCTGAGCTCTAAAGCAGAGAGTATCTTATAGGCTACTCTGACCTCTTCCTTTGGATGTGCAGAAAGTGAAATCCTGATGGTGTCGCCTATTCCCTCGTAAAGGAGTATTCCAACTCCAATGGCGGACTTGACTGCTCCAGAAAGGAGCGTTCCGGCCTCAGTTATGCCTATGTGTAAAGGATAATCGGTCTTTTCGGCAAAAATTTTGTTGGCAATGACTGTGCTTTTAACTTCTGAGCCCTTTATTGAAAACTTTATGTTTGTGAAGCTACAGTCTTCAAAGAACTTGGCGTAGTTGATAGCCGTTTCTGCAAGGGCTTCTGGTGAGGGTTTGCCGTACTTTGCAAGGATGTTCTTTGGTATTGAGCCGGAGTTAACGCCAATTCTTATAGAAATTCCCCTCTCCTTTGCTAAGGCGATTACCTCCTTCACCTTCCACTCTGCACCGATGTTTCCCGGGTTTATCCTGACGCAGTCTGCACCGTTTTCTATTGAGAGGAGGGCAAGTCTGTGGTCAAAGTGGACATCTGCAACTAAGGGGATGGAAATCCTCTTCTTTATCTCCCTTATCGCCTCTGCTGCCTTTACCGATGGAACTGCGACCCTAACGATTTCGCAGCCAACCCTTTCAAGCTCTTTAATCTGGGCTACCGTCGTCTCAACGTCTTCAGTGAAGGTATTTGTCATTGACTGGACAACTATCGGATGCTCACTTCCTATGGGGACATTTCCTACGTAAACAGTTCTTGTCTTCCTTCTCTCTATCCAAGACATGCTGAAATCCTCCTCCATTCTCATATATTTTAGCCTGCCATGAAAGAGAAAATAAAGGAAAACTTTTCAAGGGCTGCTAAGGAGTACGACAGGTACGCAACTTTTCAGCTTGAGGCAGGGAAACGCCTGTTAAAAAGGTTGAAGCTCCTTCAAAATCCCTTTCCCCTTTTAGACCTCGGTTCTGGGACTGGGAAGCTCTTTGAGGGCTGGAAAGGCGTTTTCGCCTTGGATATCTCAACTGCCATGGTTACAGAGTGTAAAAGGCGTGGTCTGTTGGCCGTCGCTGGAGATGGGGAGCTCCTCCCCTTTAAAGAGGGGAGCTTTAAAGTTGTCTTTTCAAACTTTTCCCTCCAGTGGATGGAGCTCTCCACCTGTTCTTCAGAAATCTTCAGGGTCTTAGAGGATGGAGGCTACTTTTTAGCCTCTATTCCAGTTGAGGGAAGCCTTGAAAAGCTCCTTTCGGCGTGGAACTTAGCCCACAGGGCAGTTTTCGGTGAGGATGACAAACTCTTTACATTTCCAAAGGAAGAGGATGTCTTTAAGGCTTTTAGCAATTTTGAGCTGATAGAGTTTGAAAGGTGTTACTTAGAAAAGAAATTCCCCTCTCCAAGGGAGGCTTTGAGGGTCTTAAACCGTCTTGGAGCGAGAAACCCTTTTAGGAGAGTGAAGGTTAACAGGAAGTTGGTGGAGCTCTTTTACCGTTTCTTTGAGGAAAAGGGCTCTTTTCCACTTGGCTATCGCGTTCTTAACCTTACCCTTAGGAAACTCTGAGGATGGATTTTTCTCCCCTTTTGGCCTACTTTTAAGCGAAAACTTTTTAAGGGATGTGGAGATGGGATTTAAGTGTGGAATTGTAGGGCTTCCAAACGTTGGCAAATCTACCCTCTTTAATGCCTTGACGAACTCTACAAAGGCAGAGGCAGCAAACTACCCTTTCTGTACGATAGACCCAAACGTGGGGGTTGTTCCCGTTCCAGATAAGAGACTCTACAAAATAGCAGAGATAGTAAAGCCCAAAAAAGTAACTCCTACTACCATAGAGTTTGTTGATATTGCCGGCCTTGTGAGGGGTGCAAGTAAGGGAGAGGGACTCGGTAACCAGTTCCTTGCCCACATAAGGAGCGTTGACGCTATAGCCCACGTTGTAAGGTGCTTTAGAGATGAAAACGTCGTCCACGTTGACGGAAGCGTAGACCCTTTAAGGGATATAGAAACCATTAACGTTGAACTTGTCCTGAAAGATCTTGAGAGCGTTGAAAAAAGACTCCAGAAAGTTTCAAAACAGGCGAAGGCCGGAGACAAAAAGGCAAGGGCTGAAGTTGAAGCCCTTGAAAAGCTAAAGGAAATCTTAGAGAGGGGAGAGAGGATTTACCCCTACCTTGATGAGTTTAGTGAAGAGGAAAAGCGCGTTGTAAAGGAGCTTGCACTCCTTACTGCCAAGCCAGTTATGTACGTTACGAACGTTGATGAAGAGGGCTTACTTGAGGACAACGACCTTGTTAGACAGGTTAGGGAGTTGGCTGAGAAGGAGGGAGCTCCCGTTATAAAGGTGTGTGCAAAGCTTGAAGCAGAACTTGCAGAGCTTGAAGGAGAGGAGAAGGAGGAGCTCCTAAGAGAGCTCGGCATGGAAGAGCCGGGACTCAACGTCGTCATTAGAGAAGGTTATAAGCTCCTTGACTTGGTTACATTCTTCACGGCAGGAGAGCAGGAAGTTAGGGCTTGGACTATAAAGAGAGGAACAAAAGCTCCTCAGGCAGCCGGAAAGATTCACTCTGACATTGAGAGAGGTTTCATCAGGGCAGAAGTTATCCGTTATGAGGACCTCATTAAAGAAGGTTCACTTCAGGCCTGTAAAGAAAAGGGACTCATGAGGCTTGAAGGAAAGGACTACGTCGTGCAGGACGGGGACATAATCTACTTCCGGTTTAACGTTTAATGGAGCTTGAAGGCTTTGTTATCTACTCAAGGCAGATAGGTGAAAAGTTAAGGCAGATTGCCATTTACAGCGATAGGATAGGGAAGGTAGGTCTGATAGTAAAGCTCAAGAGGGGAGATTTCCCCTTGGCTGTTGACCTATTTTCCCTTTCCCGTTTTAAAGTTCTTCAAAAGGGAGAGGACTTTGAGCTTCAGGAGTTTAAGCTCATACGTCCGTCCTTTCCAGAATCTCAGGAGGAGTTCTTTTACCTATCACGGATAGCTAAGCTACTTTTACCCTTTCACCTTCCGGCAAACAGAAAACTTTTTACGCTTATTGACAGGTACTTTCAGGTTAAAGAGAGTTTTCAATTGGCATATACCATGTTTTTGTTGAAATTTTCCTTTCTGGAAGGGATTTTCCCGACGCTTAACCGGTGCGTTTCCTGCGGTTCTAAAAGCTTTCAGGCCTTTTCACTTGAAAAAGGAGGAGTTGTTTGCAATAACTGCATTACAAAAGACTCTGTTCCTTGGAGCAGATACCTTTCAAAGCTTGCCACTCAGCTCACAAAGGAGTCCTTTGAAAAGGAAAAGAGTAAAGACCTTCCCTTAGAAGCCCTTGACAGAATAGCAAAAGTCTTTGAAAGCCACGTAAACTACAGACTTTCTTAAATTTTTGTTACAATACAAATAAGGTCTTTGAAAGCTGAATAAGGTAAACAGGGCATAGTTCAGTACACTGAAGCTTTTTGCTCTGAGCTTAGATTTTTCAATGAGTTATAGAATTTGATGGAAGTCTTAAGTTCTGGAGATGTTGATTTCCAACATTTCCAATTTTTTGCTCTTGAAATGCCCGAAAAAGTGAGCGGGATTGCGACTCTTTGGAGCGAATGACAGCAAGAAGCTGGGGCACACTTGAAATGCCCGAAAAAGTGAGCGGGATTGCGACCAACAAGACCTCCGTCAATGCCTTTCCAGACTGTTTCAATACTTGAAATGCCCGAAAAAGTGAGCGGGATTGCGACTCTTTTGAGAGTAGATTTTGCATCTAAAGATTCCTTCCTTTGTTGAAATGCCCGAAAAAGTGAGCGGGAGATTGTGACCTGTTCCCTGAATACTCGGATGTGTAGATTCTCCTAATCTTGACATCTTGAGTTGAAATGCCCTGAGAAGTAGAAGGGACTAAGAAATGGACAGATACTTTGGAATTTTTGAAACTGTAAGGGTTGAGAACGGAGCTCCCGTTCTCCTTCGCTACCACTTTGAGAGAATCTTAAAGAGCTCCCGTTGCTTAGGAATTCCTTTCTCCTTAGATGAAGAGTCTTTCGGGGAGCTCCTTCTAAACCATGCCAAGTATCCGGTATCCCTCGTTAGATTTACCCTTTATAGGGATGGTTCTACAGAAGTAACGGTTCGTCCCTGTGAAAAGAGAGAAAAGGTTCACCTTATCCCTGTGAGAAGCGTTAAGCGCTGTTATTCGGGGCTCTCTCTCCATAAAACGATTGACATAATGGATTCCATCCTTGCCTTGGAAACTGCAAAAAAAGCCGGAGGAGATGAGGCTCTTTTATTCTCGCCAGACGGTTTTATCTCCGAAACTGCCTTTGCAAACATCTTTTTTGTTAAAGATGGCGTTTTCTACACTCCTTCACTTAAAACCGGCTGTCTTCCCGGCACAAGGAGGGCTTTTATACTGGAGCTCCTTAAAACAATGGGAGTGCCCTGTATTGAGGGGTTCTTTACGCTGAGGGAGCTCCTTCAGGCCGATGAGGTCTTTATAACGAGCGCAAGGGAAGATGCCGTTCCAGTTTTAAAAATAGGAAATAGAGAGCTTAAAAAAGTTACCGGAAAGCGCTGGGCTGACAGGATAAAGGATATTATAAGAGAGCGCTTTTACCTTACCTTATGAGTTCTCCCATCTTGAATATCGGTAGGTACATGGCAATTATGATGAATCCAATAATCACACCAATAAAGACCATCATCATTGGCTCTATGAGTGAAGTTAGTGCCTCCACCGTTCTATCCACTTCTTCTTCGTAGAACTCGGCCACCTTAGAAAGCATTTCATCCATATTACCGGCCTCTTCACCTGTAGCTACCATGTTAACGAGCATAGGAGGAAAAACGGAGTTCCTTGAAAGAGCTGTAGAAACTCCAATACCTCTTTCTACTTGGCTTCTTACGTTGTCTATGGCCTTTCTTATAACCTCGTTGCTCGTAGTTTTTGCTGCTATTGCGAGGGCGTCAAGTATGTTTAAACCGCTTGCAATCATTGAAGAAAGGGTTCTTGCAAAGCTTGCAATGTTGCTCTTTAAGATGAGGTTTCCAAAAATCGGAACTTTTAAGAGAATCATATCGGTTAAGAACTTAACTTGAGGGATTTTCCTAATTTGTGACATAGCCACAACGAAAGCGACTAAACCGAGGAATACCCAACCTATGTAGTCCCTTAAGGCTTGGCTCATGTTTATGACCATCTGAGTAAGGGCCGGAAGTTGTCCCCCTAAGTCCGCGTAGAGCTGTTGGAAAGTGGGAATGACGAACATTAAGATTCCAACTACAATCACTGTCGCAATTACGAGAACCATGACCGGGTAGAATAGGGCACTTTTAACTTTTCCTCTTAAACTTTCTATCTTCTCAAGGTAGGTCGCAAGGCGGTGTAAAGTTTCTTCTAAGGTTCCGGCCTCTTCCGCTGCCCTTATCATGTTAATGTAAAGGTCTCCAAAGACGTTCCTATACTTGTTTAGAGCGGTTGAAAACCTTCCTCCTTCCTCTATAAAGGAGGCGAGCTCGTCTATTATCTTTCTTAGCTTTTTATTTGGTATTTGGTCCTGAATAATTTTAAGGGAAGTAACGAGGGGAATTCCTGCGTTAACCATTGCGTGGAGCTGCCTCGTAAAAATTAAGAGGTCCTTTAATGAAATCTTTTCTAAGAAGGAGAGGTCTATTTCAGTACTTAAAAAGGACTTATCTTCCTTTAACTTCTCTACGGTGACAACGCCCCTTGTAAAGAGAATCTCCTTTGCCAGCTCCTCGTTGTCGGCCTCTATCCTTCCGACCCTTCTTCTGTCAAGAACGTCCCTTCCTACGTATTTGTAAACGGGCATTACCTTCTAAACTCCCTTGAGTAGGCTTTTATGAGGGATTCAAGTTCTCTCGGGTCTGGTGAGACTCTTAGGGCGTCTTCCAGCTCTATCTCTCCTTCTAAGTAGAGCTTAGCCAAGGACTGGTTCATCGTTATCATACCGGTTGAAGCTTGGGAGGTCTGCATCATTGAGTAGATTTGGTGAAGCTTGTTTTCCCTTATCAAGTTTCTTATGGCAGGCGTTGGAATGAAAACTTCTGCCGCCACTACCCTTCCTTTTCCGTTCTTCCTCTTTATGAGTTTCTGGGCAACTATCCCGACGAGGACAAAGGAGAGCTGTGTCCTTACCTGTGCCTGCTTGTTTGCAGGGAAGACGTCAATGATACGGTTGATAGTTTCTATTGTAGAGTTGGTGTGGAGTGTGGAGAAAACTAAGTGACCGGTTTCGGCTGCGGTAAGCGCTGCCTCTATCGTTTCTGGGTCCCTCATCTCTCCGACGAGTATAACGTCTGGGTCTTCACGGAGGGCAGCCTTTAGGGCGTTGGCAAAGGACTTGGTGTCCGTTCCAAGTTCTCTTTGAGTAACTAAGGACTTTTTGTGTTCATAAACGAACTCTATTGGGTCTTCAATCGTTAGGATGTGGTAGGAGTAAGTTCTGTTAATTATGTCTATTAAGGAAGCAAGGGTTGTTGATTTACCAGAACCTGTTGGACCTGTAACTAAGATGAGACCCTTGTCCTGATGGGCAAAGTTCTCAACGATTGGAGGGAGTCCCAAGTCAGAAAACTTTGGAATAACGTAGGGGATAATCCTGAAAGCTGCTGCTAAGGTTGTCCTCTGAAAGTAGGCGTTACCCCTAAACCTTGCCACTCCTTTTATTCCAAAAGAGAAATCAAGTTCAAGTTCTTCTTCAAGTTTTTTCTTCTGTAAATCTGTTAAGACACTGTAAACAAGCTGTTTTGTATCTGAAGGGGATAGAACTCCATACTCTTCAAGTGGGACGAGCTTTCCGTCTATTCTGAGCCTTGGAGGGCTTCCGGGGGCAAGGTGGAGGTCAGAGGCTTTCCGCTCAACGACTTCTTTTAAAAGGTCTATCATACTTAGTGCCATTTCCGCCCTTCCACTCTTATTTGTTGCTTGATTATATCACAGCGGTTCATAGGATAAACGTTAAAAAAATTACTCCGACAATGATTCTGTATACACCAAAAGGGATAAATGTGTGCGTTTTTATAAAACTTAAAAGCCACTTTACGGAGAGAAAGGCAAATACAAAGGCTGTAACGAAGCCGGTTATTAGTAAAAGTCCGTTTTCCGGAGAGAGCGTGTGAAAATTCTTTAAGATTTCAAAGCCCGTTGCCGCGAGCATAGTTGGTATCGCTAAAAGAAAAGAAAATTCTGTGGCCGCTATTCTGTTCATCCCAAGAAGCATACTACCTATTATGGTAGCTCCAGAACGTGAAGTTCCCGGTATCATGGCGAGAGACTGAAAGATACCTATCAGTACTGCCTTACTGTAGCTGACTTCTGCAGGGTCTAAGATTGGCTGTTCTTTTTTCTTTAAAGATATTTCCATAAGTATAAAGACTATACCCCAGAAAATGAGGGCTAAGCTTACAACCAGAGGGCTAAAGAGCTCCTCAACGTAACTATGTAGAGCAAGCCCTATGACTCCTGTGGGAATGAAGGCGGCTATTAACTTCTTCCAAAGCTCCAAACCTTTTAAGAGCCTGTCCTTGTAGATAAAAACTACGGCAAGTATTGCTCCAAGCTGTATGGCTATCTCAAATGTTTTTTCAAAGGTATTCTGCTTCAGGCCAAGTAGGTGGGAAACCAGAATCATGTGGCCTGTGGATGAGATTGGCAGGAACTCGGTTATTCCTTCAACTATCCCTAAGATTACAGAGTCAACAAGGTTCACAGAACTCCTCCTAAGTTTTAAAGTGGTCGTAACCCTTTTCTGGTAATCTTTCTCCGTCTAAGAATACTCCGGTTCCCTCTTTCACCTCTCCGATTACTTTAAAGCCTAAGCTTTCTACCTTGTCCTGTAGGTTCTCAGGGAGCGTAATTATAAGCTCATAGTCCTCTCCTCCAAAGAGGGCGTAGTTTAGGGCTATTTCAGAGTTTCCTACAAAATTTAGAAGTTCACGGGAGATAGGGATTTTTTCTCCTTCAATATGGATGGAGACATTGGAAGAGTTTGCTATCGTATATAGGTTAAAAACGAGTCCATCGCTAACGTCCGTTCCACACTTCACTCCTAAGTTTCTTGCCTCAACTCCCTCTTTTACTCTCGGTATGGGGTTTAAGAAGCGCTCAAGTAGGTAGTTATCTTCTTTTCCCTTTCCTTTCAGTATTTCAAGTCCAGCCCTACTATCTCCAAAGGTTCCCGTTACTGCTACGAGCTCTCCCGGTTTTGCCTCAGAGCGAAGCATAAAGTTTTTGCATTTTCCTGTAAGGGTGACATCAAAAAACTCTGTTTTTGAAGAGACGGTGTCGCCACCAACAACCGTTACGGAGAATTCTCTACAGCAGTCTGCAAGGCCCTCGTAGAGCTCCTCCATTTCTTCTGTTTCTGTCTTTTCGGAAAGACCTATATTGACAATTGCATACTCAGGGATGCCCCCCATAGAAGCAATATCGCTAAGGGAAATAGAGAGAAGTTTCCTACCTAAGTAGTAGTAAAAGTTGTTGAGCTTTTCCTTCCACTCTTTCAAGAAATGGCTTCCCTCAACGAGGGCGTCGGAAGTCAGAAGTAGATATCCTTCATCCTTTTTTATTACGGCCGTATCGTCCCCTATCCCGACAGTAACCTCTGGGGGTAAGGTGGGCAGTTTCTTTGCAAGGAGCTCTATTAGCTTAAACTCACTTAACTTCATCTACCTTCTCTACCCTTATGTAGCAGGTGTTGTTGTAGGGAGAGAGCTCCACTTTTCCTTTAAATAAAAAAATCCTTCCCTTATCGCTTATCGGGTTTAACTTTCCACTTCCTAAAAGGTATATACAGCCCGTTTCATCTGCGATGCAGGTATCTGAGCGAGTAATAGCTGGAGGCTTACACTCTTTGGGACAGTTCCAGCCCAAGTAAGTAGCCTTTAAAAGAACCTCTTTTCCAACGAAAGAGGGACAGTTTCCTTTTATGTTTCCCACCTTCTCAAACCGTATCTCTAACTCTCCGCTGGTTTTAACAGTGGCACATGAGATAAGGGAGCTCCCAACTAAAAGGAGAGCTCCTAAGCTTTTAGATCTCATCAGTTACTCCCTACTAAGGAGAAGTAGGTTTCAAGCATTTCGTCCCAACTTGAAACTGCTGCAAAAGGATTGTAATAGTCGTTTACAGTTTCACCACCGTAAGGAGAACAGGGGGCTGGGCTCTGGTAGCTGTAACACGTGGAATAATTGTTTTCTGTTTCTGGGAAATAGATGTATAGTCCTTTAAGGTTCGTGTTTATCAGTGCTGAATAGGCATTAGCAATTGTCGTTTTAATTGTGTCAAGTGCCGGTAAAGAAAGGCCTTTTTCTGAAAGCTTTTCTGCTAAGGAGTAAAGGTCTACGTAATCAGGCATGGGGTAGACATCAATCTCTAAATCTAAAGCTTCGCTTCTAGCTTCTTGGAAGAGAGAATAGTTATTTCCATCTAAGGCATTTGCCAGTTCGTTAACCGCAGAAAGTAGAGTTTCAACCTCTTCTTTTTTAAAGACTGCTAAGGTGTTGCTATCTATGTAATTTCCATAGGCTTCTCGGTAGGCATCAACTATCATTTTTCCAAATCCATAGGCGTCAGTATCAAGGTTTTCAAGGAGCTTTTTCATAACAAGCTCATAGTCCCAACCCCATCCCGGTTCTGTCTTTTCTGAGACTACAAAAGCTTCAGCATAGTCTTTAATGTCAACAAGAACTTCTAATCCTCCCATTAGGCACTCGTCAAAACCTATTAAGTCTATCTTGACACCGTTTTCTTGGAGGTCCTCTAAAGCTCCTTTTAACTCGTACATGTAGAGAATGTCTCCGTTCCACTCGTCGGAACTGGCTGCTCGGGAGGATTGAGTGCTTCTCCAACCGTCACCGTGGTTCCATAGGATTAGTGCTACCTTTTGAGCAGGAAACTTGTGGTAGAACTCTTCAACGAAGTTTTTGAGGGTTTCAGGGTCTCCCATGTCGGGCTCGGGAGTTTCTCTTACAAGCTCCAACTTTCCTGTGAGTTCGCTTGTTGCGTATATAGCTCCTTCGTGGGAGGTTAGATAGTCTATGAGAGTTACTACTTTAACCTGAGGAGGGTAGGTAACGCTGTTTAACTCGTTAAAGTCATACTTTATGGCATCTTCAAGGTTGTTGTCTCCATTTATGTATATTAGAACTAACCACTTTTTGTAGGTAACAATCCGGTTGTTGCTTCCATCGCTTAGGCTCAATTCTCCCTTTGAGCTATCGTAGCTGAGTTCATATTCTTGGGAGTCGTAAGAAAACTTAAGCGTAAAGTTCTTGTCGTTTTCAAGGAGCTCTTTTAGAGAGGGAGCTTCTTCAAGAGCTACTGGACTGCCGTCAACCGTTAGCTCTTCTACGTTTACCTTTGAAAGGTCTATGTTTGTACTTTCTGAACTTGGGTCGTTGTTTAGGGCGTGGATTATCCTTGCTAAAGCGTCTCCAACAGCTGGTTCGTCGGAAAGTTTAAAGGGAGTTATAGTCTCGCCGTTTTCAGAAATCCTGTAACTTCCAAGCTTTAGTCTGGAGTTCTCTCCCTTCAGGAAGAACTCTAAGGTTGGCGTTGGAGTAGTTGAACTTAAGCTAAAAGAGCCATCATCTTGCGTCGTTACGCAGTTTTCGGTCTGTGCTATACAGACTTCAAGTCCTTTTACGTTACTTGCAGAAAATTTTCCTGAGATTTGGTAGGTTACTTGGCTGGAGCCCCCTCCTCCGCCGCAGGCTGGAAGGAGCAGGAGGATTAAAGGTAAAAACTTTCTCATCCTTTCCCCCTGTTATGGCGTTTAGGAAACGACCTTTTCAATGTCTTGCGGTTTTTCAATATTAACAACTTTTAGCTTTCGGTCAATTCTCCTTATGAGACCCTTAAGAACATTCTTGGGGCCAATCTCGTAAATGGTATCAACGCCCATTTCTTTCATCTTTAAAACATCCTCTACCCACCTTACCGGAGAGAATACCTGTCTGTAGAAAGAATCTTTTATTTCCTGAGGTTCTCTAAGGACCTTTACGTCTGCGTTGTTAAGGAGAGGGGTTTTTGCCTCTTTAAACTCTATTCCTTCCATTAACTCTTTTAGCTTTTCTGCCGCAGGTTTCATGAGTTCAGAGTGGAAAGGAGCTGAAACGGCAAGCCTTACAACCCTTTTTGCTCCGGCTTTTTGGAGCTTCTCTTCTGCTTCCTCTAAGGCTTTCACTTCTCCCGAGATAACGGTTTGTTCTGGGCTGTTGTAGTTTGCCACTTGAACAAATCCGTTCTTTACCTCCTTCAAGACCTCCTCTATCTTTTCAGCAGGAAGGCCAATTACAGCGGTCATTCCGCCAACGCCTGCTGGGACGGCTTCCTGCATGAACTCTCCCCTTTTCCTTACCAAGAGAGCTCCATCCTTAACAGAGAAAACTCCTGCCGAGCAAGCGGCAGAGAACTCTCCAAGGGAGTGGCCGGCGACAACTATCGGATTTTCAGAAAAGCCTGCAGACTCTAAGACCCTTAGGATTGCCATGCTTACGGTAAATATCGCTGGCTGAGCGTTGTAAGTTAGTGTAAGTTCACTCTCTGGAGCTTCAAAACAGAGCTTTGCTATGTCAATCTTTGCCCCCTCAGAGGCCTCCTCAAAAACTTCCCTTGCCTCTTTAAAAGCCTCATAAATTTCCTTTCCCATTCCGCTATACTGAGAGCCCTGACCGGGAAAGATAAAGGCAACGGCCATTCTTTTCCTCCTTCGGCTTTATCTTTTGTAATGGTTGTTAACTTGTTGTAGTATTGACTTCCAAAGTATACCATTCTGGTAGGAGGCTGACGTGAAAGCTTATACGGAGTATCTACTTTTTAACACTACAAAGAGGAGGGAGCTCATAAGGATAACGGAAAAAGTAAAGGAAGCCGTAAAAAAATCCGGCGTTAAGGAAGGGCTTTGCCTTGTTTCTGCCATGCACCTAACGGCAGCTGTTATCATTCAGGACGACGAGGAAGGACTTCACGAGGATATCTGGGAGTGGCTTGAAAAACTTGCTCCTTTTCGTAGGAACTATAAACACCACAGGACGGGAGAGGACAACGGGGATGCTCACCTTAAGAACCTCCTTGTTCACCTTCAGGTTGTTCTTCCAATTACAAATGGGGAGCTTGACCTTGGCCCGTGGCAGGAGATTTTCTATGCAGAGTTTGACGGCCAGAGGCCAAAGAGAGCAATAATAAAAATCATAGGAGAGTAGCGTTGAAAGAGGCGATTCTTTTGACTTATATGGGAGCTCCCTCCACCCTCTCAGAGATAAGACCTTTCCTCTACAGGCTCTTTTCAGACAGAGACCTCATAAACTTTGGAGTTCCACCTTTCCTTCAGAAGCCGTTGGCTTGGCTTATCTCTCTTTTTAGAGCTCCAAAAGTAAAGCCCCAGTATGAGGCTATCGGCGGAGGAAGTCCCTTAGTTAAGTACACCTACGAGCAGGCAGAACTTATTGAGAGAAAAACAGGCATAAAGACCTTTGTCGGGATGCTCTATTCCTCTCCCCTCTTAGAAGAAGTTTCAGAGGAAATAGTTAATTACTCCCCAGACCTTCTCTACGTTGTTACCCTCTACCCTCAATTTTCCTTCGGGACGGCCGGAGCTTGCCTTAGGGACGTTGAAAAACTCTTAGGGGGAAGAGTTCCCTATAAAGCTGTTAAATCTTGGTGCAGGAATCCCTACTACATAAGGTGGATACAGGAGTCTATAGAAAGAGAGCTTGCCGGACTATCTCCAAAGGACACGGCGATACTCTTTTCTGCCCACAGCCTTCCAGAATACTTTATAGAGGAGAAGAAAGACCTTTACGTTGATGAAATAAAGGACACGGTGAAGCTCGTTATGGAAGCTTTCTCTGAATTCCCCTTTAGAATCTCCTACCAGAGTAAAGTAGGGCCTATAAAGTGGCTTGAGCCTTCAACGGAAGAAGAGCTCCACAGGCTTAGGGAAGAAGGTTTTAAAAACGTCGTAGTTTTCCCCGTAAGTTTTGTTTCAGAGCACATAGAGACCCTCTACGAGCTTGACGTTGAATATGCAAAGGTAGCCAAGGAGCTTAGTTTAAACTATAAAAGGGTAAGGCTTAACCACTGTTCTCCTTTACTTACTGAGGCGATTATATCTGAGATATGGAAGATTAGAGGAAAGGAGGAGTTGTGAAAGTAGCAGTAATTGGAGGAGGAGTTTCAGGGCTTTCTACGGCCTTCTACCTTAAAAGGGGTGGCGTTAACGTAACGGTTTTTGAAAGGGAAAGAAGAGCTGGTGGAAAAATGAAAACCGTCTATGAGGACGGTTACATAATAGAAACTGGTCCAAACGGCTTCCTTGACGGAAAGCCCTACACCCTTAACTTGGTGAAAGCTCTTGGAATTGAGGAGAAACTCTACAGGAGCTCCGACAAGGCCAGAAAACGTTTCATCTATACAGATGGAAGGCTTGTAAGGATTCCAGAGAACCCAATAGCTTTTTTAGCTTCCTACCTCCTTTCTTGGAAAGGAAAACTTCGCCTTATTGGGGAGTTTTTAGTTCCTCCGAGAAAGGATAACTCTGACGAGAGCCTTTCAGAATTTGCCAAGAGGAGAATTGGAGAAGAGGCTTTGGAAAAACTCCTTGATCCGATGGTTGCCGGGATATTTGCAGGAGACCCCGATAGAATGAGCCTAAAGGCGGCCTTTCCGGCCATATACCGCCTTGAAAAGGAATATGGAGGCCTCATAAGGGGACTCATAGCTAAGATGAAAGAGGCTAAAAAGAGTGGAAAGAGAACCTCGGGTCCTGCAGGTCCGGGAGGGGTTCTAACCTCTTTTGTCGGCGGTGTGAGTGACCTTATAGGAGCCTTAGAGAGGGAGCTCCAAAACTCCCTAAAAACTGGTGTAAAAGTTTTATCCCTTGAAGAAACAACTTCTGGCTGGAAAGTCTTTTATAGTGATGGGGAGAAAAACTACGAGGAGGCCTTTGACGCGATTGTCCTTTCTACTCCTTCATACGTTTCGGCAGAGCTCTTAAAAAGTGTTGACCCTGAAATCTCCTCTCTCCTTTCACAGATTGAGTACTCACCGATTTCCGTTGTTGCCTTTGGATTTGAGAAAAAAGGACTTGGTCACGACCTTGACGGCTTTGGCTTTTTAGTTCCAAGGAAGGAAAAGAGAAAAATTCTTGGCGTTTTATGGGATAGTTCGGTATTTCCGAATAGAGCTCCAGAAGGAAAGGTTTTGGTGAGGGTA
The DNA here is from genome assembly GCF_004339575.1 of Phorcysia thermohydrogeniphila. Classification (NCBI taxonomy): domain Bacteria; kingdom Pseudomonadati; phylum Aquificota; class Aquificia; order Desulfurobacteriales; family Desulfurobacteriaceae; genus Phorcysia; species Phorcysia thermohydrogeniphila. Next base: position 79,942 of record NZ_SMFV01000001.1, read on the forward strand.
ATGATAGGTGGAGCTCGTCAGCCAGAGCTTGCCCTTTTACCTGAGGAAGAGCTTGTAAAGATAGCACTAAAAGAGCTTAAAAGGATAATGAAAATCCGCCACTACCCCGAAAAAATTAAAATCTTTAAGCACGAAAAAGGCATTCCCCATTATACTGTTGGGCACGCAGATAGGGTGGAAAGAATCTTCCAGCTTACAAAGAGGCACAGGGGGCTTTACTTCTGCAACAACGCCTACACCGGCGTTGGAGTAAACGACTGCACGAAATCTGCTGAGGAAACGGCCAAGGAAATTCTGAGTGGCTAAGGGAGAGCTCCCTTATTTAGAAAGTCTGTTTAATCGTTTAAGCCTATAATTAAAAGTGTAAACCTTCTTTTCTGGAGTAAAGACAGTGGAAACGGCAAAAAATTTCATTCCTCACTACACCTTAGAAGACTACAAGCACTGGCAAGGAGACTGGGAGCTAATAGACGGTGTTCCTTACGCGATGGCTCCCTCTCCTTTCGCAAAGCATCAGAGAACTTCTTTTCTTATCGCTAAACAGATAGAAGAACAGCTTGAGGACTGTCCAAAAAGGTGCTTGGTCTATCAAGAGTTAGACTGGATAGTGGACGAGCACACGGTAGTACGGCCTGATGTGGTGGTTGTCTGTAAAAGAGTTGAAGAGTATCTTAGGTCTACTCCAGAGGTGGTGTTTGAAGTTGTTTCAAGGTCAACAGCTTTTAAGGACGAGAAGGTGAAGTTTTACTTATACGAGAGGGAGAAAGTTAAATACTACGCCCTTGTTTATCCGGACATTAAGAAAATGAGGGTTTTTGAGCTGAAAAAGGGAAAATTTGAAAAGGTCTTTGACAGCGATTCAGGCTCTTTTACATTTGAAATTGACTGTCCCTTTAAAGTAGACATCTCAGCCCTCTGGAAGAGAGTTTAAAAGGGGGAGCGGGAAATTTCCCCGCTCCGGATGTAGTTACCAGTCAAAAATTTGCTCCTTAGAGTAGTTTAGAGCAGACGGATAGTAGCCGGTGTTCCTTAAGTCTCCCCTGAACTTAGACCAGACAACCTTTCCGTGAGGCCTTGTGGCTTCAAAGCGGTAGATTTTGCCGTCCCCAGAACCAACAATAATGTCCAAAAGACCATTGCGGTCTACGTCTCCTATTACAGGAGAAGAATAAATGGAGCTTCCAGTCTGGAAGCTCCATAGAAGCTGACCGTTTTCTCCGTTTAGAGCATAAACTTTGTTGTCAAAAGACCCTATGACCACATCAAGCTTTCCATCTCCATTTATGTCCGCTATCGCTGGGGAAGAATCAACCCAATTTTCTGTTTGGAAGCTCCAGAGAAGCTGACCGTTTTCACCGTTTATAGCGTAAATTTTTCCGGACTTAGACCCTATGACCACATCAAGCTTTCCATCTCCATTTATGTCCGCTATCGCTGGGGAAGAATCAACCCAATTTTCTGTTTGGAAGCTCCAGAGAAGCTGACCGTTTTCACCGTTTATAGCGTAAATTTTTCCGGACTTAGACCCTATGACCACATCAAGTTTTCCATCTCCATTTATGTCCGCTATCGCTGGGGAAGAAAAAGTCCAATTGTTGTTAATCGGAAAGTTCCAGAGAAGCTGACCGTTTTCTCCGTTTAGAGCAACAATTGAGCTATCCCAGCCACATACGGATCTCCCGACGACCACATCAAGTTTTCCATCTCCGTTTATGTCCGCTATCGCCGGGGAAGAATGAACATAACATCCAGCTAAGAATTCCCAAAGCAATTGACCGTTTTCACCGTTTATAGCGTAAATTTTTCCGGACTTAGACCCTATGACCACATCAAGTTTTCCATCTCCATTTATGTCTGCTATCGCTGGGGAAGAATGAACAATGTCTCCTGTGTAGAAACTCCATAGAAGTTGACCATTTTCGCCGTTTAGAGCATAAACTTTGTAGTCATCAGACCCTATGACCACATCAGGTTTCCCATCTCCGTTTATGTCCGCTATTGCCGGAGAAGAATCAACATCGCCTCCAGTCTGGAAGCTCCAGAGAAGCTGGCCGTTTTCACCGTTTAAAGCATAGACTTTGTTATCCAGAGACCCTATGACCACATCAGGCTTTCCATCTCCGTTTAAGTCCGCTATCGCCGGGGAAGAATAAACATCGTCTCCAGTCTGAAAACTCCAGAGAAGCTGACCGTTTTCTCCGTTTAGAGCGTAAACTTTGTTGTCCAAAGACCCTATGACCACATCAAGTTTTCCATCTCCGTTTAAGTCCGCTATCGCCGGGGAAGAGTCAACCCAACTCCCCGTTTGATACTCCCACACCTTTACAAATAGCTCCGAATTCAAAAAGTCCGGCGATTGGTTGACTGCGTAGCCGACGGTAAACTGGTCTATCTGTTTTTCAACAGTTTCCGTGCCGTTGCTGTAGTTTTTAAAGACCTTTACAGTTAGAGGAACTACTCCGCTACCTGCCTCATCGCCTTTTACGGTGTAGGTAACATTAATGTTGCTACACGTTTGAGAGGTGTTTTCAGAGACTAAAGTATCTCCCTTGTACAGCCTTACTGTGCAAGTTCCTTCAACCGATGTAGAGCCGGTTATGGTAATGCTACCGGCGTCGGTTGTTGCATCCTGCGGGTCTCCGAAAGGACAGCTTCCCCAGTTTACGGCGTTCCAGATAGCACCGGTTGAAAGGTCTCTGCACTTAACGGTTACTTTTGGAGAGTCGGGGTTAAATGAGTCTCTGTAAATCTTTAATATGTAAGTGCCTGAATCCCATATATTTCCGCCTTCGTCAAGGGACTCCTTTACGCCAACTGTTACTGTGGTGTTTTCTCCCTGTGAAAGGGTAAAGTTTTTGGTGATTTGAAGACTGTAGTCTATGTCTTCGTAAGCCAAACCATCATAGGAGTATGCGGGGTTAAAACCTTCTCCATCTTGGTTCTGGAACTTAAAGGTTAAACATTGAGAGTCTGGTGGTATGGTAACCGTGTATACGTCTCCAACTTCAGCCAAGTAGGTTTTAGTTGATGATGCTGAGCAAGTTTCTCCTCCGAAGGAAATTCTTGGAAGAGCGTTAATTTTTATCGTGAAGGGATTAAAGTAGTCTCCTAAATCAAGAACTTTGTTTTCTCCTTGAGTAATTAAGTTGTAAAGTTTTAACGTGATGCCTGTGCTTCTGCCTTCCCAAATTCTTCCACAAGCACCGCAAACGGGAGAGAGAAAATCAAAAATGAGACTGCCTTGTCCATTTGTTAAAGGAACTACAATCATATCTTCTTCAGAAAAAGCAGAACCGTCTGTAGCGGTGGCGGTTACCTTTTCTGTGTAAGCTCCGTTGTCTGTAGAAAGAACAAACTTTTCGTTGTTTAGTATGTTGCCGATAGAAACTCCACCGGAGACTTCCATATAAGAGCAAGAATCGGAAGATGCGGAGTTACTGCATATCAAGGCATCTTCGGTGTAGAAACCGTAGATATATACCTTGTCGTTGTCAACGTCCTCTACATCTATCTTCATTGTTGTTCCAACGTGAGGAATGAGAACCGTTTGCTGGTACTCGGTTCTTGAGTCGCTCTCCGTAAGTGCGGCGTTGAAAACGGTGATTTTTGCCTTCCCGTTTGCAGAGGTTATCTCTACTTTGGGCACTTCTTCACTGGTTAGATTTTCGCCTACGTCGCTTGAGGAGTTTGAAATACCGTTACCACACGAGGACAGTATTAAAAGGAGGGGGAGAAGGGAGAGAGCTCTCCTCATCCTTTACCCCCTGTAACAATTTGAGGAGCTTGGTTAACTTTGTAGATAACCGTTACGCCGTCAACTGTGTCTTCAAAAGTTCCTGTTCCTGTAGAGTAAACCTTCTTGACTTCAAAGGTAAGGGTATGTTCTCCAGTTCCTCTGTCTGTGGCCGGTGCTGTGAAAGTGGCGTCAATGGATGAGCAGGGAAGGTCTGTAACTGTAGCTACAGTTGTACCGTCTTTCTTGATATAGACATTACACCTTCCATAGGAAGCGGAGCTCCCGCTTATTCTTATAGTTCCTGCGTTTGTATTGTCCCTCGGGTCAACAAAGACTACGCTGTCTCCATCGCTCACGTTCCAAGTGTTTCCACTGTTTAGGTCGTTTACTTCAATGTTCAATCCACTTGCTCCTACTTTGTTAACGTCTCTATACACCTCCACGTTTATCGTTCTTTGAACAGAGTCAAAGATAGTTCCACTATCGTCAAGAGCTTCTTTAACTTGGAGACTAAAGGAAGAGAACTTGTTCCCGGGTTCTATCGTTACGTTCGCATCGTTTGGTGAGGAGTAGTCTATATCGCTCCAAGTAGTTCCGTTGTCTACAGAGAACTGAGGAGAGAACCCTTTACTGTCTACGTTGGTGAAACTCAAAGCGACACAGTTCTTTGAAGGAGGGATTTCAAGCCTTACGAGTTGTCCGTCTATTTCTACTTTATTTGCAGGGCAGTTATCGCTGACTGTAAATTCTACGATTGGCAAGTGGTTAAACTCTATAACGAAACTTTCAAAGTAGTCTCCCAAATCAAGGATATTAGAATTGTCCTGAGTTACGAGGTTGTAGAGTCTGAATGGGTTGACGTTGAAAGTCATTCCTTCAGAATTTCCTGTAGAATCGGCGTAGTTGAATGTTAATATGCTTGTTTTAGTTTCGGGGTCTATAGAAACTTTAATAAATTTAGTGTCTGTTATATCTTCGTTGTTAACAAGGTCATGAGCTGTTAATGTTTCTACTGTTCCGGAGCCGTCAACAATTCCGAACTTTGGGTCGTTGGGTAGGTCTACGCCGTTAACTTTTGCATAGACGTAAACGTAGGGGTTGTCTACGTCCCTGATTTCAAGTTGGACATTGGTAGCCCCTGTATGAGGAGCTACAACTACTCTGTTATAGGAGGCTCTTGTTGGTTCTTCTATTAGGACTGCGTTCTTAAACTTTAGAAGGGCAATTCCACTGGAAGATTCAATAACCGGGTTAACAACTATTTGCTGGTCGGTTTGCTCTGACACTTGGCTGACGTTAGAACCACCTCCTCCGCATGAACTCAAGAGAAGAAGGAGAACAGCAGTTCCGCTGAGGAAGTTCTTCTTCCCTCCCATCTTTGACTCCTCCAAAATTTCTTTCTTCAGTCCCCTTGTTGTATTCTTGAGTTTACAGTAATTTAACATCTTTAACATCTGGTAGATTTTAAGGAGGTCTCTTGAACCTTCCCGAAAATGGGGGAAGCTACTGTATAGTCTTTGAGGTGGACTCTCTCTCTTTTATAACGAGGGGAAAAAGAAAATTTTCTCTTAAAGAAGGAACTTACGTTTACGTTGGTTCGGCCTTTGGGGCTGGAGGTTTAAGAAAAAGAATCCTACGCCACCTTAAAAGAAAAAAGAGTAAGCACTGGCACTTTGACTTTGTTACAACTCATAGCTCTTTTAAACCCCTTGAAGTCTGGCTTTTTGAGGGTCAAAAAGTGGAGTGTGAGTTGGCCTCCCTCGTTGGAAAGGTTGCCGAGCCTGTAAACGGCTTTGGTTCTACCGACTGTAGCTGTCCATCCCACCTTTTTAAGGTGGAGGATATTTCTCTGCTTAAGAGAATGGTAAGGAGCTCCTTCAATGTTAAAATTCTCAAAGTTTTTGATGAGGGGGTGGAAAATGGAAGCAAAAGCTGTTCTTAACAGGTTGATTGAAAAGGAAAACCTTTCTTTTGAGGAAAGTAAGGAGCTCTTTAATGCCATAATGGAGGGAAAACTTACGGAAGTTCAGATAGCCGGAGTTTTAGTTGCACTTAGAGCTAAAGGGGAGACCGTAGATGAAATAGCCGGCGCTGCATTTGTAATGAGGGAAAAAAGCTTAAAAGTTCCCCTTCCTGAGGAAATAAAAGACAGAATAGTTGACACCTGTGGGACAGGTGGGGACCTTAAAGGAACTTTTAACATATCAACTACTGTGGCCTTTGTTGTAGCTTCTTGTGGAGTTCCGGTTGCAAAGCACGGTAACCGTTCGGTTTCAAGTAAGTGTGGAAGTGCAGATATTTTAGAGGCCTTAGGCGTAAAGATAGACTTAGCGCCTGAACAGGTTGCAGAGTGTATAAAAGAAACAAACTTTGGCTTTATGTTTGCTCCTCGTTTTCACCCTGCGATGGCTAACGTTGTAAAACCAAGAAAAGAACTCGGTATTCGTACAATCTTTAACCTCCTTGGTCCAATGACGAATCCAGCAGGGGCAAAGAGGCAACTCATGGGTGTATTCTCAGAGGATTTAACCGAGAAACTTGCAAGGGTTCTTTTAAAGCTCGGAACGGAGAGAGCTTTTATCGTTCACGGAAAGGACGGGATGGACGAGATAACCTTGTGTGATTCTACTAAGGTAACTGAGATTTCAAAGGGAGAAGTCAAAAGCTACGAGATTTCTCCGGAGGATTTTGGCTTAAGGAGAGCATCACCTTCGGAGCTCCTTGGAGGAGAGACCTTAGAGGAAAATAAAGAAATTGTCTTAAAGATACTGAGGGGAGAAGAAAAAGGGGCAAAGAGGGACGTTGTCCTCCTTAACTCTGCCTTTGCCCTCCTTGCAGGTGGCAGGGTAGATAGCGTAGATGAGGGGATAAGGGTAGCAAGGGAAGCCCTTGAGGAAGGGAAACCTTACGAGGTTTTAAGAAGTGTCGTGGAAGTTACAAATTCTTTTTGAGTATGAGAAGTGAAGAGAGGGTGGGCTAAAAGCCCACCCGAAGGACTATTTCTCAAGGAATATACTCAGGTCAATATCAAGACCGGAGTTCCTGAGCTTCCTGAGGGCTTTAGACTCTATCTGTCTAATTCTTTCCCTTGTAACCTTGAGTTCCTTCCCGACCTGCTCTAAGGTGTGTTCTGGGTAGCCGTCAAGGCCAAAGCGGAGCTTAAGGACTAAAGCTTCTCTTTCACTGAGCTGTGATAGGAGCTTTGCAACTTTTTCCTGAAGGTCCCTCTTTATGACCTCGTTTTCCGGTATGGGACTCTTGGAGTCTTCAATTAAACTTCCGAGTGTGCTGTCCTCATCGTCTCCTATGGGCGTTTCAAGGGAAACTGGCTCTTGGGCAAGCTGTAGAATTGAACGCACCTTAGAGGCTGGCATTTTAAGCCTTTCTGCAATTTCCTCAGGCTTAGGCTCTCTACCCATTTCAAGGAACATCTGGCGGGAGGTCTTTATTACCTTGTTTATCGTTTCTATCATGTGAACGGGTATCCTGATAGTTCTTGCTTGGTCTGCGATTGCCCTTGTTATGGCCTGTCTTATCCACCAAGTTGCGTAAGTACTGAACTTGTAACCCCTCCTGTACTCAAACTTATCAACGGCTTTCATCAGGCCAATGTTACCTTCCTGTATGAGGTCAAGGAAGTGGAGCCCTCTGTTTATGTACTTTTTGGCGATGCTGACGACGAGTCTCAGGTTTGAGCGAACGAGAATCTGCTTAGCCTCTTGGGAGTCTTTTTTGTAGAAGTGGATTTTCTCTGCAAGCTTGTAGAAGACGTTACGGGGCATTTCAAGGGAATCAATTATCTGCCTGTAGGTTTCCTTTGTATCCAAGTATTTCTTAACCATGTTCTTTATTTCTCTCGTTGTATACTTGGAGGCATCTATCTTCTCCCTTATCTCGTCCTCATCTATCCTGTGGCAAATTTCCTCAATTGGGATACCTAAGAAGGAGAGCTTTCCGCTTAGCTTCTGGAGGCTCTTTTCGCTCTTTTTGAGTATCTTGTACTTCCTGTATATTTCGTCAGCCATAGAGTCGTAGATGGAGTAGGAAAGGGGAAGCTTGCGTAAATAGTTGTTGATTTTTGCCCAAACTTTTAGGTATTCTTTTTTTAGCTCCTCATTCTTTCTGTTTCTGTTGTACTGTTTCCGGAGTCGTTCAAGCTCCGGAAGCAGCTTCTTTATCTCGTCTACAATCGCAAAGAACTTCTTCTTCCTCTGAGCTTCTCCTCCTTCTGCAAACTCGTCGGGTGAGCGCATTATATCCCTAACTTTAACTTCGCCGCTCTTGATTTTCTCCTCAACTTCAAGGATGTAATCAAGAACTGCCCTTGTCTTTAGGAGATACCTGAGGAGAGCTTTCCTTCCTAGCTCTACCCTTTTGGCTAAGGATATTTCCTCGTGGCGTTTTAAGAGGGAGATGTTGCTCATTTCTCTGAGGTAGAGCCTTATGGGGTCGTCGGAGCGCGGAAGGGTGTCTGGAGCGATTGTAATCTGGAGCTTTGAGAGGTCTACGTGCTCCTCTCCTTCCTTTGGTATAATGTGGATGTCAAACTCGTCCAGCTGTGTTATGAGCTCCTCTATGAGCTCTGGCGTTAGAGCCTCTTCGTCTAAATGCTCCATTAGCTCTTCAAAGGTGATGTAGCCCTTGTCCCTTCCCAGTGCTATAATCTCTTCAAAGTTTAGCCTTTCCAAGGCTACCTCCTTTAATTGGTTGTTCTGGATAGGGCGCAAGCTAAAGCGTTAAGGTTTCCTCTCCTTAGGGAGAAAATTAGGTTCTTAAGCTCCTTTTTTTCCTTCAGGTCGTGTAGTTTCTTTAACCTCCTTTCAAGTTCCTTGCATAGAACCCTGCAGACTGCCATTTTCATCTCTTCTTCAGAGAAGTCGCTGAAGAGGACTTCCGAGATAAAGCCTGAGAGCTCCGGAAACTCCGTCTGCAGGACTGTCGGGTCCTGAAACTCTGTATTCCTGATGATTGAGTAAACCCTTGAAACCTCGTCGGAGACAAAGATGTTGGGGGAAACCTCTAAGGGGAGCTGGAATCTCTTCTCAAGGAGTGCCCTGAGGAAGGCCTTTTCGTGAGGAGGAACGGGGTTTTCGGCTGTCTCTTCCCTTAGTCGGCTTAAAGCTCCTGTGTTAAGCCTTATCCAGTGTTCGTCAATGCCAAATTCGGCAGAGAGCTTTGATACGTAGCGCTTGTAGATGAAAGGATTGAGGGCTTTCAGTGGAGCTATGGCCTGTGCTATTTCCCTGAGGACAGCGGGCTTCTCTTGGTCGCTCAGAAGTTTAACGGTCTGGATGCTCCAGTCTATAAAGGTAAGGGGGGAAAGAATGAGTTTCCTTAGCTCTGAGGGGTTTTCCTTAGCCATAGAGTCGGGGTCTTCGCTTTCTGGGAGCTGGACGACTAAGGGTTCAACTCCTCTCTGGAGGAATAGCCCGGCGCTCCTTATCGTTGCCTTCCTGCCGGCGCTGTCGCCGTCAAACATTAGGATTGGGCTTTCTGTGTAGCGTTTGATTATTTTGGCGTGGTTTTCAGTTAGAGAAGTCCCCATTGGGGCTACAGCGTTCTTTACTCCAATCTGGTGAAGGCTTATTACGTCAAAGTAACCCTCAACGATGATGGCTTTTTTCTCTTTCAGTATCGTCTCCCTTGACTGGTAGAAGCCGTAGAGGGTGGAATTTTTCTTGAAGATGGAGCTCTCAGGGCTGTTTACGTACTTAGGAAGGGAGCTATCACTTTTAAGCGTTCTTCCAGCAAAGGCTATTACTTTCCCCGAGTGGCTGAATATCGGAATTATGAGGCGTTCGGCGAAGAACTCTTTCCCCCTTTCATTTATAAGTCCGAGCTCCTTAGCAATTTCTGCTTTAATATTTAGCTTCCTTGAATAACCCCGCGGGGCAAAGCCTATCAAGAACCTCTCTGCCTCTTTTGGAGAGATACCTCTTTGCTCTATGTATTGAGAGACTTGGGAGAGCTGTGAGTGAAAGTACTTCGCTGCCTTGAAACCGGCTTCTTCAATTACAGCTACCTTATCGTCTTCTGTGAAGCTTGTTGGAATTTCTATACCTGCAAGCTCTGCTACCCTTTTTACTGCCTCTACGAACGATAGGTTTTCGTACTTTTCAACGAATGTTATGGCGTTCCCGCCTATTCCGCAGCCGAAACACTTGAATATCTGTTTTTCTGGGCTTACGACGAAGGAGGGGGTCTTCTCAGGGTGGAAGGGACAGAGGGCTGTAAAGTTCCTTCCAACCTGTTTGAGGGATAGGTAGTGGGATACTATATCAACGATGTCTACCCGAGAGAGAAGCTCCTGAATAAAAGAGTGGGGGATTTTTCTCCCCAATTATATCACCTCATTCAAGGTCTAAAGTGCCTATCTAAAAATTATTCGTGAGGGTGTTAAAGTCAACTTTCCATTTTCTTGCCTAAATAGTGGTGGAGCACAAGGAGAAGACAACCAAGAAAGACGCAGGTATCGGCTACGTTGAAGGTAGGGTAGTGATAGTTCCCGATATAGAAATCAAAGAAATCTATAACCTTCCCGTGAAGTATCCTGTCGTAGAGGTTTCCTACGGCTCCCCCAAGTATTAGTCCGAGACCGGTTATGTTTAGTTTGTCCTTGGTTTCCTTAAAAAGGCCGTAGTAGAGAATAACTACTACTATTAAGATGGGAATAACTATCAGGAAGAGCTTTCTAAGAATTTCGTTCCCAGAAGACAGAATGCTGAAAGCAGCTCCGGGATTTTCTGCGTACCTCAGGCTGAAAAAGTGGGGGATAACTGTGACAGACTTACCGTAGAGAAACTTTACGGCAAGGAATTTTGTAACCCTGTCAAGGACAAAAGAAAAAAGTGCGGCTGCTAAAAAGAGTTTCTTCAACCCTTTTCTCCGCTTTCTGCTGAGGTGTGGTGGAAATTTTAGCACGAAGCAAACCGGTGGACGATATCAGAGAGCCAGTGGAAGATAATTGGAGCTCCTATTGACCTACTCCTCTCAAAGAGCCATCCCATGACGAGGGAGGGAAAGAAAACCTTAAACATAGAAGGGTCGTAGTATATGAGGGAGTGGGCCGTAGCAAAGAGGAAACTTGAAACGAAATTGGCCTTTGAGATAAAGGGCAGGAAAGGCTCGTTCTCCATCTCTGAGTATAGGTAACCCCTAAAGAAGACTTCCTCTGAAATAGCTACCGATAGATAGAAAAGGGCTAAGTTGAGGAGCTCTTCCACTTCAACCTGTCTATAGCCTGTAGCTAAACCACATAAAAGGGTGTAAACAGGCAGAATAACGGCTGAAGCACCAATTCCCCACTTTAAACCGGAAAGGAAATTTTTAAACCCGAGCTCTTCTGGTGATTTTCTAAGGAGCAGGACAGGAATTCCGACCATTACGGCAGTGTTAACTACCCCGGCATAGTTGGGGAAGAAACGTAACGTCACTGCTGCAACGAGGATGACTAAAAAGTAAAACTTGATAAAGGTGCAGCTCTTACACCTTTTAAATCGCAAAGCTTCACCCCGTTTGTTAAAATTCTCAAAGCTACATTATGGCTTAAGGAGAGGAAAATGGCAAACTACGCTGTTAAAGTTTACATCAGCTACAGGAAAGGTGTCCTTGACCCTCAGGGAGTTGCCGTAGAAAAGGCCGCCCACAGCTTAGGATTTGAGAAGGTTAAGAACGTAAGGGTAGGAAAGTACGTAACGATGGAGATTGAGGCAGACTCCATGGAGGAGGTAAAGAGGGAAGTAGAGGAGATGGCGGCCAAGTTCTTGGTCAACCCTGTAATTGAGGAGTACACATTTGAAGTAGAAGAGGTGAAGGAATGAGGTTTGGAATACCCGTCTATCCCGGAAGCAACTGCGATAGAGACGTTGGCTGGGTTGTAGAGAAAGTTCTCGGCCACGAGGTTAGGTACCTGTGGCATAGGGAGATAGACCTATCGGGGATAGACTGCGTTATTATTCCCGGTGGCTTCTCCTACGGCGATTACCTAAGAGCTGGCGCAATGGCAAAACTCTCCCCCGTTACAGAGGCCATCTGTGAGTTTGCCGAAAAAGGTGGCCTTGTAATGGGCATCTGCAACGGCTTTCAGATACTCCTTGAGGCAGGGTTACTTCCGGGAGCAATGCTTCCAAACAAGACCCTCTCCTTTATCTGCGAGTTTGTCCACCTCAGGGTAGAGAACAACCAGACGCCCTTTACGAGCCTTTACGAGAAGGGAGAAGTTATCAGAATCCCAATTGCTCACGCTGAGGGTAACTACACCTGCAGTCCAGAAGTCTTAAAGGAGCTTGAAGAGAACGGTCAGGTTGTCGTAAGGTACTGCTCTCCAGAAGGGGAAGTTTCAGAAGAGTTCAATCCTAACGGTTCTTTAAATAACATTGCCGGTATCTGCAATAAAAGAGGGAACGTTTTTGGACTGATGCCTCACCCTGAGAGGGCTGCTGAGGCTATCTTGGGCTCAACAGACGGCTACCGTATGTTTGAATCTATAGTTAAGTCTGTCCTTGCCTGATTTTCTTGGAGGTGGCGTGGAGGACTTTCTGATAGCTATTCCTGCAAGACTCCGCTCTTCCCGCCTTCCTGAAAAGCCCTTGCAGGAGCTCTGCGGTAAACCCTTAATTGTCTGGGTCGTTGAGGCTTGCAGGAGAATAACTGATAACGTCCTCGTTGCAACGGACAGCAAAAAGGTAGCCAGCGTCGTTAGAGGGTGTGGCGTAGAGGCAGTTTTGACCCCTTCGGAGCTCCCAAGTGGAACTGATAGAATCTGGGAAGCCGTTAAAAAACTTGACGTTAACTACATAGTCAACGTTCAGGGAGACGAGCCTTTTGTAAAACAGGAGCACGTCCTACCTATAGTTGAAGCTTTAAAGAGTGGTGAGGAGTACGCAACGGTTGCCACCCCTTTTAAGAGCTTAGAGGAAGTTCAGAATCCCAACAACGTTAAAGTTATCCGCGATAAAAACGGCCACGCCATCTACTTTTCAAGAAGCGTTATTCCTTTTGTAAGGGATGGGGAGCTCCCTCCCAGCGACTACCTAAAACATATAGGTATTTACGGCTACACAAAAGGAGCCCTCAGGCGCTTTGTAAACTGGCCGGAGGGTTTTTTGGAGAGAACCGAAAAGTTGGAACAGCTCCGTATTTTGGAGAACGGGTATAAAATTCACGTCTCAGTAGTTGAGAGCTCTCTCGTTGGAATAGACACCTACGAGGATTTAAAGAAGGCCGAAAAAATACTAAAAGAGGAACGGTAATGGCTTCAAAGCTGATATTCGTAACAGGTGGAGTCCTCTCTTCCATCGGTAAAGGTATCACGGCGTCTTCCATAGGAACGCTCTTAGAGAGTAGAGGCTTTAAAGTAACCATTCAGAAGCTTGACCCCTACCTAAACGTTGACGCCGGAACTATGAACCCCTACCAGCACGGTGAAGTCTACGTAACCGACGACGGAGCAGAGACCGACCTTGACCTTGGCCACTACGAGCGCTTTACAAACGCCACTATGAAGAGGATAAACAACATTACCTCCGGGCAGATATATCAGGAGATTATCCAGAAGGAGAGAAAGGGAGAGTTCTTAGGAGGAACGGTTCAGGTTATTCCCCACGTTACGAACCTGATTAAGGAGAAAATCCGTCAACTTATGTCCTCAGACGTTGACGTTGTTATAGTGGAAGTTGGTGGAACGGTTGGAGACATTGAGGGACTGCCCTTCTTAGAGGCGATAAGACAGCTCGGAATGGAGGTTGGAAGGACAAACGCGATATACATCCACGTAACCTACGTTCCCTACGTAAAGTCTGCCGGAGAGCTAAAGACAAAGCCTACCCAGCACTCAATTAAGGAGCTCCGCGCTATCGGTATCCAGCCAGACATAATCGTATGCCGTGCAGAGCGCTCTATCCCTCAGTCTGTAAAACGTAAAATAGCCCTCTTTGCAAACCTTAAAGAGCACGAGATTATTACCGCAAAGGACCTTCCGACTATCTATGAGGTTCCCCTCGTTCTTCAGAAAGAGAGAATTGACGAGCTAATAATTGAGAAGCTTCAGCTTCCTGTAACTAAGGAGGCAGACCTTTCTGAGTGGAAGGATTTTGTCGCAAGGGTGAAGAAGCCCTCAAAGGGTAGCGTAAAGGTGGCAGTTGTCGGGAAATACATAGAGCTCCCCGACGCCTACAAGAGTATCATTGAGGCCTTTGTCCACGCAGGGGCTGCAAACGACGTAAGGGTTGAAATCAAGTGGGTAAGTGCAGAGGAGCTTGACGAGAAAGAGCCGGAGGAGTTCCTCTCTGATGTCTCTGGTATCCTCGTCCCCGGTGGATTCGGTGAGAGGGGCGTTGAAGGGAAAATAAAAGCCGTTAGGTTTGCAAGGGAGAACAAAATTCCCTTCTTCGGTATATGCCTTGGAATGCAGTGTGCAGTTATTGAGTTTGCAAGGAACGTTGCAGGCTTAAAAGATGCTCACAGCGCTGAGTTTAGCTCCACAACCCCTTATCCCGTCATTGACCTTATGGAGGAGCAGAAAGGAGTCAAAGAGAAAGGCGGAACGATGCGCCTTGGTGCTTACCCTTGCGTCCTAAAGGAGGGAACTTTCAGCTACAGGGCTTACGGACAAAAGGAGATTTCTGAGAGGCATAGACACCGCTACGAGTTTAACAACAAGTTTAGGGACGTTTTAGAGAAGGCAGGCCTTGTGATAGCCGGAACTTCCCCAGATGGAAACCTCGTTGAGGTGATAGAGATTAAGGACCACCCTTGGTTTGTTGCCGTTCAGTACCATCCAGAGTTTAAGTCAAGGCCAAGGAATCCCCATCCTCTCTTTGTTGACTTTGTCAAGGCTGCTATGGAGTTAGAGGAGAAGTTTGGAGGTTAGGGAGCTCTCGGCAAAAGAGCTAACAACCATCGGGATAGGTTCTTCCTATCCCGTTTATTTTCCTGAGAACTTAGAGGAGCTTAAGAGCCTTTTAAGGAACGAGGACATATTCATCATCGGCGGTGGGTCTAACACAGTCCTCTCTGAGAAATTAAATAGGAAGTTCGTAAGCCTTAGGAAGTTTAGGAACATTCTTCTTGAAGAAGACAGAATCACCGTTGGAGCAGGGGTTAAACTGAGTGAACTCTTGGCTCTTCAAATTCAAAAGAAATTCTCCCTCTTTGAATTCCTTGCTGGGATTCCAAAAGCTACAGTTGGGGGACTTGTAGCCCAGAATGCTGGCGCTTTCGGCCACGAGATAAAGGATAGATTGGTAGAGGTAAAGTTTTTAAGCCGAGAAACCTTAGAGGTTGAGGTCCTAAGGGATTTTTCTGAGTTTGGTTACAGGAAATCACCTTTTCCCGAGCTTGGTGCTGTTGTTGAGGCCACCTTTAAAAT
Source organism: Phorcysia thermohydrogeniphila (assembly GCF_004339575.1). NCBI lineage: Bacteria > Pseudomonadati > Aquificota > Aquificia > Desulfurobacteriales > Desulfurobacteriaceae > Phorcysia > Phorcysia thermohydrogeniphila. The sequence goes on from NZ_SMFV01000001.1 coordinate 95,046, forward strand.
ATTTCACTCTCAAAAAGTAAAAGAAGAAATGAAGAAGTTTGTGAGCTTACGCTTGGAAAAACAACCTCCCTTTTACCTAAGAACTGCCGGTTCTACATTTAAGAACCCTCCCGGCGACTCTGCAGGTAGACTCCTTGACCTTGCCGGCCTTAAAGGTTTCAGTGTAGGAGGGGTGAAGTTTTCAGAGTTCCACGCCAACTTCATAGTAAACGAGGGAGGGAGTTTTAGCGAGTTCTTAGAGCTCGTTGAGATGGGAAGAAAGAAGGTAAAAGAAAAATTTGGTGTAGACCTTGAACTGGAGGTAAGAGTGATTACTTGAGTTAGATTTTAAAAATTTCACTTAAGATGTCTTCTTCAACTTCCCGGGGTAGCCTGTTGGAGATTATGGAGGAAATCAGAGAGGTTGCGACGATTATTAATAGTAGCGAAACGTAAGTTTCTTCGTCTATTATTCCAGCTTTTAATCCGAAGAGAGAGGCAACAATTCCGAAAGTCAGCCTTAGGTTAAAGAACAGGCCAGCCAGCTTGTAAACAGCCCCTCTAAAAAGGTTTGCCGTTGCATAAACAGTTCCTATGTACTTTGTAACAAAGGCAATCGTTCCTAAGAAAAGGGAAAGGAAAATAACCTTAGGGGAAATCACTGAGAGCTTTACGGAGTAGCCGGCTTTAAAGAAGAAGAAGGGTGCTAAGAAACCGAAAATCAAAGCTTTTATTTTCCTCTCTGTAACGAAGTCCTTTTTCATGAACTCTGCAAAGAATATTCCGGTCGTGAAGGCCAAAACGGCCTCGTTTATGTGAACTGTTTCCGATAAAAATCCCAGTCCAATCAGCATAACTATTATGAAGCGGGTCTTAAACTCAATGTTGTTTTTTGCGTACCTGTCAAAGAGTTTTTCTCCCCACTTAGGGAGTCTCACGAGTAGCAGAAGGAGGGCTACTGAAAAAAGTAAGTTATAGATGTTGATTCCTTCAAACAGGAAACTCATCGTTAGCATACTTGAAATGTCAACGACCATCGCTCCTGCAAGCAAAATCTGACCGGCCGGAAGGCGGAGGATTCTCTTCTCTTTAAGGAGGGGATAGACGAGGGCTAAGGAAGTTGTTGAGAGGGCAATACCTATGAGGACTGAAGCCTCAAAGGAGTAGTCTAATATGTAGTGGGTAACGTAAAAAATGCTGATTAGTGGGAAAAAGTAGGAGCAGAAACCTATGAATAAGCTTTTATATAGGTGTTTTCTCATAAGTTCTGGATCTGTTTCAAGGCCTGCAAAGAACATAAGTCCTAAGAGGCCAAGGTTAGAAAGAAAGTCCAGCCAGCTAAGATTTCCTAAATTAAGGGCATTTGAAGCAAATACTCCGGCTACTATTTCAAGGATGGATGATGAAAAGCCAATTTCTAAAGCTCCAATTCCGGCTAAGATTATGAGGACGCTTACTATGAGGCTTTCGGTCTGTAGTTTCACTTGAAAGCCTACACCTCTAATTCTTCAATGAAACTGTAGGAGCTCTGAGGAATTATTAGAGTCCTTCTCTTTCCACCCTCTTCCTTTATTCTTTTATACTCCGCAACGTCGCCGGTGTCAGTAAAGTAGCCGCTTACTCTAATGTGAGCATCGTTTAAAAATTCAAGCTCCTCTGCGAACATGTAAGCTCCTTCGGCACAGTTTGGAGAGAAGAATACAAGGTATACCTTCATTTTCGTCCTCCGTTCTTGACTCTTAAAGCTATTTTAGCAAATTTTAAGTTTTGATAAGTTTTAAAACTTTTAAGGGTGGAGTTATGAGAATAATCGGCGGTAAGTATAAGGGAAAGCGGCTAAAGTCTCTACCAAAGAGAGAGGATACAAAGCTTTTGAGGCCAACTACCGATAGGGTAAAGGAGTCTGTTTTTTCCATTCTTAACAACTACCTTGAAGGGGTAAAGTTCCTTGACCTTTTTGCCGGAACTGGAAACGTTGGCATAGAGGCACTGAGCAGGGGTGCTGCTAAAGTCATCTTTGTTGAGAACGATAAAAGGTTCTGTAAGCTTATAAGGGAAAACCTTGAAAGACTTGGAGTTGAGAAGAACAGGTATGAGATTATCTGCGATGACTACGTTAACGCCCTAAAGAGGCTGGCAAGGAGAGGAGAGAAGTTTGACTTCATCTACGCCGACCCTCCCTATGAAAAGGGTTTCTACACGAGAATAGTTCACATGGTTAAAAACTTGGGACTCCTTGATGAGGACGGCCTCCTTATGCTGGAAGAGCCAAAAAACGACCCCTTCTTGCCGGACGATGAGGACTGGATTGTTGAGAGGAGGGGGTACGGCACAACCCTTGTAACCTTTGTTAACTTCCACCCAGACGGAGAGTGATGCCATGTTTGAGATTTCTAAGACTTTTGAGTTCTCGGCAGCCCACTCTGTCTTTTCACAGCGCTTAAGTAAAAGGTGGGCTAAGAACGCCTACCCAAAGTGTAGGAGACTCCCGGGGCACGGACACAACTATAGGCTTGTTGTTTACTTGCAGTCAGAAAAACTTGACTCCTCCCAGATGGTTACGGACTTTGGACACCTCAGGTGGCTTAAGGACTTTATTGGCGAGTGTTTTGACCACAAGCTCATTTTGAGCTTTGAAGACCCTGCTTTTTATGTTCTACTGGAAAAACTGGGACTTTTGAAGAATGAGACCTTTTCCCTTCCTGTTGAAGGGGCGCAAGTAGAGGCTGTTGCTGTTAAGGAGGACTACCGTTTAGAGAAGTTTAACTTTAAGGAGATGGAGCTCTCCAAGTTTAGCTCCTATACTTTTGTCTCTTTCCGCTACCTTGGAGAAACTTCTACTCCTGAGGGTGACTTCTACAGCAGGCTTATTGACGGCATTGCCTTTTTTAGAGGCTCTCCCACTTCAGAAAACTTGGCAAGATTCTTCTATTACTTTGTGAATGAAAACATTAAACCTTTGGGCGTTAAGTGCTCTAAGGTTTCTATATTTGAGACTCCCTCTTCCTGTGCAACCTTTGGAGAGGTATGAGGGAAAAGCTTAACCTTGTTCCGGACGCTCCGGGCGTTTACCTCTTTAAGGACGGGGAAGGTAACGTTATTTACGTTGGAAAGGCCAAGTCCCTTAAGAACAGGCTTTCTACTCACCTAAACTGCACAGACCCAAACGAAAAGAGCTACCGTATAGTAAGAAGCGCCAAGGACTTTGACTTTATCGTCGTTAAGAACGAGAGGGAGGCCTTAGCCTTAGAGGCAGAGCTCATAAAGAAGTACCTTCCCCGTTTCAACGTCCTTTTAAAGGACGATAAGAGTTACCCTTACATTGTGATTACGGAGGAAGAGTTTCCAACTGTTAAGGTTGTCAGGAAGAAGGATTCTGTAGAAGGTGAGAGGTTTGGTCCTTTTATTCCTGCAAAGAACGCCAGAGCTCTAAAGGAGCTCCTCCACAAGGTCTTTAAGCTGAGAAAGTGTAAAGAGCTCCAAAAGAGAGATAAACCCTGCCTTCAGTACTACATTGACCGCTGCACAGCTCCCTGCTGTGGCTACGTGAGTAAGAAAGATTACAGGGAACAGGTGAAGGGAGCTCTCTCCTTTTTGAAAGGAAACGTAAGGAGCTACATCTCTCAGCTTTACAACCAGATTGAAGAAGCTGCTGAGAGGCTGGAGTTTGAGAGAGCTGCTATCCTGAGAGACCAGCTGATAGCCATAAAGGGTATTTATGAAAAGTCCTTGGCCTTTTTTGAGGAGCATCGCAGTTGTGACGTTTTTTACCTTGAAAAGAGAAACGGTCTCTTTTACGGTGTAAAACTGACCGTCAGGAACGGTATTGTCTACGGGAAAGAGAACTTTACTTTTGACCCGATTGACCCGTGGGATGAGGGAATTTTGAGGGAGCTCTTTGAGTTTGGCGTTTCGCAAGTTACGGAAGACGTTGTAGGGACTATCTGGCTGAAAAACACTTACGAAGGGGAAGAAAAGCCTGATGAGATACTTGCAAGCTTTAAGAGCCTTGACCCCCGCTTTGAGACAAAACCCATTCCAGAAGGAATTCTCCAGCTTGTTAAGAAGAACAGGACATTTAGCAGTGTAAACATTAACTTGGCGGAGCTCCAGAAGGAGTATGAGAGCGTATTCCTTGACTCTTTCCCTCAGAGGGTAGAAGTTTTTGACATTTCCACTCTTCAGGGAACGGGAACGGTTGCCTCCTGCGTTGTCTGGGAGAGGGGACAGTTTGTTAAGGACGATTACCGTAGGTATAGAGTAAAGACCGTTAAGGGTGTAAACGACTACGCCTCAATGGAAGAGGTGTTAACGAGGCGTTTTAGGCGTATAAAGAACGGAGAGGTTAAAAAGCCCGACTTAGTCCTTGTTGATGGTGGTGTAGGGCAGTTAAACGTTGCAATTAAAGTGAGGGACTCTTTTGGTCTTGACCTTAGGGTCTTCTCAATTGCCAAGAAGGAAGAGATAGTTTATACCGACGATGGAGAAGTTGTTGAGACGAAAAGGTATCCCCACCTTTACAGGTTCTTTACAACTTTAAGGGATGAGGCCCACAGGTTTGCCCTTGCCTTTAACAGGAAGGTGAGGAATAAGCTAATGGTCAGTAGTATCTTTGATGGAATAAAGGGGCTTGGAACGAAGAGGAAAAAGCTCCTTGAAAAGTTCTATCCAGACCCGAAGGAGCTCTCCCACGTAACTCCGGAGGAGCTCGTAAAAATAGGGATACCCAGAAAGGTAGCAGAAGAAGTAATAGAAAGGGCTAAAAAGCTATAGCTTTATGAGCTTCTTTACAAACTCCTTCCAGTTTCCAAAGGGAACTTCTGTAAAGGAGAGTTTTCCGGCTACGGTAGGGTTTAAAAGGTAAACCCAAGCGTCAACAAAGTCCCCAAAGGGAATTAACCTAACGGGCTTCTTAACCCTTATGTAAAAGCTCTTTTCCGGAAAGTTCTCATAGAACTCTTCAAAGAAGTCTATGGCAGAGAGGGTTAAGGAATCTACCCTGTAGACTTCACCAAAAACCCTTCCCTCTCCCTCTACAACTCCCGGGTATCCTTCGTCTAAGTGGAGGAGCTTTGCCCCGTATAGAATCCCGTGGGCGACGAACTCAGAGTCAAGAAGGAAAGCGTGGGCCGAGAGCCCCGACATTAGCGTTCCGTAAACAAAAAGGAGCTCGTAGTACATCTTTTACTTTCCCTTTTAGAATTCCTTAGGCCTTCTCTACAAGGGAGTCGTGTAGCAAAAACTCTTCCCTTAAAAGATACTTGATAGAAATGTCCTCGTCTATACTTTCCCAGTGGATACCAGTTCCATTAGCAGTCAGATAGTAGTTGTTCCTTTCTTCTGGAGAAGCCTCTTTAAGCCTCGGAAACCAGTCAAGGGGGACACCTATTTCTCTTCCATCCCTTAGCTCAAAGTAGATTTTGTCATCTGTGAAACGAATATTTTTAACTCCTATATCTCCTATCTTCCGTGCCATTCCCTGTATGCCTCCAAAAACTTTTCAAGGTTCGTTTCTACTATTTCAAGTATAGTGCTCGGTTCTTTACGAGAAAAGCCAAAGTTCTCTGCAACGGAAACGTTTGGCTTAAGCCATATCTTAGCTTCGCATCCACCCTTAACTACGTGAACGTGTGGAGGTTCTATTCCTTCGTTGGAATAGAAGAAAAAGCGAAATCCTTTCTCTCTATGAAGAGTAGGACTCAAGGCTCTCTCCGTTACACGTCTAAGAACCTTACCTCCTTGGCGAACTTCTGGATGAACTCTTTACGGGGCTCTACCTTGTCACCCATCAGGATAGTGAATATCTCATCTGCCTTTACGGCGTCCTCAACGGATACTTTGAGGAGCGTTCTGTTTTCTGGGTTCATAGTGGTTTCCCAGAGCTGTTCTGGGTTCATCTCTCCAAGACCTTTATAGCGCTGAACGTAAATTCCTTCCCTTCCGGTGTTAAGGAGGTAACTGTAGAGCTCCTCCAGTGTAGAGAACTCCTTTACCTCTCCTTTCTTAGTCTTAACCCTATATGGAGGCTGTCCGAGCTCTTCCCTTATCCTTCCCTTTAAGCCTCTTCCCTGCTTGAAGAGGTCTGACATTAAAAGGTCCTCATCTATCACGACGCTCTTTTTAAGGTATTTGTCAAAAGGAATCCTGCACATAATCCTGAATGTACAGTGCTCCTTGTCCTCTACGATTTCAAACTCTGTTTCCCTTAGAGATTCTGGAAGGTTCTTCCTTATCTCCTCTACGAGCTTCTCTGTCTTCTCCCTTTCGTACAAGCTCCTGTAGTCTGCCTTAACTCTCAGCAGGATGTTCACTATGTCCCTGTTCCTTCTCTTAGAAAGGATGGAGACCACTTTCTCTAACTTCCTAAGCTCCTCAACGATTTTGAGAGCTCTCTCCCTCTCTATCTCGTTACCCTTACCGTCAAGGAGAGTTACAGAGTCTAAGGCAAAGTCAAGGATTACGCCTTCAAGCTCCTCGTCGCTCTTTATGTACATCTCCCTCTTGCCCTTCTTAACCCTGTAGAGGGGAGGCTGGGCTATGTAGAGGTGTCCCCTTTCAACAATTTCTGGGAACTGTCTAAAGAAGAAGGTTAGAAGGAGCGTTCTAATGTGAGCTCCGTCAACGTCTGCGTCTGTCATTATGATTATCTTGTGGTAGCGTAGCTTGTTTATGTCAAAGCTTTTTCCGACGCCCGTTCCAAGGGCTGTAATTATCGTCTTAATCTCGTCGTTTGAGAGGACCTTTTCTATCCTTGCTTTCTCTACGTTGATAATCTTTCCTTTTAGTGGAAGAATGGCCTGAAACCTTCTGTCCCTTCCCTGCTTAGCGCTTCCACCGGCAGAGTCTCCCTCAACTAAAAAGAGCTCACACTTTTGAGGGTCTCTCTCTGAACAGTCTGCAAGCTTTCCGGGTAGGGAAAACTCCTCAAGAGCTCCCTTCCTCCTCGTCAGCTCCCTCGCCCTCTTTGCAGCTTCCCTTGCCCTTGCAGCGGTTATCACCTTCTCGGCTATCTTCCTGCCAATATCTGGCCTTTCGGAGAGGAAGGAGTAGAGCTTATCGTAAACAATTGAGGCAACTATCGGCCTAACCTCAGAGTTACCAAGCTTGGACTTTGTCTGTCCTTCAAACTGGGGATTTGGAACTTTTACAGATATAACGGCAACGAGTCCTTCCCTTACATCATCGCCAGTTATTGAAAGCTTTGAGTTCTTGGGCAGTAGGTTGTTCTCCTCTATAAACCTGACAATTGCTTTTGTAAGTGCTGTCCTAAAGCCTGTTACGTGAGTTCCTCCCTCACGGGTGTTGATGTTGTTGACAAAGCTGAAAACTTGTTCGGTATAGGTTGAGTTGTACTGGAGCGCTACTTCAACAATTACGTCGTCCTTCTCTCCCTTTATGTATATGGGTTCTGGGAAGAGAGGGTCTTTCTTCTCGTTTATCTTCTTTACAAACTCAACGATTCCTCCCTCGTAGTAGAAGACCTCTTCACGGGGAGGCTCTACCCTTTCGTCCCTTAAGGTTATCTTGAGGCCTTTGTTGAGGAAGGCAAGTTCCCTTAGTCTGTTGGCAAGGATATCCCAGCTGAATTCTGTAACTTCAAAGATTTCTGGGTCTGGCTTAAAGGTTACTATCGTTCCCCTTTTAGTTGTTTCTCCTATGCACATGAACTCAGTTACAGGTTTTCCTCTCTCGTAAACCTGTCTGTAGACTTTTCCGTCCCTGTGGATTTCTACCTTTAACCACTCTGAGAGGGCGTTAACTACAGAGACTCCAACGCCGTGAAGACCACCTGAGTACTTGTAGGCCTTCTTCTCAAACTTTCCACCGGCGTGGAGAACCGTCAGAACTATCTCGGCAGCAGGTTTTCCGTACTCTGGATGTATGTCAACTGGTATTCCTCTTCCGTTGTCCTCAACGGTAATTGAATTATCCTCGTGGATTACAACGTTTATCTCGGTACAGTATCCGGCTAAAGCCTCATCAACGCTGTTATCAACGATTTCAAAGACGAGATGGTGAAGTCCGTAGCTACCGGTGTCTCCAATGTACATTCCCGGCCTTTTACGGACGGCCTCAAGTCCTTCAAGAACCTTTATAGCCGATGCGTCGTACCTTTCCTCTTTTGCCATTGACACTCCTTCCTCTGGGAATTTTGGAGTTTAGATTATATCAAGAGCTTATGAAAATCAATGGTTAACGTAACTTTAGGGTTAACAGCTGTATTCTGATATTTGTAGAATTTGCCTTTAAGTTGGAGAGGTGAGAGAAGGAAAATGAAAGTTGTTTGGAAATTAATCCTATTTATTGTCTTGATTATATCTGCTTTTACTCTGGCGCTCTGTTTTGTTCCTGAACCTTCAGAGAAAGAGGAAAGTTTTTCTGTCGGTAAGCCAGTTGACCTTGAAAAGGTGCGTTTTCTGCCGGGAAAGTACGGGGGAACTCTTTACTTAGCGGTTTCCTCAGACCCGAAAACTTTTAATCTTGTTATGGCTCATGAAACTTCTTCAACAGACGCCGTTGGGGAGCTCTTTGAAGGTCTAACAGAAGTTGATATTAAAACCTTAAAACCGAGGGGAGCTTTAGCCGAAAGCTGGGAAATTAAGGACGGAGGCCTTCGCTGGATTTTCCACCTTAGAAAAGGCGTAAAGTGGTTTGACGGAAAAGAATTTACGGCAGACGATGTTGTTTTTACCTATAACGAGATTTACTTTAATCCGAAAATACCCAACTCAACGAAGGACATGTTTTTAATTGATGGAAAACTTCCAAAGGTCAGGAAGATAGACAGATATACGGTTGAGTTCCTACTTCCAGAGCCTTTTGCTCCTTTACTCTACTCTCTCTCTGCACCGATATTTCCAAAACACGTTCTTGAAGAGGCTGTAGAGAATGGAAAGTTTATGGAAACTTGGACTGTTTCTACTCCCCCTGAAAATCTTATAGGAACGGGGCCTTACAGACTCGTTAAGTACGTTCCGGGACAGTATCTTGTTTACGAGAGGAATGAAAACTACTGGAAGAAGGACGAAAGAGGAAACAGACTTCCCTACATAGAGAGGAAGGTTAAGTTCATACTGCCTGATAGGAACACTCAGCTTTTAAAGTTTAAGGCTGGGGAGCTCCACTTCTACGGCCTCAGTGGGGACGACTTCCCAGAGCTTAAGGAGGGAGAGAAGAAAGGAAACTACACGATATACAACCTTGGTCCCTCTTTAACGGCAGACTTTCTGTGCTTTAACCAGAAAAAGGGTGCAATTCCCGACTGGAAGTGGAAACTCTTTACGAACAGGAAATTCCGCTGGGCAATCTCCCACGCAATTGATAGAAAGGGGATTATCCTCACCGTTTACAACGGTCTTGGCTACCCTGTTTACTCTCCCGTTACGCCTGCAAATAAACTCTACTGGGATGAGAGCTACCCTAAGTTCCTTTACGATTTAGAAAAGGCCAAAAGACTCCTTGAAGAGATAGGTCTTAAGGACAGGAACGGTGACGGCTGGCTTGAGACCCCAGACGGCCACAAAGTAGAGTTTAACCTACTTACAAACTCAAACAATCCGGCAAGGGTTCAGATAGGTGCTATTATCAAGCATGACTTAAAGAGGCTCGGCATAGACGTTCACTTTCAGCCCCTTGACTTTAACAACCTCGTTGAAAAGCTCCTCCACACCCACGACTTTGATGCTGTGATAATTGGGTTAACTGGGAGTATTGACCCTAACGGTGGTAGAAACGTCTGGATGAGTAGGGGACAGCTTCACATGTGGAATCCGGAGCAGAAAACACCGGCAACCGAGTGGGAGGCAGAGGTTGACAGGCTCTTTGAGGAAGGAGCTAAGGAGATTGACTTTAAAAGGAGGGTTGAGATTTACAAAAAGGCCTACAGGATAATAGCCTACGAGCAACCCCTTATCTACATAGCAGCTCCTTTAGTCCTTGAAGCTGCAAAAAATGAAGTTAAAAACTTTTACCCGACAGTTTGGGGAACTTACGAGCCTGAAAGGATGTTTTTAAAGCCTTAGAGCTTCCTCTTAAACTCTTCTTGTAGTTTTTTTTCGCGGAAGAATTTCGTCAGTTTCTTTATTCTCTCTACTGTTTCCGGTGATAGGTGGTGCTCCATTAGACAACCTTCTTTCTCTGCAACTTCTTCCGGCAGCTGAAGGACGGTTCTCATAAAATCAATGATGGCCTTGTGTTTTCTGTAGAGATTTTCCGCGTAAGTTTTTCCTTTTTCAGTTGTTTTTACGTAGCCGTAGGGTTCGTAGTGGATAAATCCTCTTTCTGAAAGCTTTTTTAAAACTTCAGTAACGGCAGACATACGGACGTTTCTTTCAAGAGCTATTTCCTTTACTCTCGCAACGCCGTTTTTCTTTTCAAGCAGGTAGATAGTTTCTAAGTAGTCTTCAAGTCTTGGAGCAAGCTTTTCCATTGTTTTGTACTCCTGAACTAACTTAAGTGTATTTAAAATTATAACTTAGCTCTTAACTTTTATGCCACAGTGCTGGCACAGGGAGCTCTCCGAAACGATAAACAGATTTTCACCACAGGGTTTCTCAGGCTTTGGATGGTAAAAGTCTAAAGAGAACCATATTCTTTCTGAAAGTCCGAGTTCCTTCAGTATTCGTTCGGCTACATTCCTACCGTCTCTCACAGCGGTAACGGCTGAGGACATTCCGTTTAGGACGTCTCCAGCAAGGTAAATTCCGTTCTCGTAAGGTTTCTCTCCGGAGATTCCAAAGGCTTTAAGGAACTCCCTGTCCTTTTCAAACCCTATGGCCGGAACGAGGTAGTCAAACTGGAGCTTGCCGCAGGAGAACTCTATTCTATTCCCTTCAACTGCTACGGGAGTGCAGTTGGTATAAATTCTGACGCCTTCCCTCACCGCCGCTGATATTTCCTTCTGCTGGGCTTTCATCTCTTGAGATTCCCCTCTGTAGAATACGAGAGCTTCCCCTCCGTTTCTTGCAGTGAGCCTTGCTACGTCAAAGGCAGTATCCCCTGCACCGATAATGACTACCCTTTTGTTTTTAAGCTCTGGTGGGTTTTTAAGGAAAGATAGAGGATAAATAATTGCAGGATTTCCACTTGTTGGAATGTTGAGTTTCTTCTCAACCTGACTTCCAGTCGCTATAACGATAGCGTCGTAATCCTTAGGGGGTGATTTAATTTCTGTTCCTGTGAAGATTCTTACGTTCTCAAATGAGGTGATGAAAGCGATTTCCTTCCTCATTAGCTCTTTATTTAGCTTAAAGTCAGGGATAACGTTTAGAATTCCGCCGAGTTCCCTTTCCTTTTCAAAAATGTCAACCTTCACACCGGCGGAGGCTAAATAGTAAGCGGCTGTAAGTCCGGCAACTCCTCCACCTACAACGGCAACTTTTTTTTCAACCGGAGGAAAGAAGGGTTTTCTTCTTTTGATTGGCGTTTTTTCAAGGAAGATTCTTCCAAGTTCTGCGTGTACTTCCCTTATCTTTAAGGGTCTTTCCGGTAAAACTCCACACTTTTCTTCACAGGGTGCAGGGCATATTCTGCCGAGGGTGAACGGGAGTGGAGCTCTCAAAAAAATTGACCCGAGGGCTCTCTCAAAATCTCCTTCCTCTGCGTAGCTCATGAATGTCGGAACGTTTATCCCTGCCGGGCAGAAGTCCTCGCAGGGAGACGTTTCCCTTTTACTCCCTTTCTTGGCATCAACCGCCTGAAGGACATAGAGAAGGAGTTGAGAAAGGACAAGGGCGACTGAGCCGTAGTTTAGTGAAAATCCTAAAAGGTAGAGGTAGTAGAAGGGAAAGAGGAATATGACGAGGAACGCTATTCCCGTTAAAGTTCTTCCCTGATAGACTTGTCCAAGCCCCGGGAGGATAAGTGAGAGAAAGAAAGCTTTTTTCCTCTTCTGGAGCTCTTCCTTTCCTAATTTACTGAAGAACTTGTCCGGCTGCACCATTACTCTTTTCTTCTAAGGCCAGATTCTTGAAAAGTCTAAGGAAAGCTTGCACTTTTTGAGGTTAAAGGTAAACGTATCTTCTGTTACGTCAAGAACCTTTTTATACTTGTCACCCTCAAGCTTGAAAATTCTTGCCTTTTTTAGGTCTGGATAGACGAGGACGTAGTATTCCACTTTTTCCCTCTCGTAGAGCTCTCTCTTTAATCCTTCATCCTTTTCGCTCGTGCTTTCAGAAACAACTTCAAAGATTATCTGAGGAGCTTTTAATATCCTATCTTTGACTTTATCGCAAATTACGTAAACGTTTGGTCTTACAACTGTGTGCTCGTCTATTACGTAGTCGGTGTCTATGCCTACAATGCAACCTTTACACTCTTTTTCTATGGCTTCGTCCAAGAACCTAAAGAGCTTTCCTACAGTCCTCTGGTGTTGTATAGAAGGGGAAGCCAAAGCGTAGGCTATTCCTTCTATAAGTTCCCAGTTTCCTTCCCACTTTTCGTAGTCTTTGAGTGTATATTTTGGCAGGTACTTTATAGCTAAGTTCATAATCTTTATCCTCTTAGCTTCATAAAAGCTCTTATATTCTAACATGCAAAGACTACGGTTTGGAGGAAGGATGCTTGAGGAGAAAATCAGGGGAGCTGTTCTTGGCGCTGCGATAGGGGATGCCCTCGGGACTCTCGTTGAGGAGATGGACAGGGAAACTGTGAAGAAGGCCTACGGTGGGGCAATAGTTGGTTTTACAGAACCTTCACCTCTGTCTGTCTGTCCTCACCTTAAGAAGGGACAGTACTCACACGAAACACAGATGTTCTTACTCGTTCTTGAGATTTACGCAGAGAAGGGTAGGTTTGACGAGGAGCTCTACGTAGAGAGGCTGATTGAGTGGGTAAAGGACGAAAAGTCCCACAGGTATCCTGCAGGTTCTCACATAAACGCAGCCCTTTCTTACGCTGCCGGCGTTGACCCGTCAGAGGCAAGGGTGAAAAGTGCCGACATTGACGGGGCAGTTCCAGCGCTTGCTGCCGGAATCTTTCGCTGGGACAGCAGTTACGATGCTTACGAGGAGGGAGCTCTCATCGCTTCCGTTACCCATAACGACGAGGCACTCATAGATACTGCCGGCGTTCTTGCAGTTGCCGTTTCTGAGGTCATAGGAGGAAGAGTTTTACTTTCAACAACCGACGATAGACTCGGCTTTGTTGAGATACTCAGGGAGTTTGCAAGGACTGAAATGGTAAGGGCTTACCTTGACATGGTTTCTCAGGTTCTAATAAAGAACGTTGATTCCTTAGACGACGTTATACTGATGCTTGGAAACGGAAGCTTTGCCCCTGAAGCCTTTGCGATTTCTCTTTACTTGGCAGTTACTAACGTTTCAAGCTTTAGAAATGCCGTTTTAAAGGCCGTTAACTCCTACGGGGACTTTGGAGGGGATACAGACGCCATTGCCTTTATAACCGGTGGGCTTGTTGGGGGATATTTAGGAGCTTCTGCGATTCCTTCCGACTGGATTGAGTGTTTGGAGAGTGCGAACTACTTTGACCTTGTTGTTAAGAAACTGATTGATAAGATGAAAGTTTAAGTGAGGGGGATGAAATCCCCCCTCAGACTCCCCCCTTTGAAGATGAAAGCTTCTCTTCTACCCCTTCCTTTAAACTCCTCCCCATAGAAACAGAACCTGTCCACTTTTTCGGGCATTTCAACCAGCGGTGAGGATATGATGGCTGAATGTAAGTCGTGCGTTGCAATCCCGTTCACTTTTTCGGGCGTTTCAACAAAGTTTTCCCGTGTTATCAAACAGGTAGTCAAGCAAAAACCGTTGCAATCCCGCTCACTTTTTCGGGCATTTCAACACTCAAAAAATCCAAACCCAGAGGTAATAGCGAGTAGAGAATTGTCGCAATCCCGTCCACTTTTTCGGGCAGGCAATTGTGAGGGGGGATGATAATCCCCCCTCAGACTCCCCCCTTTGAAAATATGAAACCTGTCTTTTTTCCCCTTCCTTTAAACTCCTCCCCAGAGAAACAGAACCCGTCCACTTTTTCGGGCATTTCAACAGCAAAAATCTGAAAGTATTGGAAATCAATATCTCCAGAACTTAAGATTTCCATCAAATTCTGTAACTCATTGAAAATTAGCTTTTCCGAGCAAAAAGTTTCAGTATGCTGAACTATGCCCCGTGCCCTATTCAACTTTCAAAGATCCTACTCTAATTCTACCATAACTTTAGTGCTGTTTTTTAATGAGCGTAAATTTACTTTATTAAATTTTGTTTATCAAATATGAGAAGCTGATAATTTTATGTCTGTGTGATAGAATTCAAAGAAAGTTTTTGTGAGGGAGCTCCCCCATGAAAAAGTTCTTAACAGCCACTTTAGCTCTTTCTCTCCTTTTCGGATGCTCTGAAGAGAGCTCTAAAACCTGTACTCCTGATACTCCTTTAGCAAAAGTAGGTGATAGAGTTATAACGGTTAGCTACTACGAAAAGGTTGAAAATGCCCTTCCGGCCGGTTCTGTTAAGAGGTTTCACTCCGGAAAAAAACTCCTTGATGAGATAGTTGAGAGACACCTCATTCTCTTAGATTCCCTTGAGAAGGGAATTTTTGAAAATCCAGAAATAAAAGAGAAAGTAGAGCGTTACAGGATAAAGAGACTTGCCTATAGGTTTCTTAACTCTAAGGTTGGGGACTATTCCGTTTCTGACAGAGAAGTGGAGGAGTTCATAAAGAAACGTTACGCCGGAAAAGAGGTAACTCCAGAGCTTAAGAGGAAAGTTAAGGTAAATCTTGAAGCTAAAAAGTTCGTACAGAAACGCCAAGAGATCTTAAACAGAATCAGCTCTGAGGTTCGTTTTGTGGATGACAGGCCGACTTCTCCGGAGGACGTTATTGCAGTCTATAAAGGAGAAAAGATTCGTTTTAGTGACGTGAAATCCCTCTTGGGCAAAAAACCTTCTCCTGAGAAATTGAAAAAGGCAGTTTTGGAGTACGTTCTTTATAAGAGAGCTCTTAAAGAAGGCCTTGATAAGAACGGAGATTTCCTTTCCTCCTATAATAGATTCCTTGCAAGTTTAGCCGTTAAGGAGTTTAAGAAAAGGGTTCTTTCTTCAGTAAAAGTTACGGATGAGGAGATAAAGAACTACTACGAGAAGCATAAAGGTCTTTTCAAGAGACCTCCGGAGGCTGAGGTTGTAATCTACGAGTTTAGAAGTAAAGAAGATGCGGAGAGAGCTCTCTCTAAAGGCTCTTTAAAAGGCGGGAGAGTGTGGAAGGTAACTGCTGCCGACGCAGATTGTAATCCAGTTTCTACCCTTGTCTTTAAGGAGAAAAAGGATAGGGGGATAATTCCTCTTCCTGACGGGAGAGCTCTCCTTGTGGTTGTAAAGAGGAGGCTGCCGGCAAGGGAGCTCCTTTACGGCGATGCCTATCAGCTCATAAAGGAGAAGCTAACCTTAGAGAAGGCAGAAAGGCTCTACAAGCAGGAGATAGAAAAGCTTAAAGAGAAGTTTGGCGTTAAGTACTACAAGGAAAATTTAGTCTGCATTTCTTAACGGGCTGGTAAGAGTAAGCCAGTTAAAGGCTCTTCCTGTAGGAACTGCACCCTCTTTAAGAACTCCTTGTAGTTTGCCTCTTTTAAGTCTGAGAAGAACTTTTCGTAGTAGTCCTTGTCCCTCATTACTGTTAGAGCGTAGCCTATGGCGTCAGCCTCTGCCTCTCCGCTTTCCCTTGCGAACATTTCTCCCTTGTAGAGCTTTTCTTTAGCAAACTCAAACTCTTCTTTTGATATGGATAAGACCTCCTGCAGGGTATCCTTTAAGGCTTTTCTACTTTCGTCAATCCTGTCGGTTATGACCACTATGTAGAAGTTTGAGCCTAAGAGGAGGTTCTGGTAGCTTGAGTAAACTCCGTAGGCCAATCCCTTCTCTTTCAGCCTTCTGTAAAGGAGGGAGCTCCTTCCGGAAGAAAGTAGAGAGTCAAGAATTTCGTAATAGATGTCTTCTCTGCTTGCCCTTGGCAGTCTCCAGCCAAGGAGGACGTTAGGAACGGCCACGGCAGGGTGGGTTACGGTAAACTCGTCTGCTACGGTAACAGCCTTTTCTTCCTCAGGCTCTTTAACTTCAGAGTTTCTTTTTAAACTGCCAAAGAGCTCTTCCGTTACGGAAAACATCTCCTCACTTTCTACTTTCCCTGCGATGGAAACTGTTATCCGTTCTGGGGTGTAAAGGCTTTCGTAAAAATTTCTTAAATCTTCTGCCGTAAACTCTTTAACCGTTTCCTCAAATCCTAAGATGGGGAACCTGTAAGGGGCTTTCCTGTATAGCTTTTCCATGAACTTCTCTGCAAAGATTTCCTGAGGGTTATCCTTGCTTCGGGCTATCTCTTCAAGGACTATGGGTTTTTCTTTTTGTAACATCTCTTCCGAAAGGAGAGGGTTAAGGACGAGTTCGGCGATAAGTTCAAGGGCACGCTTTCCGTGCTCGTAGGGAAGGTTGATGTAGTAGTAAGTGTAGTCGTAAGAAGTTGCTGCGTTTATCTCTCCTCCGAGGCTCTCAACCTCCCTGTCAATTGCTCCGGCAGGTAAGTTTTTGCTTCCGTTAAACATCATGTGTTCTAAAAAGTGAGCGATTCCTCTTGTTCTATCTGTTTCGTAAGAAGCTCCAGCCCTTATCCAGACGCTTACCGTTACGGAGTTTAGGTCTTCCCTTTCCCTTACAGAGACAGTTACTCCGTTTGAAAGCTTTACAACCTTCATTTTCAGCTTTCCTCCCGTTATATTAATGGGAGCAGGAAAGTCTACCATTTTGGAGAAGCAAGTGGAGAAGTGTAGGGTTTTGGTGATAGAGGACGACGATGTCCAGAGGGAGCTCTTAAAGGAAATCCTACAGGATTCAGGCTTTAGGGTGTCTGTTGCTCCTACTGCTGAAAAGGGGCTTCAGTCCCTCTTAAAGGACTCCGTTGATGTTGTTGTGACGGACGTTAGACTTCCCGGAATGGACGGACTTTCTTTCCTTAGAAAGGTAAAACGGGATTATCCGGACGTTGAGGTAATAGTCATAACCGCCTTTAGCAACGTTGAGGACGCTGTTAACGCAATAAAGGAGGGAGCTTTTCACTACGTTACGAAACCCTTTGACCCTCAGGTTCTCATAAACCTGATAGACAAGGCCTGTCAGCTTGCAAGGTTAAAGAAGGTTCCGAAAAGGGACGGAGAAATAGTGTACGCTTCTAAAGAGATGGAGGATATCCTTAAAAAGGCCTCTCTTTTTGCAAGGGCGGAAGCTCCCGTTTTAATCTTAGGGGAAAGTGGTGTTGGCAAGGAGCTCATTGCAAGGTTCATCCACAGGGAAAGCGGCAGAAAAGGGAAGTTTGTTGCCGTTAACTGTGCCGCCATTCCGAGGGACCTTTTTGAAAGCGAACTCTTTGGGTATGAAAAAGGAGCTTTTACTGGAGCTCTCAAAGCTAAAAAAGGACTCTTTGAAGAGGCCGACGGCGGAACGCTCTTTTTGGATGAGATTGGAGAGCTCCCCTTAGAGCTCCAGCCAAAGCTTTTAAGGGTTCTTCAAGAGGGGAAAGTTAGGAGGGTCGGAGCTACCTTAGAAAGGGAGGTTGACGTTAAAATCGTTGCAGCGACGAACAGGGACTTGAGAGAGCTCGTTGAGAAGGGAGAGTTTAGAGAAGACCTCTACTACCGCTTAAACGTTTTGACTTTAAAGATTCCTCCTCTCAGGGAAAGACCCGAAGATATCTTAGAGCTTACAGGATTTTTCCTCAAAAAGTACTCGGATAAGTACGGAAAAAAGGTAGAGATAACCCCTGAGGCCCTTCAGAAGCTTCTTAGTTATTCCTTTCCCGGCAACGTCAGGGAGCTTGAGAACTTGCTCCACCGCTTAGTTATATTCTCTGAAGGGAAAATAACAGAAAGAGACTTAGAAGAGCTTTCAGAAAGTAAGCCGTGTAACGAGCTTGACTTTTCAAAGCCTCTTCCTGAGAAGGTTGCAGAGTTTGAAAAGAGGCTTATTGAAGAGGCCCTAAAGAGGACGAACTACGTTCAGACAAGGGCTGCAAAACTTCTTGGGATAGACGAGAAATCTCTAAGGTATAAGAGGAAGAAGTACGGGATATGAGGAAACTCTTTCTGCCGGCTTTGGTTCTTGGAGTTCTCTTTGTAGCGCTCGTTTCCAACCTATACTTCCTTCATAAGGAGCTCCAAGACTTCTACTTTGCAGTAATTGCTGAGGAGACCCGTAGGGTAGAGTCCATAATTGAGGGAACAGTTGCGGGAGGTGGTGACCCCGTTGAAGCTGTTAGTTCCTACATGGAGAGCTCTCCTTTCTTAGTTGGAGCTACTTTCAGCTTAGGAGGAAGGGAGATAATCATTCCCGGTTCTGCTGTTGGCGAGAACTACTATAGAAAAACCGTTAAAGTAGAGCCTTTTACATTTAACCTTTACTTTGACTTTTCCTACTTAGAGGAGTTTAATAAGCACGTCTTCTACACATTCGTAGCCCTCCTATTTTTCAGTTTCTCCTTTACGGCAGTTACGGTGTGGCTCGTTAGAAAGTATTTTGAGGAGAAACTCCTCTATGAAAAGGAGAAGCAGGAGAAGGAAAGGCTTGAGAGTATCAATTTGGTGATTCACTCTCTCCTTCACGAGGTAAAGAACAGGCTCAATACTTTAAACCTTCTCCTCCACAGGATAGAGCGTAACTGTGAGAACCCTTACGTTGAAAAACTGAAAAAAGAGGTGGAGGGGCTCGGAAGGTACTTGGAAGAAACTGCCGACCTTAGAAGGCCTATAGTCTTAGAGAAAGAGAAAGTGGATATTCGGGAACTTGTTGAGGGAACCGTGGCAAAGTTTTCCCACCTCTTGGGCGTGAAGGAAATAGAGACGAAAGTAAACATTGAGAGGGCACTCTTAGAAGTTGACCCTGAAAAGCTTTCCTCTGTTTTTGTAGACCTTATAAAAAACGCTATTGAGGCCTTAGAGGGTAAGGAAAAGAGAAAACTGAAGATAGAGGGAAAGAGAGAGGGGAACTTCTACGTTGTCTCTATTATGGACAGTGGGGGGGAGCTCCCAGACACTGAAAAGATTTTCCTTCCCTACCGTTCAACTAAGAAGGGGGGATTTGGTTTAGGACTTTACAACGCCAAGCGAGTTGTTGAAGCCCACGGTGGGAAAATAGAGGCTTCTGTAGAAGGTGGCTGGACTGTCTTTAGGATAACTCTTCCTTTAGCTTGAGATTCGGAATTCTTTCCGAGAGATTCACTTAGGATTTCGGAAAAATTTCCGAAAGTCTGTTTACCAGTCCTTGTCTTTGCTACTCCAAAACTTGGCACTCCTCTTGCTTGTTTACTTAACAGGTCACCCGGAGAGGATATAATCCTTGAGAGGGAGGTAAGAAAATGGTTTCCAATGTAACTACTACTGATACGACGTACGTCCAGTATCAGCTCCTCCAGCAGATGTTCCAGTACAGGCGTCATTATGGCCAGCATAAGGGAATGGGACTTGTGATGCAGTTCTTGACTCCAGAGCAGAGGCAGGAAGTTTCCTCCCTCCTTCAGGATTTAACCGAGGAGCAGAGGATAGAGGTAAAGGAGCAGATACTTCAACTTGACTTGGCCTCCATGACTTCCGACCAGCTCTTTGAGTCCATCGTGAACATTATCTCCTCTGTAAGTGGCGCTACCTCAGTTTCGGACTCTGGCTCTACAGTCGGGGTGGATGTTTACGCTTAAAGAAGGGTCTCTCCGGGTGGCCCTCTGAACCTAAAAACCTTCTTAAGGGAGTTAGCCATGGTAAAGAAAGCCTTAGTACTTCTGTCAGCAGTAGTTCTCTGTTTTCCTTTTGAGCTTAATGCAAAAATGCCAGTTAAGACTTATGGGGAGTACTACGTTCAGAACCTTCCAAAGCAGAAGTTAAACAAGTCAGAGATTTCCGACCTCCTCTACATGAGGGAGGAGGAAAAGCTTGCAAGGGACGTTTACCTGACCCTTTCAAAGGTTTATCCCCTTCCTGTTTTCAGGAATATTTCAAGGTCTGAAGAGCAACACATGAAGATGGTGAAGGTTCTCCTTGATAAGTACGGAATCCCAGACCCGGTTGCAGAAACTGGTAACAGGGTTGGAGTTTTTAAGAATAAGAAACTACAGGAGCTCTACAACAAGCTCGTTGAGCAGGGGAGGAGCTCTCTCATTGCTGCTTTAAAGGTGGGAGCTACAATTGAAGACCTTGACATCAAAGACCTTGAAGAGGCTATCTCTAAGACGGACAACGAGGACGTAGAGGTTGTCTACCAGAACTTGATGAAAGGTTCAAGAAACCATATGAGGGCCTTTGTAAGACTCCTTAGACGTTTCGGTAGCGACTACACACCTCAGTACATCTCAACTGAGGAGTTTCAGAGAATCCTCTCAGTTAAGCACGAGGCCGGATTTTACGGCTCTTCCGGTAAACCTTACGTTGCCGACTTTACAGAGGTAGTTGAAGGAAAGGTTCTAAAAGTGGAGAAAGTTCCCGGTTTTGGAAGGCGTAAGGTAATGTGGTGGACCGTGGATGTAAAGACGGGAAACGGAACCGTTAAAGTATGGCTCGTTCCTGTCTGGAGGTATCCATCAATCAACTTAAGGCCCGGCGATGAGGTGAAGGTTACCGGCTTTGTTCCACCTTACTGGCAGATAAGTGGGATAGAGGGAATGATGGCCTGTCTTGTAGAAAATAAAAGTGCTGGAGCTCTCATAGACTTTACCTTTAAACCTCCTTGTAGAGGAATTAACGTTAAAGGAACAGCTGTTGCCCAGAAGAACAAGACTTTGGCCTCCTCTGGAAACAGAAGGAGCTGGACTCTAACCGGAAAAGTCGTATCCATCTCTCAACAGCCGGGTGTCGGAAGGAAGAACGTAACTTGGTGGGTTGCAGATCTTGAGACCCCTCAGGGGAACGTAAAGGTTTACCTTGCCCCTACCTTTAGGTTTCCAAGTATTGACGTTTCTCCGGGAGATTCCCTTCAGCTAATGGTCTTTACGCCTCCTCGCTGGAGGGTTCTAAATGTGCAGAATACCTATATGGCCTGTTACTTTAAGAATCTGAGCAAGGGTTCTGAGTACAGAATAAGGAGACGTTGTCCGTAGTGGGAGGTGGGAGATGAGAAGATTTGTGAGCCTTTTCCTGTTCTTTACTCTAATAGCTATGGTTGTTAGTGGTGTCGTTCTCTACATCATGCCCCACGGAAGGGTAGCTTACTGGACGGGCTGGAGGTTCTTAGGACTTGATAAGGACCAGTGGGACAACCTCCATACCGTCTTCGGTTTCCTCATGGTTTTCTTTGGTATCTGGCACGTCGTTCTAAACTGGAGCAGTATCGTGAGCTACATTAAGGGGAAGGCAGGAGCTCTCCTCTCCAAAGAGTTTCTTCTTTCCTCTGTAGTTGCTCTTGTTGTAGCTGTGGGCACTATCTTGAACCTTCCTCCCTTCAGCTTTGTTTCTGAGTTTGGAGAACAGATTAAGAACATGTGGGAAAAGCCGAAGGTAATGCCTCCTGCTCCCCACACGGAGGTCTTCCCCCTTAAGAAGGTAGCAGGGCTTGTTGGAATTTCTCCTGAAAAAGCCCTCAAAGTTCTAAAAGATAGGGGCATAAAGGTTAGTTCCTTAGACGAGAGGCTAAAGGACATTGCCCTTAAGAACGACACCACACCTGCCCATATTTACGAGATTCTCCTCTCTGCCTCACCAAAGAAGGAGAAGACCTCCTTTAAATTCCAGCCCGGTTCCGGTATGGGTAGGATGACTCTAAGGGAAGTGTGTCAGGAGCTTGGAATTCCTGTTAAGGAGTGTGTTAAGAAGCTTAAAAGTCACGGAATAGAGGCGACTCCTGATAAAACACTGAGGGAGATAGCCTTTAGCCAAGGAAGGTATCCTTACGAGATTGTTGAAATTTTACAGGGAGGAAAGGATGAGTAGGCTTAACAGGCTCGCCATTAACGATGAGGGTTTCATCTTTGACCCTGAAACGGGGAACAGCTTTACGGTAAACGGGACTGGGCTCTTCATAATAAAGCTCCTCAAGGAGGGAAAGGGAGAGGAAGAAATACTCTCTGCCCTCATGGAGGAGTACGACGTTTCGGAAGATGAGGCAAGGAGGGACTTACTTGACTTCATTGAACAGCTGAGGGTTTTGGGGATACTGGAGGGTAAGGATGTATAAGGTTGCTGTCTCTGGAATTAACGCCGTTGATAACCCGGGGCCCGGTATTGGAATAGCCAAGGGGTTAAAGGAGAGTGGACTTGACGTTACCGTCTACGGCCTTGCCTACGATGCCATGGAGCCCGGTATATATATGAAGTGGTTAATCTCTAAGAGTTTCCTGATGCCCTACCCTTCTGTCGGTGAAGAGCCTTTCTTAGAGAGGCTTTTCTACATAAAGGTAACCTACGGCCTTGACGCTGTTATCCCTGCCCTTGACGCAGAGCTCCCCCTCTTCATAAAGGCACAGGAAACCTTAAAGAACTCCGGAATAAGCACTTTCC
The DNA here is from genome assembly GCF_004339575.1 of Phorcysia thermohydrogeniphila. NCBI lineage: Bacteria > Pseudomonadati > Aquificota > Aquificia > Desulfurobacteriales > Desulfurobacteriaceae > Phorcysia > Phorcysia thermohydrogeniphila. Next base: position 117,496 of record NZ_SMFV01000001.1, read on the forward strand.
TCCCGACTGAGGAGCAGTTTAAGCTAAGGGGTAAAGACAAGCTTCCTGAAATTGCCGAAAGGATAGGCGTGAAAGTCCCGAAAACAAAGGTGGTTACTTCCTACGAAGAGCTAACGGGAGCTCTCTCTGAAATTGGCTATCCCGTAATGGTGAAGGGAATCTTCTACAAGGCTTACAAGGCTTTTAACTTTTCTCAGGCTGTTTCCTACTTTAACTCAATAGTTTCTGAGTGGGGTTACCCCGTTATTGTCCAGCAAGTGGTTTCTGGTGAGGAGATGAACGTTGTTGGGGTCGGAGACGGTGAGGGAGGGCACTTTGGCCTTGTGGGCATAAAGAAGCTCTGGATAACGAGCCTCGGGAAAATCTGGACGGGAGTTACCGTTAAAAACGAGAAGCTCCTTTCTGCTACAGAAAGGTTCATATCTGAGTTTAAGTGGAGAGGCGCTTTTGAGTTTGAGTGCATAGTGAACGACGAAACCATCTACCTGATAGAGATAAATCCTCGCTTTCCGGCGTGGGTCTACTTTGCTACCGGTGTTGGAGTTAACCTCCCCGGAAGACTTTTAAAGGCAGCTCTTGGAATAGAGCCAGAGAGGGACTGGGATTACGAGGCCGGAAAGCTTTACGTGAGGTTTACGGACGACTTTGTAACCGACATGGTAGAGTTCCAGAAAATTGTAACGAGGGGGGAAAGCCAATGAGGACTGTGGTTGCACTTGTTTTTGCCCTTATTCTCGGAGCTCCAGCCTACGCTGGCCTCTGGGAAACAAAGTGCGCTTCGTGCCACAACGGAACGGTAGCTCCTTCTAAAAAGTCCCTTCTTGAAAAGTACAAGACCCCAGATGCCTTTATGTCTGCCGTTAGGAAAGCCGTATTAAGTGGGAAAATGCCCCATGGACTGGGGTACCGTTTTGTGGCTAAGGAGCTCTACGGCCGTTTCCCCACTTTACAGTGCAGGCAACGCTGTAAAAACTGCGGTAGGTTTTAAATGGAGGGTAACATGAAAAAGCGTTACGAGAAACCTGTAATTTTCAAGCTTAAGACAGGGTTAATGAACAAGTTTGGAAAATCTACTCTGCCTTACGGTAGAAGAGTTAGGAGGGAGATAGACGGAGTACCGATAGAGGAGCTCGTTAAGGAGTTTGGTTCTCCCCTTTTCGTCTTCTCTGAGAAAAGACTTCGCCAAAAGTTTAGGGAGGTAAAGAACGCCTTTACCTTGAGGTACCCAAACGTTGAGTTTAGCTGGTCCTACAAAACCAACTACCTTGACGCTATTTGCGCCATTTTGCATTCAGAAGGCGAAACGGCAGAGGTCGTTTCTGAGTTTGAGTACGAAAAGGCAAGGAGGCTGGGCGTTCCGGGAGAGAAAATCATCTACAACGGCCCTTACAAGCCGATAGACTCTTTGAGAACTGCAGTTAAAGAAGGTGCAAGGATAAACATTGACCACTTTGAGGAGATTTCAGACCTTGAAAAGGTGGCTGACGAGCTGGGAGTCAAGGTTAAAGCCGGTATAAGGCTCAACATGGATACTGGCATATACCCCCAATGGAGCAGGTTCGGCTTTAACCTTGAGAACGGTCAAGCCCTGGATGCTGTAAAGAGGATTGCTGCTGGCGGCAAAATAGAGCTTGTTGGCCTTCACTGTCACATTGGAACCTTTATCTTGGAACCAAGCGCCTACGAGAAAGAAGTAAAGAAGATGGTTGAGTTTGCCTACAGGGTTGAGGATGAGTTTGGATTTAAGATTGAGTACATTGACATCGGTGGAGGTTTTCCATCAAGAAACCGTTTAAGGGGTGTTTACCTTCCGCCTGAGCTGGCCGTTCCCACGATAGATGAATTTGCAGAAAGAATTGCAAGCGCTCTCCTTTCAAGCCTTCGTCCCGGCGACTACCCAAAACTCATTTTGGAAAGTGGTAGAGCAATCGTTGACGAGGCTGGTTTTCTAATAACTACCGTCCACGCTTCTAAACGCATGCCAGACGGCAGGAAGGCCTACGTACTTGATGCCGGCGTTAACGTCCTCTTCACGGCCTTCTGGTACCACTTTAAGATTGAAGTTGACAAGGAGGTTGCTGGTCCTTTAGAGCCCTGCATTCTTTACGGGCCACTCTGTATGAACATAGACGTTGTTGACGATACTGTTTACCTTCCTCCCCTACCAAGGGGAACTCGCCTCATTCTTTCCCCGGTTGGAGCCTACAACGTTACCCAGTGGATGCAGTTTATCCGCTATAGACCTGCTGTAGTACTGATTGGTGAGAAGGGAGAGGTTGAGCTAATCCGTGAAAGGGAAGACTTATCTGACATCGTGGGGAGGGAGAGACTACCTGAGAGGTTAAGGCTCTCATGGGAGTGAAAAAGTACGCTCTTCCTATCCTGCGGAGTTACTCGGCAGTTCTCTTTAACTCAAGCACTAAGGGTGGAGCTCTCCTGCTCCTCCTTACCTTTTTAAACCCCAACCTTGGAATCGGCGGTTTTACGGCCGTAGTTTCTGCCTACGCCTTTGCAAAACTTGTTGGCTTTAAGGATGAGTTCCTGAGGCTTGACTACTACATTTACAACCCTCTCCTTGTTGGCCTCTCCTTGGGTTACCTATTTAAAGTAAACCTTTTGAGCCTCTTTTTCTTCTCAATAGCCGGCGTTCTTACGTTTCTCCTTACGTATACCCTCTCTTCTCTCTTTTCCTACTACTTAAAACTTCCCGTTTTAAGCGTTCCTTTTGTTGTAGCGAGCTCTCTCCTATATTTGGCCTCTTCTAAGTTTTCTAACCTCTTTGTAGGTAGCCTCTATCCCCACTCTTTTTTCTTTCCTCTTGAGCTCCCCGGTATCTTAGCGGGTTACTTAAAGTCCTTAGGAGCTATTTTCTTTATGCCGAACGTTTTTGCTGGAGCTGTTATTTTCCTCCTGCTCCTTTTCATCTCGCGGATTCTTACCTTTCTTTCAGTTCTCGGGTATCTATGCGGTATTTTCACAAAAGCTCTCTTTGTAGGTTCTTTCTACTCTGCAGTCTCTGATACCTCCTCTTTCAACTACATCCTAACCTCAATGGCAGTTGGTGGAGTTTTCCTTATTCCGTCAATCAGGAGCTACAAGTTCGCTATTCTTTCAGCAGTTCTGTCTGTTCCAGTTGTTGAGGGTGCAAAGGTTTTCTGGGAAAGCTATGGACTTCCGGTCTTTGCACTGCCCTTCAACGTTACTACACACCTGCTCCTTTACGTTCTCCTCTCTGTGAGCTACTTTTACGTTACGAAAATCTACAAAGGGACTCCTGAAAGGACTCTTGACTACTACCTGACCGTTTCAAAGAGGTTCCCGTTTACAGGAAGAGAGGTAGCTCTCCCTTTTTCTGGAGAGTGGACTGTTTGGCAATCCTTTGATGGTGAGTGGACCCACAAGGGTTCTTGGAAGTACGCCGTTGACTTTGTTATAACGGATGAGGAGGGGAAAACCTATAAAAATCAAGGTATCTACCTTACCGATTACTACGCTTTTGGAAAACCCGTTCTCTCTCCAGTAGAGGGACAGGTGGTTGCTGTGGTTAACTCGCTTCCTGATAACCCTCCCGGTCAGGCAGATAAAGAGAATAACTGGGGTAATTACGTTGTCATTTACGATAAAAGAGGTTTTTACGTTCTCCTTGCTCACTTTAAGCAAAACTCTATAAAGGTGAAGGTGGGGGATTACGTTGTAAAGGGAGCTCTTCTTGGACTCTGCGGTAACTCCGGTTACTCTCCTCAACCTCACATTCACATTCACGTTCAAGCTTTACCAGAGCCGGGTTCTCCGACGCTTCCTTTTAGTTTCTCCTCTTACATTTCTAACGGAGTCTTTAAGGATACCGGTGTTCCGAAAGTGGGAGAGAAATTAGAGCCTGTATTCCCTGATAAAGGTCTTAGGAACAGACTAAACCTTCTTATAGACCAGCGTATGGAGTTTGTAGTAAGAGAAAACAGCGAAAGAAAGGAGTTTTCCGTTACCGTGAAAATGGCTCCAGACGGTACTTTTTACTTAACAGACGGAGCTTCTAAACTTTACTTTGGAATAAAGAACTCAACCTTTTACTTCTACCACTTTGAGGGAAACTTGAACTCTCCACTTAAATACTTCTTCTTTGCTGCTCCTAAGATTCCTTTGATTTCTGGAAAAATAATGAGGTGGGAGGATTACCTGCCTCTTATGACACTTTCGTCAGAGCTTAGGAGGGAGCTCTACCTCTTTCTCTCATCTTTTAAACACAGCCTCTTTGAAGTTAAAGTGGAAAGCCGTTTTTCTTCCGAAAACAAGGTAGAGTCTGATATATTTCTGCCTGAAGGTAGGCTCTCTGCTGCCTTGGAGATTTCAGAAGATTTTGGTTTTGAAAAGGTTACTTTTGGGGAAAACGTAACGATTGAGAGGAGGAGAGGTGATGAGGAAACTGCTTTTAGCGTGTAGTGCCTTTTTGCTGGGCCTTTCTGAGGCAAATGCTCAGGAGGTAAAACTTACAGGTTATGAGGCCTTTTACGGAACTTACATCAACTACAGCGGCTCTGACGTTAAGGACAAGGGGGAATCTGCCACCGGCTACTTGGCCCTTACAATGGGGCAGGATACCCTTCAGCTTGGGATTTCGCTTACCCGAATTAGCTATAAGAACGACCAGCCTGACTTAGACCAGCAGGACTTTACAGTCGCCTACACAAATACAAACGGTTTCCTTAGGAATCACACTTTTACCTTCGGTCTTCATTACATAAACAGCGACGATGACCTTACGGATGGCGGTTTTACACTCTTCTTTGACGGAACTTACTCAAGTTACCAAAAGACCTACCCTTACCTCTTTAACTGGAGCGGTGGAATTGGGTTCTACTACACGAGCTACAGTAACACTGTGGATTTTAACGTCTTTCAGGTTACTCCCCACGCTACTTTCAGGCTTTTTTCGGACTATAAGAGGGGAGCTCTCTATACCGATGTGACCGGTTACGGCATCTACGTTGAGAACAAGAGTAAAGTAGGTCTTGGGGATAGTAACTACTACTCCTTGGATGTTGCCCTCAGGTATTACTACGGAGGGCTTGACGTTAAGTTCGGTGGCTGGGCAGGAGAGCAGGTCTTTGCCGTCAAGAACAGCGGTTTTGTGGTCTATAACCTTAAAGAAAAGTATAAGGGTGGAGTTTACGGAGAGCTTGGCTATACTTTCAGAAACGGCTTAAGAGTTTCTTTGAACCTTAGCATCAATAGGTACAAAGAGGTAGATACTGGAGAATCTGTTACTCAGACTGTAGGAACTCTTTCTGTTGGTTATAGATTTTAGTCTTTGGGGCGTATGCCCCGCTTTAAAGAGAGGTAAGGGAAATGAAGAGAGTTCTGACAGCAGTTTTCTTATTCTTTTTCCTCGGGACGTCGGCCTACCCGCTGACCTACGAGGAAATAAAGGAAGCTTACCAGAGTTCCTTTACTTACGAAAAAAGCGGTAACTACGAGGAAGCAATAAAGGCTTTAATGCCCGTCTATAAGAACTACCCTAACGGCTATACGGTGAACTTGAGGCTTGGATGGCTTTACTACTTGATTGGAAAGTATGCAAACTCTATTTACCACTATGAAAAGGCTTTAAAGAGCGTTCCATCCTCTGTTGAGGCGATGCTTGGGCTTTCACTACCCTACATGGCTCAGGGTCGCTGGGGCGATGTGGAGTCTCTTATGTATCGGCTTTTAAAGATTGATTACTACAACTACTACGGTAACTTGCGGCTGTCCTTTGCCTTGAGAAAGCTCAAAAAGTTTTCTGTGGCAGAGGCTGTGGCAAGGAAGATGCTCGCAATCTACCCTACTGATGTAAACTTCCTCAACGAACTTGCCATTTCTCTGTTCCATCAGGGGAAAAAGAGTTACGCAGAATCTCTCTTTAAGGATATTCTTATCCTTGACCCTGAAAACGTTATCGCCAAGGAGTATATGGAGCTCCTTAAAGGGAAGGGGGAGAAAAGAGAGGAAAAGGGCGAAAAGCTACGCCCTTCCCAAGCGTTTTAGTGCTTTAAGGCCTATATCCTTCCTGTAGTGCATTCCGTCAAAGTGTACCTTCTCTATCGCCCTATAGACGTTTTCCCTTGCCTCAACTATATCCTTACCAAGGGCTGTTACGTTTAGGACTCTACCGCCGTTTGTGACTACTCTTCCGTCTTTTACAGCAGTTCCGGCGTGGAAAATGACGACGTTGTCTAACTTCTCTGCCTCTTCAATTCCTGTAATTTCTTTTCCTTTCTCATACTTTCCGGGATAACCCTTAGAGGCAAGGACAACGCATATCGCAGTTTCGGGAATCCAAGAGAGTTCATCTATTAGCTTTCCGTCTATTACGCTGTTAAACACCTCTACGAGGTCTGTTTTTAACCTCCTGAGGATTACCTGAGCCTCGGGGTCTCCGAACCTAACGTTAAACTCAAGAACCTTTGGTCCTTCTTCAGTAATCATAAGCCCTGCGTAGAGGATACCCTTGAAGGGGTGCCCTTCTTCCCTCATACCTTTTAGTATTGGTTTTATAACCTTTTCCTGAACCTCTTTCTCCATTTCCGGAGAGAGGACAGGGGCAGGGGAGTAAGCGCCCATTCCTCCGGTGTTTGGTCCTTTATCGCCATCAAACACCTGCTTGTGGTCCTGAGAAGTTGCCAGTGGGATAAACCTTTCACCGTCGGTTACTACAAGGTAAGAGGCCTCTTCACCTACTAAGCAGTCCTCTATTACAACTTTATTGCCGGCCTCACCGAAGACTTTCTCTACCATTATCTTCTCAACTGCCTCTATTGCCTCTTCAACGGTCTTGGCGACCGTAACTCCCTTTCCTGCGGCAAGTCCGTCTGCCTTTACGACTATGGGAGCTCCCTTCTCCTTTATGTAGGCCTTTGCTTCTTCAGGGTTATCAAATACCCTGAAGTCTGCTGTAGGAACTCCGTACTTTCTCATCATCTCTTTTGCAAAGGCCTTACTTCCCTCAAGCTGTGCGGCTGCTTTTGTAGGGCCAAAAATCTTAAGGCCTCTCTTTTCAAACTCATCAACGATTCCTGCAACTAACGGTGCTTCAGGACCTACTACTGTGAGGTCTATTCCCTCTTTTTCTGCAAATTCGGCAAGGGCTTTTATATCTGTTACCGGAATGTTTACGCACTCTCCGATTTTTGCTATTCCGGGGTTCCCGGGAGCTCCAAAAACTTTCTTTACAAGGGGACTTTGAGCCAACTTCCACGCGAGGGCGTGTTCTCTTCCACCTGAACCTACTACAAGGACTTTCATTTCCGTTCTCCCCTTTACTCAAATTCCTGCGAAATTATAACAGTATTCCCGACGCTTTTTACAACTATGCGGTAACGTTTTTTGCGAGTGTTAAAGCCTGTTCTGCCTGCTGTAACTTTCTCTACGTAACTGAGGGTTTCTCTGTATGGAGGTATTCCCCCGTATTTATCTACAGTTCCAGCTCCTGCATTATAGGCCGCAATTGCAAGCTTCCAATCTTTATACTTCCAATAGAGCCTTTTAAGGTACTTTGCTCCTGCGTTTAGGTTTTCGTCAATGTTAAAAGGATCCTTCACGCCGAGCTCCTTAGCCGTCTGAGGCATGAGCTGGCAGAGCCCCATTGCCCCTTTGGGCGAGACGGCTTTAGGGTTAAAGTTTGATTCAGCCTTCACGAGGTTTAAAAAGAGCTCTTCAGGAATTCCATACTTCCTCGCGTAGTAACGAACTTTCTCTTTTATCTTCCTTAGCTTATCCTCTTTCGGCTTTTTAAACCGCTTTTCGCCCTCGCCGACGATGTAAATCGTGCCGTTCTTCGTGTAAACCTTTATCCAGCCGTAGGCCGGATGGGCGAAGCTACTAATTAAGGAGATACATAAGGTTAAAACTTTTAACCTGTCCATTGAGAATTCTCACAATTGTGCTTAACGTCTCTTTGGTTTCCTCGCCTATTAACTTTTGGAGGAGCGTCTTTTTGGGCTTTACTTCGTAAACTTTGGCATCTGGGGCTTTTGCAAGCTCCTTAGCGATTTCTATAGCTCTTTCAAAGTTACCGAGCTCGTCAACAAGTCCTATTTCTTTCGCCTTTCTGCCCGTGAACACCCTTCCGTCGGCGATTTCCTTGACTTTCTCTATTGGCAGTTTTCTACCCTTTGCGACCGCTTCAACAAACTGCATGTAGGAGTCGTTGATGAGTTCCTGAAGAACTTTAAGGTCTTCCTTTTTAGGTTCTTTGAAAGGATTGAGGAGGTCTTTAAACTTTCCGCTCTTTACTGTTACTACCTTTATTCCCCACTTGTCTGCCAGCTCTTTGACGTTATACGTCTGCAGTATAACGCCGATACTGCCAGTAATAGTTCCGGGGTTGGCAACTATTTTCGTTGCTGGGACGGATATGTAGAGTCCTCCTGAGGCAGCAACGCTTCCCATTGAGACGACTACAGGTTTTTTCTTAGTAATCTCCTCTACCTTGTCGTGGATTTCTTGACAGGCGCCGACAACTCCGCCGGGGGAGTTAACGCGTAAAACTATTGCTTTAACGCTTTTGTTCTTTTCAAGCTGGTTGAGAAGTTTTATGTAGCGCTCAGAGGAGCTAATTACTCCCTCAACCCTGACAACTCCTATTTTGTTGCCCGTTATTGAGGTTTCGGGTAGGAAAAGGACCTTTGTGATGGTAAAGACGATAAGGGCAAAGAAGATTACTCCGAGCGTCATAAAGAAAGCTCTTATTTTTCCCATCTTACTCTCCGTTTACTTTGAAGTGTTCTTTTACAAATTTATATCTCAATTCTGGCGGGATTTTTGAAAGGAGCTCCCTGTTTTCCTTGTTCCCTTCAGGTAGAGGGAATCCTAAAAGCTTAGAGAGGTCTTCCATTTTCCTTAGCCTCTCCGCTTTTGCAACTATTGAGGCTGCTGCAACTACAGGGTCTGATTCTGCTTTGGGAACCACTTTAAATTCTACGTTGGGAAAGTTTTCTTTGAGGATGTTTTCTATTCTCTCACTGAACTTATCAACTATAACCCTTTTTACCTTGTATTTTTCTAGTAATTTTCCAATAACCTCTTTATAGATGTCCTCTAACATCCTGTTAACGTTGCCGTATTTTTTGTAAAGCCTGTTGTAGTTTTCAGGCATTAAAACCTTTACGTATCCGTGGCAGTGCTTTTTTATCTCCTCTGCCATTTCCTTTAACTTCTTGTTTGGTAGTTTTTTTGAGTCCTTTACGTCAAGGGAGAGGAGTTTCTTTATGCAGTCTTCGTTTGCGTATATGCAGCTAACCACTAAGGGGCCTACAAACTCCCCCTTACCGGCCTCATCGCACCCTATCCTTGGTGAAAGGTCTATTTCTTTAAAGAGGAGCTCTAAAAACCTCTTTTTTAATTTTTCCCCATCTTTGCCGCCAAAAACAACGCTTCCTGATTCGTAGATTGTGACTATTCCGTCGTCAAGCCTTAGGCGGTATAGCGCGTAGGCTGGTGGCTCCTCGTGGATGGCTCCTTCTGAAAGGAGTTCGTTAACTACCTTTTCTATTTTCTTTCTTTCCAGCTTCAACTTTGCTACCTCATGTTTAGTTCAATGCCTATACCGAACTCTACTCCGTAGTAGCTGTTGTACTTTGTTTCAAGGTAGTGGCGGTCCGTTAAAAAGTACTGTAGACTTCCTCCGTACTCCGGTTTCTGTCCGGTCGTTTCGTAGCCGATTAGTTTAAACCTTTGGCCAAGTTTTTTTACGATGGATACTTTCGCAACAGTTTCCCCGTACTTCGTTATGTAAGGTTCAATGGAAAAGCTCTCAAGTCCTAGGGTACGCTTAAACTGTTTTTCTAAGGGTTTTAGGAATGAGGCTGTTGCGTAGTAGGCAATCTGGACTGCAGGGAAGAGTTCCGAAGATTCTTCTATCTGCTCCGGAGTTGCTCCTGTCATTATGAGGTTAAGTATCTGTTCTCTCGTAAGGGGCGGGTCTGAGGTTAGGAAGAGCTTAGGCTCTTTAAAGCTACCCTTTATATTCATGTAGATGTAGTAGCCTGAGATGTAGGTACTTGCCAGTATATCAACAGAGCCTTTTTCTTCAGCTAAGTTGTCTATTATCCCAGTTCCGTATAGAACCTTGAACTTCTTTCCCATGTAGTCTATGGATCCCTCTATACTCGTAAAGCTTCCGCTTATAACCGGTTTCTTATTGACCGTTTCTACCTTTAGCCTTGGGAGTATTTTCATCTGGAATACTGGAGATTTTAATGTAACAGGGTCTGCAAAGTTTAAGCTAATGGAGAGTTTGATGGGAAGCTCAGGAGAATTCTTACCCTTGCCTTTTTTACTCTTTTCCCCAAAGAGCACTTTTGTTTTTAGCAGGTTGAACTTTCCAGAAAAGTTTTTACCCCTTAGCGTTCCGTTGCCAGAAATTACGCTTTTCCACAGAGAGAGCTCCCCTATAGGCACTTCGGAAACAGAAACGATGAGCTCCTCCTGAGTTCCGCTAATGACTATGCTTCCGTCACCAACAGAAATCTCTGCAGAGATTTCTTTAAGCTTTCCGTCTTCTAATTTCCCGTTTAGATTGACGAGGTTGAGTTTCTCAAGGATATAGTCAACTTTCCCTTCTACTCTGCTGGCAGAGATGGAGAGCGAGTAGTGGAGCTCCTTGTCGTACTTGAAGTTCCCTTGCAGTAGGAGGTTCCCTTTTACGTACTTTATTCCTTTCCTTATGTCTTTCAGGTAAAGGAGGCCTTTTATTCCGGTCTCTGCGTTCAGTTTTCCGCTAACTTTTCCTTCTTCCAGTTTTATCTCCTCAAGCTCAACCCAGCCGTCAGTGTAGGAGAGCCTGCACCCTGAGATTTCTGGTTTTCCCCCCTTTAGCGTTATGTATATACCAGAGATGGAAAAGAGCTTGTAAAACTCCTTTGGCTTTATTTCAAATGCGGGTACTGTTATTTGGCCGTCTAAGCTACTTAAGCTCAGGTTGATAAAGGATGTCTTTACTAAGACTCTCCCGGCTGGAGTCTTAAACTCTATACCTCTTAGTATACCGGTCAGGTGAAACTTGTTCCTATAGGCAAGGAGCCTTAAAGTGCTGTTTTCTCTTTCAAGAGCAAGATAGCCGGTACCGGATGGTTCTTCTAATATTCCTTGAGCCTTGAAGGTAAGTGGTTCTGAAAGATAGGGATGGTTTACCTTTACGTTTCCGCTTATTTGGGCGGTTATGGAGTTTAGAGTGCCAGATATAGAAGTTGTAATACTTCCCTCGGCTACTAAATCTTTCTTAGCGAACTTACCCTTTACCTTTATCTCGCCCTCTACTGTTTGATTTCCGAGGTCGGTTCTAACTGTACCGGATATTAGGCTTTCGGGAATCTTAGGATATTTGACTCCGTTAAATGATACGTTCAGTATTTTGTTCTTTAGTAGGAGTGAAAACTCTCCCTCTGTAAACTCGCTTCCTTGCAAGTTAACTCTCCTGTTCTTGCCGGCAAGTAACACCCAGAGGTTTCCATCTATGTAGTTGATGTAGCCACTGACGTCTTTGGCACTTCCAGAGAGATTCGCTAAGTTATACCTTCCGGAGGCGTTTTCTATTTTTACCTTTACATCTATGTTCTCCTTTAGGTCTTTAACGTTTTTAGAGTCAAGAGAAAAGCTTCCTGTTGCGATGCCTGAGAGCTCTAAGGGCAGGTTAATTTTGAAACTTTTTAGTACCGCTATCGGCATAGAAAGGGGGATTTCCTTGGCCTGTAGGGCTATGTGGAGCTCCATAGGCTCTTTAAGGTGAAGGCTGAGCTCTTCTAAGGTAATGTCTTCTTCTTTAGCCTTTCCCTGCACTTTCAGGTGGAAGTTAGAGAGAGCGATGTTTCCGTCTACCTTTCCTATGTAGACGCCTCTAAATCCGAAGTCAGGAACGCTAAAGGAGAAGTGTCCTTCCGGATTTTTTAGGCTTCCCTGCATTTTTCCTGTGAAGGATGCTTTACCTTCAAGACCTATTTTCCGAAGGAAATCAAATTCAGAGATTGGTAAGGAGTTGCCGCTAAAAGAAGCGTTGATTGCGAGCTCTGCAAGGTTTATAGTCCCTTCAGAGTTGACTTTATCTAAGTGGAGCGTGTAGTGGACAGTTTTTCTGTTTCCTTTGAGGTCTACGGAGCCTTTATCTTTAAAGCCCCTAAAGAAGAAATTTTCTATTTTGAGCTTTGCAGAGTAGTTTAAGTCCTCCTTTCCTGTGAGGGAGAAATCGCCCTTTCCTGTGAGAGTTACTTCTGGAATCCACCTTCCATACTTTTCCTTTACTTTGCTGATGGGGTAGAGACTGTCTATGTTAAATCTTTTAAGGTGGAAGCTCCCGGAGGTGTTGCTTTTAGAGCGCAGGAGGGTAAGTGATAGAGTGGTAGAATCAACTTGGAGCTCTAAGGCATCACAGGTGAGTTTTCCTCTTGAAGAAACATCGCTGAAGGGAGCAAGGGGAGTTTTTAACTCTTTTGCCCTTAGCTGCCACGAGAGGCTAGGGGAAGAGTAAGTGCCGTCTATAACGTAGTTTCCGCTAATTTCCTTAGCTACTACCTTTGCGATACTTATCCTATTTCCTGAAATGTTTCCCTTAATGGAGAGCTCTTTTAGGTTCAACCTTCCGTAGAAGGAGCTCTTTGCTTCCTGATAGGAAATAAGACCATTCAGTATTTCTATTTCTCTCCCTATTTTTCCTGAGATGGAGTAGTTTACAGGAGTTTCTGGAAGGGAAACTTTCCCCTCTAAAGAGAATGTGTTTCCGAGCTTTCTAAGGTTTATAGAAGTTTTAATGTTTTTAAACTCTATGGTTCCTTTAAGTTCAGCGTTTTCTAAGTCCTTTGTGAGAGAGACTCTTCCCGAGTAGGTAAGGTTATTAACTTTTAACGTGAAGTTTGGCAGTGTTATGCGGTTGCCTTCTACGGTTCCAATAGTTTCCGGTACTGTGAACTTTACGTTGCCTGACTCTCCTTTGATACCTTTAAGGAGAGCTCTCCTTTCGTCTATCTCAAGGCCTTTAAGGTGAAGGGTTGTTTTTCCTGACTTATAAAGGAGTTCTCCCAGCTTTAGTCTCTCTACGTAAAAGGGAAGCTTTACGGCCACTATCGGGAGGAATTCTCGCTCTTTCTTTACGGCTTTTTCTATCTGGAGTTTAGTTACGCTAATTTCTGAAAAGTGAGGGTGCAGTTTTTTTATACTCTCCCAGAGCCTTAGGGAGGTCTTTGCGTGGCTTACACTGAGCTTAAAAGTAGGCCTTGAGATGAAAAGCTTTTCTACCTTTAGAGTTACCTCACCTTTGCTAAATGAGATGGAAATTCCAGAGTATTCAACGCCCGTTATTTTCTTTTCCTGAAAGTAAAATACAGCTAAGTCCCTTACTACCAGTACTGAGAAGTAAACTAACAGGCTTAGTAGGATAAGTTTTAGAAGTCGGTGAAGCCTTCCCTTACGGAGAGACCTTAGTAGCTCTTTGAGGAGCTCCCTGTCAATCTTCACTGCCTATCTCCAGTGTTTCCCACTGTCTACAACGTGGGCAAATCCAGTCAAAGGTGTTTGTTTCGTATCCACAGTTTCTGCATTTAAACTCTTTCTTTCTATCTTTAAGGTCAAGTAGGAACTTCTCTATCTCCTCTACGACCTGTTTTCTCTTCCCGCTTTCCCACAGGAGGCGAAGGTAGAGCTCTTTGACTCTTGCATCGTTTGGGAATTCCTCGTTTAGCTTTTCAAGTATTCCAAGGGCTTCTTCTTTCCTGTTCTCCTTAATGAGCTTCTCAGCAAGGAGTTTTCCCGTAATAGCCAGAGTGCCTGTTTCTCTGATTATTTCGTAGAGTTTGTCTACCGATAGTCCTTCGTACTCATCAATTACTTTTAGAAACGGTGCCACGTGGCCGGGTGACAGTTTCATCCCTTGGATAGCTTTCCTGTAACCTTTCTCTTTCTCTCCAACGGCGTAGTAAAGCTTTGACATCACGTAGTAAAAGAGCGGAAGTGGAACGCGAATATCAAGCTTTCGTAAAAGACGAAAGGCTTTATCCGTTCTTCCCCTATCTATGTAGCTGTCGGCCAAGTAGAGCTTTGTGTGAACAAGCTCATCTAAAAATTCTCCTTTCAGTTCAACTGCCTTTTCAAGCAGGCTAACCGCCTCTTCAAGCCTGTTTGAGACTTTGTAAATTAAAGCGAGCTCGTAGTAAAAAAGGCCTTCTGAAGGAAAGAGGGAAATCCCTTCTTTTAGAGCTCTTTCTGCTCTGTCCAAGAAACCTGCTGCCCTGTAGGTAAGTGCAAGGTTTAGGTATAGGAGCTTCTGCTCGTTTTCTGAAAGTCTCTCTCCCTTAAGTTTTTCAAGTATTTTGAGACTCTTATAGTACTCTCCCTTCTCCTTTAAGAGGATCGCTAACGTGATGTAGGCGTTAACAGGACTATCTATGTCTATGTCTGGTAGATGTCTTATAAGGTCCTGCCTGTTTATTGAGAGCTCTTTAAGGTAGTCTGAAAAGGAGGTATCTTTCTTCCCGCTTAAAAATTTAAAGAGCTTTTGGAGCATCTCTATTCCCAAAAAGTCTTAAGTCTATCGTAGGTTTCGTCAAGGGATTGGGGAATGACCTTTACTCCTGCAGTTACAGGCATAAAGTTTGTATCGCCCAGCCACCGTGGGACGACGTGGTAGTGTATGTGGGTATCAACGCTGCCGCCAGATACTTTTCCAAGGTTTAATCCTATATTGAACCCATCTGGGTTGTAAGCCCGTTTTATTGCCCTTATAGAGCGCTTCAAGAGTTCGTCTATTTCTGCGAGCTCTTCGGGGAGTAACGATAAAAAGTCTCCTGTGTGCCTTATTGGGCATACCATCAAGTGTGCTGTGTTGTAGGGAAATCTGTTGAGTATGACTATGGCCTTCTTTCCCCTGTAGAGAAGTAGGTTCTCCCTGTCCCTTGAAGGGTCATCTTCTATTGCTCTACAGATAAAGCAGCCTTTTTCCTTTCCTTTTGTTACGTTACTTACGTACGATAGCCTCCATGGAGCCCAGATGACTTCCAACCTTGTCCTCCGTTACGGTTTTTTCTTTAGCAGATTATATCCGAATTTTTCGCTAACCATAAAATTTTACGTAAAAGTGTGCGTCCCATCAAAAATCTTTAACTATATGTCCTCTGTGTCGGTTGAATTTTAAATTAACCATAAAAATTTACAATTTAAGGCAAAACAAACAAAAATAAAAACACCTCCTTCCTTTTGCAAATACCCAAAAAAGCACAAAGAATAACGAGGACTCAAAGAAGTTAACACCACCCAAATAAACTTTCCCCTGTCCTGCCTACATTGCTAATGAAACAGATAAACGCAAGGAGATAACAAGTAACATCTACTCTTTGAAAGCCTCTATCAGTACCTAAGGTTCATCAGCCTTTTAAACCCTTCAACAAGCTCCTTTTTTGTTTTGCTAAAGATTCCATTTATTCTTTTAATAGCTACCGATATACCTGAAAGTCCCTTCACTTCTTCAACTATCTCTGATTGGACTTCATTTATGGCCCTGAGCTCTTCTGAAATTGCTATTACCCTGTTTATGTCCTGAACGAGCTGATCCATCCTCCCCCTTATCCTTTCCATCGCCATGACGCTATCACGGAGGCTCTTGAGCTTTGGATCAATTTCTCTATCAAGCTCTTTTATTCCGTTTATAAAGCGAAAGGTGTCCTTTGCCATATGTCTGATTTCATTGGCAACAACGGCAAAGTTTTTTCCACTTTCGCCTGCTCTTGCAGCTTCAATTGAAGCGTTTATAGCAATGAGTTCTGTGTGGCTTGCTATGTTCTCAATGTTTTCAAGGTACTTCCTAATGCGCTCAAGGCTCTTTAAGAGCTCGTTGTATTCAGAAGATAGTTTAGCCATTTCCTCCGTTATGGGTTTGAACTCTTTGACGAAACTCTGGAGGTTTTCCGAAATAGAATTAAGGGTATCAACATCTCTTCCGATTATGGCACTGTTCCTAACGAACGTTTCTTCCACCTGTTTGACGAGCCTTTCTATTACATCTGCTGCTCTACTTATGGAAAGGGTTCCTCTCTCAATATCGGAGAGAGCTCTGGATAACTTATCAACTACTCTTTTATCAGGTCCACTCCGCATTTTAAGTTCTCCAAAAATTTAAAGAAGTGCTTTACGTTTTCTCCCGTGATTATTGCTCCGTGCTGGGGAAGGATGGCCTCTATCTCCAGTTTTCTGACTCTATTGAGCCAAGCTCTTAAAGCTTTATTGCTTGCCATGAGTATTCTGTGAGGTAAATAGATGTGGTCAATGTGAGACAGCCAGTCCTTTACTACTAAATACTTAAAGTTCCCTAATGCTATACCAATGTCACCTGTGAAGAGAAATTTTGAAACAGGGTCATACAGAGAAAAGTGGTTGGGAGAGTGAAGGTAGTGAGCGGGGATTACTTCTATTGGAGTTTTGCCAACGTTCATGTGTCCGCCTTCTGAGGAAAGCGGGTACGCGCTCTTCTCTATGTCCTCTACTCCAAAGTGGGGAAGGAAGCGTATCCAGAGCTCTCCAATGGCTATTTTGGCTTTCGGACACACATCCTTCCACATTGGAAGAGAACCGCAGACGTCTGGGTCTTGGTGGCAAAAGTAGATGTACTTAATTGCATCAAGGGATACGTACTTTGAAATCTTCTGTATGAGGTAAGAAAAGAGGTGGTATCCCCCTGGGTCAATTAATAGAGCTTCTCCGTTATCAACAATGAGGTAGGATATAACATCCACCGATTCCCTATTTCTATCTGCTCCCCTCGTTCCAAGGTAGACAACAAAGTGGTCATGTCCCTGATAGAGAACCACGTCTTCTTCTGGATTAAGCTCCGGCGAAAGGTTGTAATGTTCCATAACGTCTCCGCAAATTTGCAATTTTTTCCATTTTATCAAATATCCTTTCTTCTGCTTTCTCCTTTCCAGTATAATGTTCAGCGAACAGTTACACAAAGTAGAGGGGAGATAAGGCTCCTAAAGAGGGAGGTTCTTAGATCTTGAGACAGGTAGCCTACAATGTAATTTTTATCCTATTCCTTCTTGGATTAGCCCTGTATCTTCCCCCGGTTTACTTTAATCCTCAGGCTAAGAAGTACCTGATAGTGGCTGGAACAATAGCTGTTTGGCGTTACACGTGGCTTACTGTAAACGTCCTCAGGGCAATTTTTTACAAGAAAGTTTACTTTCCAAGAATAAGAAAAAAGGCTCAAGCACTCCCAAAAGAAAAACTTCCAGAGCACGCTTTTATTCTTGTTACCACCTATAGGATTCCGGAACACATCTCAGTAGAGGTATACCGGGCAGCTATCAAGGAAGTTATAAACTGCGTGAAAAATGGAATGAAAGCGACTTTAATAGCTTCTGTTGTAGAAAAAGCCGAAGAGAACTTGGTCAGGAAACTTTGGAACGTTCTTCAGCCTCCTGAAAATGCCACCTTAGTAGTTGTACGGTTTGCCGGAACTGGAAAAAGGGACGGATTGGCAGTGGCATTCAGAGCTCTCCTTAGGAAACCGGCAAAACTTCAGAAGGCCATAGTAGCTCTCGTTGATGGGGATTCTATCCTAACGGAAGGAACCATCCTAAAGTGTGCCCAACTGTTCGCCCTATATCCTAAGCTCGGGGCGGTTACTACCGACGAGGACTGCATCCTTGAGGAGAAAAACTTCACCTACACGGTTTACAAGCAGTGGTACAAACTGAGGTTTGCACAGAGGGACATCTACATGTCCTCTGCTGCCCTATCAAGGAGGGTGCAAACTCTTACAGGCCGTATGTCTGTCTATAGGGGAGTTCTTTTCCTTGACCCAGAGTTTACAAACACTGTCCAGTACGACTTTATAGAGCACTGGCGTATTGGATGGCTACGCTTTTTAACGGGAGACGATAAGTCAACTTGGTACTACGTCTTAAAGAAAGGATGGGAGATGCTCTACGTCCCAGACACTCTCGTCTGGACCCACGAGGACCCTCCGTCCCCTTCCTTCCTTAAAGGGGCAACGATGCTTATGGTAAGGTGGTTTGGAAATTCCCTCAGGGCAACCTACAGAGCCATGAAGATTCCTGTAGGTATCACTACTCCTTATATGTGGTACTTGGTGAGGGACCAAAGGGTAACAATGTGGACGGGGCTCTACGGCCTACTTGCTGCTATCCTCGCAGAGATAAAATGGGGAGGGGGCGTGCTACTTGCCTATATATGGTGGATTCTCTTCACAAGGTACGCCGTTGTCCTCTTCTACGGCATACAGAGAGGTTACTACTATATGTCTTGGCCGTTTCTGCTCTACTTTAACCAGATTTACGGCTCTCTCATAAAAATTTACATTTCAAGTCACCTCTACAGACAGAAGTGGACAAGACAAAAAACAGTCCTCGCCGGTAAAGAGACAAAACTTGATAGGCTCTACGTTGTCTTTTCCTCTCACTTAGAAGCTTTTGCAAAGTTCTTGGTTTTCTTTGTCTTAACTGGTTTTTCCGTCGGTTTCTTTGACTTGGAGGACGTAGTAAACTTGGCGGAAGCCTTAGGGGGAAGGTAAGATGGAAGATGCCGTTAAGGGCGGTGGCAGCAAAGTTAAATTTAAGGCGGAGCCTACAAGGCACTTTCCGAGGTACAAAATTCCGGCTTTCGTAGAGGTGGACGGCAAGAAGTATAGGCTAAAGGACTGGTCAATAGGGGGATGTGCAATCTTTGACCTTCCGGAAGAGTACCTTGAGAAAAAGTGGGCAGTTGGAAACTTCGTGATACCTTTTGATACCTTTGATGCAGTAATCAAGGACGTTAAGTTTGAATTCTTGAGGAAAAATCCAGACGGCACTATAGGTTGTAGGTTCGCTAACTTAAGGCCCGACCAGATTTCTCTACTGCAGGACGTAATAGAGGCTTTTCTTGAAGGGGTTATCGTTACCTTAGACGGGCTCATTAACATTATCCGCAGAGAGGACCTACGAGAGGCCTTAGAAGCTCAGAGGCCTCAAGCACCTAAGAGAGGTGGTTTGGAAGAGTTTATAAGGCGCCTCTTTATTTTATTTATGTTTTTAGCGATTATAGGCATAGGAGTTCTCTTTGTATTAAAGGCCCTGTATTCTCGGGTCTACCTTGTAAAGGCGGTTTCGGCCTTTTACGATGCTCCCCTTAAAGTTGTAAAAACACCGGTTGGAGGTTTCTTCTCGTTTAAAAGACCAGTTAAAGAGGGGGATATAGTTAAAAAGGGTCAAGTCTTGGGCTTTCTAAAAGCGCCCGGAAGGGTTTCTTTTGTTGTTCCTTCTTCCGTTACAGGGAAAGTGGTTGAGGTTCACGTTAGCGACGGGGACGCCCTTGAAGAAGGAGACCCCATAATCTCTGTGCTTCCTGAAAGTGAAAAGATTAGAGTCGTTGCCCACGTTCTACACGGGGACGTTGAAAGGTTGAAACTTGGTCAGAAAGTAAAGGTCCTTAGACCAGATGGAAAGGTGATTACAGGTAGGATAGTGGATATAGACAGGGCTTCCCCAGAGCCTCCTTCTTCAAGGGTGGTTTACGATAGGCTGGTGATAGATGTTCCACCAGAAAGTTGCACGATTGACGATATTGGTAGAGTTGTTTCTGTTGAGATAGACCTTACTCCTCAGAAATTAAAACCCATATTCAACGTTCTTCCTTAACTATAGGGGGTGGGAGTGAAAACTGCGAGGTTGCTAACTCTTTCTCTTCTCTTTTTCTTTCTCGCTTTCTCTCATGTTTGGGCCTCGCTGATGGACGCGGATATTTCTCCGGAGCTCCTTGAAAAGTTCTACAAGAAAAAGTTAATAGTTCCCAAGATTGAGAACCCTGAAACTGTAGTTCCTGAGAGGCTAAAGGTAGAGGAAACAGTTCCTACCTTAGAGGAGCTCCTCAAAAAGTATTCCCCGGAAAAGCTCATTGAGAGCGTTAACTTAAAGGGCAACGGCGAGAAAGTACTCTACGTCCTTCCAGTAGAGAAACTTTTCTTTCTTCCCTTTGAGGAGTACTACCTAAAGTGGCACAAAAAGGGAGTAAAAATCATAGTCCTTTCTAAAGGAAAGTTCTCCTTAGAAGAGCTGTACAGAAAGGTTGAAGACCCTTCCCTCATATCAAAAGAGGGCAAAAACGTCTACACTCTTAGAGCTCCCCTCTTTATCGGCAACAATGCAACCCTCGTAGTGAAGGACTCTACCTTGAGGCTTGCCTTTGAGCCGGGAGCTCCGATAATGTGCAGCGGGGAGCTCTACATCTTAAACTCAACGGTCCTTACTTGGGACACCAAGAACAACCGTTACCTGCCAATAGGAAAGATTGATAGGAAGAGCTACTACCTCTACGGTGCTCAGCCTCCCCGCCCCTACATAGTAGCCGTTATGAACGGCAAGCTTAGGATAGTCTCCTCAACAATAAAGGGGCTCGGATACAGGGGACTCTTTTCCTCCTTCGGCCTTGGTGCAAACAGGTGGGAGAACAAGAAAAAGCCCTACCTCTCCCTTTTAAACTTTTTCGTTTCCTCTTTCCTCAAGGAGGAAAAGGAGAACAGCAGGGAACCAGCTGTAGTCTTAGTGGGAAATACGATAGAGAACAACTACATGGGCTACTACTCCAACGAAACCCTTGGAGCTGTAGTTCTTGGGAATGTTTTCAGGGGCAACTACCAGTACAACTTTGACCCCCACGACTGGTCAAAAGGGCTGATTGTTGGGTACAACATTTTTGAGGGAGCTCACAAAGCCCACGGAGTTGTATTTTCAAGGTTTACAGAGGGAAAGGTATTTAAGAACATCTGTGCCGGTAACCACGGTGCCGGCATTATGATGGACAGGCTCTCAAGAGCTCTCATAGAGGGAAACTTAATCCTCGGAAACGGAATAGGGGGAATCTCGCTCTTAGAGAGTGACGGAAATGAAATCCTCAATAACACTGTAATAAGGAACAATGCTTACGGTATATACGTGCGGAACTCCCTTAACGCCTTAATTGGGGGAAACACGATACTGAGGAACGCTGGTGCAGGGATAGAGGTTTCTGTAATAGACATATCCTACCAGACCTACCGTAACCTTTACTTAGACCCCTACCACCTTGCATCCTCTGCTTGGATAGAGGAGAACGAGATAAGGGGCAACATGAGGGGAGAGGTAAAGAGCCTTTGGGGAGGAGTGGCGGTATTTAAGAACCGTTTTGCCTCTACAGACTTCGTTCCTTTCGGAGGAGACCTTAGGCTTTTAGCCAGTAAAATTCTTAAGTCCCAAGAAGAAGAACCGGTAGTAGTCCCCGGGAAGGGAAGAAAGGAGTGGATAAAGAGGGAGATACCGGACATTACTCCTTACCTTTTGCGCTTTGAGGAGAGAGCTCTAAAGCTCGGAAACAGGGAGGCAATGCTTCCGATAGGTTTCATAAAGCTAAACGAAGAGACCGGGAGCTCCCCCTGTGAAAAGTTAAAGGGTCAAGGAGTAGAGTGGATACTGAAAAGGGCGATAGAGGGTGACTCCAATGCCTTGACCTCCTTAGGCTTAATCCTTCTTACCTGTAAGAGTAGAGAACAGAGGAAAGAGGCTTTGGTTCTCCTTTCAGAGGGAGCTCTCTTAGGTAGCGCTCAGTCAAAGTACGTTCTCTTTCTCCTTCCCTTGCTTTCAGAAATTGACCAGAGGGAGATAGAAAGAGCTTTTAAGGAAGCTGTTAAAAGGGTAGAGAGCGGTTTCTTGGTGAACTGTGAACTCTGGAAGGAGGAGCTCTCTTGCTGCCCTAAGACCGTTAATCCACTCTTAAAGTCTAAGCTCCGTTCTTTCAGGAAGAGATTTCACGTATTAGGGGCTAAAAGTTGCTACGATTTCTTAAGTAAGGACATAAAGACGTTTACTAAAGAGGCCCTTGAGAACAAGCTAAAAAGGGTAAAGGGAAGAATAGAGAAAAAGAATGAGAGATTTGTAAGATTCTTCCAGTGGGAAGAGGAGCAGCTAAGGAGAGCTACAGAAGAGTATGAAAAAAACAGCACAGAAGCCCTTACCTTTTTTGAGAGGAACAGGGAGATAATTGAAACGTGGAATCTTGTCTTAAGAGACTCTGCCAAAAAGGATTTTGAGCTAATTAAACCTCTACTTGAGCAGAGAATCAGGGAAATAAACCTCTTCAGAACTGAGAAGATGAAGCTCAACGTAGAGAAAGAAATTAACCACTTCTGGAGGAAATACTTTGAGGGTGACTAAGTTCTTCCTGCTAATCTTTCCTCTTTTTACCCTCTGTTCTGTTGCTAAGGGTGACCCCCTTTTTGTCTGTCCCAGCCAGAGTTCAAAGGAAAAGCGCCCTCTCTCTTTCGCAAAGGACTTCCTCTCAGTAGAAGAGTTTCTAAGGAGGACAAAACCTTACAGGAAAGAAAGGATTACCGTTGAATTCAGCCCCAGACAGGAAGAAACGGTGGAGAGGGAAAAGGAAGTCGCCAGTGTAGAAAGGGAAACTAAGAAGGAGCTCCTTAAATACTACCTCTTCCTTGACGGTCTTTCAGTTGGCGGGATGGAAATTAAAGGTGGGTGTGAAAGGCGCGGGAAGGAGCTAACCGCAAAGGTAGGAGTGAGGGGGTCTTGGCCTATTCTTGAGTCGGTTAGACTCTTTGGTGACGTTTACGTAGGAACAGGCTATCAGTCCTACGAGGAAACAAGCAGGAACAAAACTTGGGGAGACGTCAGATACTTCTACCTTTTGGCCGAGCCTCCCTACTCCGGCTTCCGTGCTCTTGTTGGAAGGGTTCCTCTGGTTGAGGAAAGAGGCTTCTGGTTCTACAACTACGTTGACGGAGTTAGGCTGGAGTATAGGGACTCCATTCTAAGTGGTTTCCTCTTTGCAGGGAAGAGACTTGGCGATTCAAGGATAAGTAACACTGAGGAGAGAATAAACTTGGACGGCTACGCCTACCTCATAGGAACTCTTGACTACCAGTACTTCTACAACCACCACTTGAGGTTCTTTTTCCTGCGAGAGCAGAGGGGAGATTTTGGAAGTTCTGAAGTTTCGGTCTGGAGCGGAGTTAAGGAAAAGGAAAGTTTAAACTGGGTAGGTCTTAGGCTGAACGGTAAATTTGGAAGGAAGAGAGTTCGCTACTACTGGCTTGACGTGGCCTACATGTGGGGAAAAAGGGGGTTTGCGCAAGTGCTTGAAGAGGAGTGCACCGCCTACAAGGAGGTCCTCTCAACCTCCTACCGCAAGGTGAACGGTTTTGGAATGGAAGTTGGCGGTAAAATGGTTATAAACAATAAAGGTGTCGGTGCAAGGGTAGCACTCGGACAGGGAAGTAATACTCCTTCAGAAGAAAGGGCCTTCTACCTTCCGAGACTTTCCACTTCCAGAGAAAAGCTCTTTGGTAAGAACAGAGTTCGCTACTACGGAGAACTTGCAAATCCTGACCTGAATAACTTAGTAATTTTTTCCCTCTTTGGAGGCTACAGGTTTCTTCCAAAGAACTGGCTGGAGTTTAACCTATTAAAGTACCTCCGCTACGATTCCTCAGGAGGTACTTCCTTTTCCCGTTACTTTGTAGCTCCAAAGAGCGGAAGCAAGGACCTTGGCTACGAGATTGACCTGATGCTTGACGGTGAACTTACAACGGGAAAGAGCAGGTGGAGGTACCTTTTAACCGGAAGCCTCTTTGTAGCCGGAGGGGCTTTTGACGGTCAGCTTGACAGGGATAAAGTCTACGCCGTTTCTCTCCGTTTAAAGAGGTACTGGTGATGAGGAAGAAGTTTCTTTTACTGACAGTTTCCTTAGCGGTTGGAAGTATTCTTTTGGCTTCGTGTGCAAGCTTGGAGAGGGCTAAGCTTTACTACTCTGCAGGAAAGACAGAAGAAGCAAGGAAAGAGTTAGAACCCTTAGTCAAGCGCGGTTTTCCAGAGGCTTACTACTTAATGGGGAAACTTATAGCGGAAGGAAAACTGCCAAACTCCAAAAGAGAAGATGCTGCTTATTACTACGAAAAGGCCTATGAGCTTGGTTACCTGAAAGCTGGAAAGGCCCTCGGTTACCTCTACAAGAGCTTGGGAGACCACGAAAGAGCCTTAAAGTGGCTAAAAAGGGCCTCAGAAAACGGAGACTTACCAGCAAAAGTTGCCCTTTTAAAGCTGAAACTCACCTTGGGGAGGATAGAGGAGGGGGAGATAAGAGAGCTCCTTGAGCTGACCAAGGATAACCCCAAGGTTCTCGTTGACGTGGGAAGTCACTATTTAAAACTTGGAAAAGATGACTTAGCGGAAAAGTACTTTAAGGAGGCTTACTCCCGTGGAGTCACTTTGGCTGGTTTGAGGCTTGCAAAGGTTTACCTCCGTACCGGTCGTGAAAGTGAGGCGGAAGGTCTCCTAAGGGAGGTCTACCGTAAAACGGGTGAAAAGGAAGCAGCGCTGCTTCTTGGGAAAATCTATGAGAAGAGAGCACGGGAGCTGAAATTTACGTTTTGTCCGTTAGAAAAGGCAGGCACTGCTAAGGATTACTTTCTTCTCAGGCTGGGACTCAAAAGAGATAGGGAGCTCCTCTTCCGAAGGGCTCAGGAGTGGTACGAAAGGGCTTTCCCAAGCCTTGAGGCAGAGTATAGGTATAAGAGGATTGAATGGACGCTAAAAGGTGAACGCTGTAAGGACTTGGAGATTATCCATCTTTTTGCCGAAAAGGGGGTAAAGGCAGCCCTTTTAGACCTTAGAAGGTGTGAAGAAAGTCCAAAAAGGTCTAAGGCTAAGGAACTTTTAGAGGAAGGAAATTTGGAGGAAGCTTGTACTCTGGGGAGCTCTTCGGCAGAGATAGAACTTGCCCTTGAGAAAGAAAGAGAAAACCCCGAGCTGGCCGGTGCAGTTTTCTACTACTACGCAAAGGAAAAAAGAGTGCCAAAGGCGATGTTTGCCCTTTCGGAGCTCTACTTTAAGTACGGAAATGAGGAAGAAGGGTTAAAGTGGCTTAAGGAAGCAGCAAGGCAGAAATACGTTCCGGCTGTTAGGAGGCTGGCGCTCTACCTTTTGGAGCACGGAAACGAAAGGGAGGCTGTTAAACACTTCCGATTCCTTGAGGAGAAAGGATACTGCTCAGCATCTTTAAGGCTTGGAGCAATTTACGAGGGAGACTACGGGAACGAGCTTGTAGATTTTGATAAAGCCCTTCACCACTACAAGGTTGCCCTTTCAAGGAACTGTACCGAGGCCTACTACAGGGCTGCCAAGCTCCTCTTTACTATCGGACGTCCAGAAGAGGCCTTTAGACTTGCTAGGAAGTACCTCCTCTTAAGCAGTGAAGAAAAGAATAGGGTTAAGGCTTTTGTCCTACTCTCAAAAGTAGAACTCTTGGCTGGCAGATTGAAAGAGTCTGCCAAGTATATGGAGATGGCAATTGAAGGGGGATACGTTCCGGGCTACAGGGAGCTAAGAGTTCTTCTACCTTACTTAAGGAAAGAACTGCTTTTAAGGAATAGAGTAATAGGTAGAGTTTACTTCTTACTGGCCAAGGAGTTTGTGCAGACCGATTTTGAGTTGGGCTTTTGCTTGGCTTACAAGGCTACACTGGCGGGAGCTCCACAGGCAGCTTCTTTCCTCTTTAGACTTGGAGCAAAAGTTGACTCTGAAGAGAAAGCCCTCTTCCTTAGAAAAGTTGATTCAAGCCCCGAAACCTGCGGCAAGGTAATTGAGAAAAAGAAGATGGCTATACTACAGAAGATTACAACCTACGACTCTAGTAGCGTGTCTGACGCTCAGTAGAGTGAACTCAGATGGCTTACTTGACCACAACAAATTGACATTTGTTGTAGTAACCGTTAGAATAGAGCAAACGGAAACGTTGATATATTTCCCCTGTAAGAAAGTCGTGGTATCCCATACCCTTTGAGTTCCCTTACAGGGCAAATATTTTGACGTTTTACTGTAACGGTTGTTTTGGCAGGGATTTTATGAGATAGTTTACTTACCATAAAAGAAAATGGTAAAAGGAGTAACAGGAAGAGATGAAGCTGAGTCAGGCAGTAGAGCTCTTCCTCCGATTCAAATCAAAGGAACTTGCCCCGAGAACTCTAAAAGAGTATAGGAGTGACCTAGAACTCTTTAAGAAGATAGTTGGAGACAGGGAAGTTGAGTCTATAAAGACTGCGGACCTCATGCTTTTTAGGACATCCCTTGAGTGTAGCCCTTCCCTCATAAACCGTAGAATTTCTGCACTAAACACTTTTTTTAACTTTCTCGTTGACATGGAGGTAATAAGGAGCAACCCGGTTAAACCTTCTCTGAGAATAAAGAAGGTTAAGCAGAAAGTTCCAGAGGCTCTTACCCACGAGGAAGTAGAAAAGGTTCTTGAAGCTGCTAAGAAGAGAAGCTACCGCGATTACCTCATAATAAAGACTATCCTTTACTGTGGGCTTCGGGTTTCGGAGCTCCTATCTCTCACGCCAGAAAACATAGTTGAAGTAAAGGGAAGGAAGGTTCTAAGGATAGTTGGAAAGGGAAACAAAGAAAGGTTTGTCCCCCTACCCGGTAGCCTTGCAGAGGAGCTAATGGAGCTCTCTAAAAAAGTAGAAAGTAAGAGACTCTTTCCTCTCTCCTATCAGGGAATTAGATACATCTTCAATAAACTTCAGGAAGAAACCGGCATTAGGCTACACCCCCACAAACTAAGACACACCTTCGCAACCATCTTAGTAGACAGGGGAGTTGACATCCGCGTCATTCAGGCCTTCCTCGGCCACGCCTCTCCCATTACCTCAGCAAGGTACGCCAAAGTCAGAGACGAAGTCATGTTTAAAGTAGTTGAAGAGATTTTCAGCGACTGAACTCTTCCACGAGTTCCTTTATTTCTTTGGCAAAACCGTTATCTCTTCCCTTGAAAGAGGTAATTATTAACCTCTTTTGAGCTCTTGTCATGGCTACGTAAAGCGTTCTTCTGTCCCTCCTTATCTCCTTTACTTTCTTACTGCTCGTATACGGCAAGTGCCCCACACCCGTAACAATTACCACTCCTCTTTCAAGGCCTTTTGAAGATTTGTAAGGCATTATGACAAGCTTGTCCTCTGGTACGAATTTTTCTTCTTTTTTACTCTCAGCCGAGAAAGCGTGAAGTTTAACTTCTGGTATTTTTTTAGAGAGAGCATTGAAGAAGTCTTTAACCTGATTCTTAAAGGCCGTTAGGATGAAAATATCTCCGTAGTGAATTCCTTCTACTTTTACCAGCTTTCCAACGAGCTCTGCTACCCCTATAAACTCATTCTCAAACTCGTAAAACTCCAGTTTTCCCTCATCTTCCCTAACAGATTCTATCTCCCCATTTGCAACAACAGAATCAAGTTCTTTAAGCTCTTTGATAAGGTGGGGGTCTCTTTTCAGGAACTCAACTGCCAGCCTTACAATCTTGCCGGGGTTTCTGTAACTCCTGCGCAGTATCGTTACGTTCCTTCCAGATGCTTCAATACCGACGTCTTTCCATCTCCAGTCCGTTCCGTCATATATCCTCTGGGTCTCATCAATTCCAAAAATCAACAGACCGTTTTCCTTGAGAAGGGCTTTGACCACTGTAAAGACTTCGGGGGTAAAATCCTGAGACTCATCACAGAGAATAACGTCATACACGGGAAAAGGTTTTTCACGCAGAAACTCTGCTACTTTATGCCTGTCGTTCTCTATGTCAAACTCCTCGGCAAGGTTGGAAATGAGGGAATCAACAGTTAGAATTTCAAAGTCCTCTAAACTAAGTTCTTCAATTTCTTCAAGTTCTAAAACCCTTTTTATTCCGGCCTTTATCTCGTTTGCCAAGGAGTTAGTGTAAGTCAAGAAAAGTATCCTTTTTTCTGGGTGTTCAAACTTCTCTTGAATTGCTTTCCCTATGAGAACTACTGTTTTACCGGAACCTGCAGCCCCTCTCAAGATTGTAATCCCTCTTGAGTGCTTGTAGAGAAGTCCTTCCTGATAAACGTCCATGAGAGTTATCTCTTCCTCTGATACCTTAAAATTGAGTTTTGCAACTCTAAGGCCGGGGAATAGGATTCTCCTAAGTTTTATGACACCTTCCTCGTCTACTGTGAACTGGTGCAGCCTAAGCCTCGCAATAAGTTTTTCTGCTATTCTTCTGTCGTTTTTAAAAATACAGCTATCCTCAGGGACGCGCTCTTTAAACACAGTGTTGCTCAGAGCTCTGTACTCTTTGCGGGAAAGTTTAGGGAAATAAATAACGTATTCAACTGGCGCGGGGAGCTCTCTGTCAAGTTTTCGCTTGATGAAATCCATCAGTTTGTCCTTAAACCTTTTTGCTTCTATGACAGGATTCCGAAAGGAGCGGTTGCCAAAGAAAAATCGCTCTCCTCTGATTTCAAGGTTTTCTATAAATTCTTTGTCCCAAGCTTTGACCTCTATAATCAAAAGTCCGGCCTTAGGATATAGCCATAGAATGTCAAACTCAATTTCAGAAGTAAAGCGCTGTGGAGGAATATAGGGATTAAAGTAGAGGATAGAAGGAACATTTTTCAAATTTTCTGAAAGTCTGTTAAATGCATCAACTTCTACCTTTTTATTAGGGTCTTCTACACGGTTTATGTCCTCATATTCTTTATCTATCATTTTAATAAGCCTATTTAACTCCTCCATTTACCCCTCCAGCGTGAACGGCATCCAAACTCAAAGTTACGCTTTCTATGAAAGCTCAAACACCCTTTTTGAATTTTCTAACGTAAACTTACTAAAACTTTGTTCTGAGGAAATCTGGCTTCTGTTTGTTTGAGGGTTTCTTAAGAGCTCTTTCAGGTTCTCTTCGCTTGGAATGATGTCGGGGAAGAGGCCTTTTGTGGTTCGGGAGAGAATGTTAAGGCGGAGATAGTCTTGGGTGAGAGGGAGTGTGGAGTCGGGTTGCTTGGTTTGTTTAGTAAAAGCTTGTGTGTTAAGTCTTCTTTCTATAGCTCCTTCAAAAGTGTTTTCCATTCTCTACCTCCTACCACCCTCTTTCGTGAAGGAAAGCTCTCTCAGCGTTGTCTTTCTTGATTTCTTCTTTAGCGTTCCTAATTTCCTGTCTTATAGCCTCGCTGTGAGAGGCTATCAAATCCATAGTGTTTTCCACGCTATCCCCTACAAACTCAACAATTTTAGTTCCCCTATCGTCTATATGCTCTTTCAGCTCCTTCTTAGTCCGCCTGACTTCATTTTCTACCTTTTCCAGCCTCTTTTCCATCTTCTCCTCAAACGCCTTCAAGGCCTGCTTTACGGTAGCGGCTATATACTCCTGCAAGTCTGTAAGTGGTAGGGACATTAGTTTTTTGGCCGTGAGCTCCCCGTCAGGGCTGTTCTGGAACGTTTCAAGCATCAGCTTGGTTAGGCTTTCCTTAACACTATCGTCTTGCAGGAACGGAAAATCTTCTTCGTGCCGGCAAAGGGTGTTATAGAACCGGAAAGGAACAGTAGCAAGCTCTTTCTTTCCCTCTTCTTCCAGTTTACGGATGAAGGCTGGTTTTTCTACTTTAGCTGTTTTCATTTTTTCCTCCCTTATTTTCGGTTTTTCATTTCAATTATAGTCCTTCTATCCCGCCAAAAAAGTTCATGGAGTTTTCGTATAATTGAACCTGCCATGGAGCGAAGGGATTTCATTAAACTATCTGTACTGCCCTTAGCATCATCGGCCGTTGGATGTAGTAGTAGAACTAATTCTTTAAAAGTCCTAATTCCTTCCTCTCGTCCATCAGAGGAAAAAATAAGGAAAATATTTGAAAATAAGAGAGACCCTTTGACACTTAAATATCTTACGCTTTACCACCAGCTCTTAAACGGTATGAACTATCTTCGCAGTAGCTACAAGAAACAAGGCTACATAAAGGTTAGCGACTTGATGAATTTTTACTCAGTTCCTCTTTTTAAATTCATTCAAACTTTTATCTACATCACTCTAATTAAAAGCTCAGCAAAAGCACCACAAGTCATAAAAAGGGGCTATTACTTCATAATACCACCGGGAGCTGTTTTAAGCTATAAACATCACGGTTTCTGCATGAATCATGACCGTCCAGCGCCGGTCTGGAACGACCGTCTAAGACTTGAACCGATATCAAAAATTGGGATTCCGTCCAAGCTTTTACCTGTTTTAAAATGCGTAATTCTTAACAAGGAAAAGCTTAACAACCCTCAAGGACTCGTGTGGTTCCTCGTAGAGATTGACAAAATACCTTACTCGGAGCTTATCAAAGGTAGATACTCTTACCACTTGAGGGAGTTAGAAAAGGTTTGTCCGGGTAGCCGAGAGGTTATCCTTTCATACAAAAGAAGTCAGATTCCTAAGGAACTATTTGTAGCTTTACTTAAGCAGCTTAAAATTAAAGTTGGGTATAAGACTTACACATTGGATGAGCTTGTTTTCAATCCGAACGTAACTCAGAAGCTATTGAACGAGCTAATTCAGCGTGGAAAGGAGCTCCCCGGCCCAAAAGGTGCAGGTTATTCAGAAATCTTGAAGGAAGTTTATGCTAAGTCGGTTGGAATATCTCCCTTGACCGGTAAGGTAGAAATTCTCAACTTTTCCGACAAGCCCATATCTTTTTCTCCCCTTGACTACTATTTACAACCTGCAGCTAAGAAACAAAGGATTTCACCCGTCGCTGATATTCAAGACGTCTATGCTCATTTTCCTCTTCCTTCAGAAAGCGAGGTCTTCTATCAGAAAGTTATATGCAGTTTGGTCAAGATAGCTAAAAAGATATTTGGTGAAATTTTCCCTGAAAAAGGAGATAAACTTCTAAAGGAACTTGCAGAAAAAATACTGGAAAGAGAAGATTCAAAGCTAAGGAAATTCCTTGGCAAAGAAGTAGCCGAATTCCTTTCAAGAGTTTTAAAGGAAACACCTATAGCAAGAGGAATGGGACTATACGAGTCTTTGTGCGGAAAGTCTTTCCTTTTTTGCGAACCTCTTTCATGTAAGGACAGAGCTATTGCTTTTGTTACAGTTTTTTCTCCAACTATTGCTGATACCTTAGCTAAGATTGCTGAAAAGGTCTCTTATTACGTTGAAGCAATAGAGAATGAGGAAAAGAATATTGTTATAGATAGGTATGCAAGACCTATTGTGGATTTCTTTAAGAAGTGTGATTCCTACTCCGGTAAGGTGACTATGCCGGTCTGTGATGGTCTGTGTATTACAACGTGGTTTAAAGGAGACCCATTTAGTCGTGAAAAGAGTTTTGGGGATGTGATAAGTTCTTGTTGATTTGTTTTGTGTACCAAAATAGTAAAATTTTATGGTAAATTATCAAATACCCTCTACTTCCAAAATCTAGATAAGACTTAGACTCTCTGCTAACAACGCTTGTAGAAGTGGAACTTTTTGCTCTACATCTCTATAGCTATAAATAGCGCTAAGGGAAGTTGCAGATTCTTTGGTTCATCCCTTGAATAGCAGAAAAGCTCTGAAAAGCAAGATGCTTGTTGATGGGGATCAGTTGTTGTTGGGTATGGTTTTATGAGTTTTGTCTTATTCGTAAATTTTTATGGTAAATTATTCAAAGCAAACAGAAGCCCTACACAACCCGTAATCATCACATCCCCTCCGGGGAAGGCATACTCTCCGTACTTTTTAAAGAGAGCTCTGTTGGGTCCTGCAATAAAGACCTTCTCCGGTTCTACCTTCTCAAAGACTACAGCTCCGTGGCCGTTGTCAAGGAAAACCTCTTCAAAGGTAAGGGTGGCTTTACAGAGCTTCTCAACAAGCGCTTTCAGCTTCTCTGCCGTAAGGTAGCGTGTGTGGTGTTCAAAGAGACCGCATACATTTCCGTCTTTAATTGAAACCCCAAGGGTGTGGCCATTTCCAATATCAAGACCAACAAACTCTTTAACTCCTAATTCCTTAGCGTAAGCAAGGATTCCGCAGATAGAAGCAACTTTACTATCCATAACAAAACCGGAAAAACCTTTTTCTCTAAGCTGTTCTAAGATTGAATCAAACCTACTGAAAAAGCCTGTCTTTTCAGTAACGATAAAGTCGCGAGGGTCTCTTGTCTCCTCAAGTTTTTTCTCAAAATACTTAAACCTCGTAACCCTGTCACTCTGGCCTTTTATAAAGCCGTGGTCCTGACAGGCAACGGCTATAACCTTAGGGTTGAAAGGCCTTCCAGCCAACCTTAAGAGCTCCTCGTAAACGTTAAACTCAAGGTCGGAAAGGTAAAGGTTTGGTTTTTCAACTCTATCTGCAATATCAATTCCGAGTGACCTAACCTTTTCAAGGTCGTCTTTTATGGTCCTTGCTGCCCTTTCTGAAATTACAACTCTATAACCCTTATTTAAATGATTAATAATGGCCTTCTTTACAGGCCCTCCTCCCATTACGTAGCCATCAATAAAAAGGTCTTCATTAAACGAAGCTACCCTCCTTGCTAACTTTACGGTAGGAGAAGGGAGTATTGCCTTGACCCAGTTCTCTACGTTGAGGTTCTCATCAGCGTAAAGTAAATCCTGAGTTCCCTTTCCAATATCCACGGCAAAAACTTCCATACTTTAACCTCCTAAAGGCTTTTCAGACAGTTTAACATCCTGTATCAAGTCCTAATGACCAGAGTTCGCTACAGGATTTAGAAAATAAGCCAAGAAAAAACAAAAGAAGAGAGGGGGGAAGTTTTTCTTATACTCTCCCTTAAGGTGCACAAAAATTGTGCAGGGTGAGGCGTGCCTAAGGAGCTCTTCAACGTAAAAGTTTACTCTGTGAAGGAAATAGCACGGCTCTTGGGAAAGTCGGAGTCCACCATTCGTCGTTACATCTACGACGGCCAGCTGGGGGCTATTCAGATAGGCCGTGAGTACCTAATCCCGGAGAGTGAGCTCTTTGCCTTCATCAAGAAAAACCAGACCAAACCTAACATTTGGAGGTAGCTATGGCAGAAGAAAAGGAACTCCAGACCGGAGTTGTTGATGTGAACTCCCCGGAAGAGGTATTTAAGGCTTTACGTGGTGAGATTACCCGTATAACTATCATGCGGGACGGTAAAGTTCTGGATAGAGCCCTACCAGAAGAAGTTGACGATGATGTTGTCTTTTGGGTAAAGGAAAAATACGGCGGCGGTAAGTATCAGCTTATCCTTTTTGGAGCGGACGGAAGAGTAAAGAAGAGACTTTCTTTTGCGATTGACGGAACTCCTAAGTTCCCGCAAGAGGAGAAGGAGGGAAGTAAAGACGCAATGGTGGAGCTCCTTTCTAAGCTGGTTGAAAAGTTAGAAGAGAAAAGGCGTTCCCCTTCTGAATCTGAATTAACTACTGTCTTTGAAAAGATGATGGAAATGCAAATGGAAAACACAAAGACGATTATTGAGCTCCTCAAAAACGAGAAACCAAAAGAGAAGGGATTCTTAGATAGTCTGATTGATAAGGTTCTCTCTAACCCGCAAATATTACTTGCGGCCGGTAGCGGACTCTGGAAGTTAATTCAAAAGGCTATCGCTAATAAGAATGAGCTCCTTGAACTTATCAAGGTGGCCAAAGATGACCCCGAACTTAAAGAGCTTGCCATTCAGGCCGTAGGTGCTAAGTATGGAGGCGGTGGAGGAATCATTGACAGGATTCTTTCTAATCCTGAGCTCCTTAACAAAACTCTTGACATAGTGAATAAGGCTCTTGCCATTCGTGAGGCTGGCCAGAATCCAATTCCAACGGTAAAGAGGGAGCTCCACAAGTTGGCCAGAAATGGCCAGCAGATAAAACAGTCCACAACCGTTGTGGATACTCCTGTGGACAGCGGGAAGATAAACGAGGTAAGGGGTGAAGAGGTGAGCGTTGTAGGCGTGCAGGAAGTAGTAGCTCTTGGTACTAAGATTCTGGACTTAGCCGAAAAGGGAGCTAACGCAGGCCAGATATGGGATTCTTTAAGCGATGAAGAGATTGACATTCTGATAGCTCTAACAGAACAATACGGCATAAAGGATTCGGAAGGACTTGTTAGGTTACTTGAAGAGCTCCCGGTTCCCCGCTTTACCGTTGCAGGCTACATAGATGCTGTGAAGAGACACAAGGCGGTTATTGATGAGCTCCTTTCCTACTTGTTTGCTGAGGAAGTAGGGGAAGATTCTCAGGAAGGACCACAGGAAAGTGAGCAGGTGTATATGCAGGTGGTAGATGAGCAGGTAAATAGGGAGACTACAGGAGACCTATCAGGTGAATTACAGGCGAATCACAGGAAGATTACAGGTGAGGGGTAGGTTTTGGCAGAGAAAGAGGGTCTTTTTGACCCTCGTTTTACAAAATTAGTATTTTGTAAAATCGGCGGGATAGCGTAAGTAAGACAATGGCTAAAGGCAGATTAAGGCTTGAAGATGTCCCAAGTTGGGAAGAGGTTCTTAGGCTGTGGGATTTCGTCCTTGACAGGTTCATAGGTGCAGGTGAGGAGGCAGAGAAGGTAAGGAGGGAGCTCCTACGGGAGGGATTCCGTCCTATCTATGGCCTTCGGGAAGTTTGCTTTTTCGGCCTGCTTTTCTTTACAGGGTGTAGGGTTAGTGAGCTCCTTGCTATACGGAAAAAGGACGTCAATCTCTTGAAAAAGGTGATTTTGATACGGCAGTTAAAGAAGAGGAAAGGGGAGGAGCTCGTAAGGGAGGTTCTCCTTCCTCCACCGGTAGAGGAGTATGTAAGAGAGTACGTTTTGAGGGAAGTTAAAGGGGAGGAGCTCCCTCTTTTTGAGTTTACCCGTCAAAGAGCGTGGCAGTTGGTTAGGGAGCTCACGGAAAAGGTTTTGGATAGGCCACTACATCCTCACGTTTTTAGGCATGCTTTTGCTATTAGGCTGTTGAAAACCATTTCTAATTTGGAATACGTTAGGCGGTTATTGGGACACAAGGACTATGATACCTTAAAGCATTACTTGGATTTTACGATTGAGGATATGAAGGAGGAGCTCCTTTCTAAGACTTTTGGAGAGACTGCAAAACAGAAATGATGTATTCGGCTTTTTTGAAAGCTTTTACAGCTTCTTCCTTTTCTATATCAAAGGCAGGCTGATAGTCAGCATCTTCTCTCATCTTCCTCAAAGAGTGAATAAAAGCTGGAATCGTCTTTCTGTATTCGTCCGGTAGGTATTGACCTATGTGAGAAGGGACAAATTGATGTAAGCGCTTCCTGTTCCAATCAACTTTCTTATGATTTTCATCTATCCATAGGGCAGCGTAAAGCAATGCTGCATAATAACTACGTGCTATTATTGTTCTGTATACTCCCTCATTACCCCTCTTTTTCAAGAGAGACCTACATAACTCCAAAATTTGAATCGGAAACTCTTTCATACTAAGGAAATCCCCACCTTTTTGCCCAATTTCTTCTGAAGGGTCTGCTCAAGGTTGACAAGTTCTACTATATCTTGAGGAGTAGGAGAAATTTTTACAATCATCGCTTTTTGATATGTAGGAGCAAAAGGAGAGATGGCCATCTTAACTTTTTTAACCCTATACCCCTTCTCCTCTAAAAATTTCAACGTTGTTTCATAAGCCTTAGCAAGGTCTTGGTCTTCAACTTTGGCAGGGTTCTTTATTACCTTCATGGCCAGCTCCAAAAACAGTTCACTTAAAAAGTTTTTGCGTAGGCCAGAACTTTGTCAAGGTAGCCGGGAGCTCTCCTTCCCCACCTGTAGGCCGTTGGTCCTACGTGATAGGCCTGAATGGCGTCAAAAAGGGTGTGTATTCTGTACGGGTGGCCGTACTTAGTTCTTAGAGCATGGAGATATTTAGCGGCAGCTTCGGCCTGTAGGTAGATAGCCCTTTCATCGCTTACTTTGTCAATAGTTCTCCTAAAGCCGGGAAGAGGGTTGTACTCGTTAAGGGCATCTTGGAGAGCTCCGTTTGTGAGGCCGAAAAGGCCGAAGCTCTTACCGTCTGGATGCATGGAACGCAAGTATTCCCTGCTACATCCGGATTCTGTCATACAGATTCCCCAAAGAACCTCGGCCGGTACTCTTTGTTCAAAAGCAACCTTGTCTATCTGCTGTTTTAAAAGTTCCCTCCATTGAGGAGATAAGGAATCGGCAGAGGAAGGGGAGCTCCCTCCTCCTGTATGAGCGTGAGCTCTTGTAGC
This sequence comes from Phorcysia thermohydrogeniphila, assembly GCF_004339575.1. Taxonomy (NCBI): domain Bacteria; kingdom Pseudomonadati; phylum Aquificota; class Aquificia; order Desulfurobacteriales; family Desulfurobacteriaceae; genus Phorcysia; species Phorcysia thermohydrogeniphila. Next base: position 153,504 of record NZ_SMFV01000001.1, read on the forward strand.
AAGAACAAGTATTGCAACCCCTGCTATCGGGAGAAGGGTTTTAAGCTTCATCTTTGCCTCCCGGTTCCACCTCTTTGAGGACCTTTTTGAGTTTCGGCAGTAGAAAAGTACGGACGTCCTCGGCAATCTTTAAGAGTAGTTTCTGACCAGCTTCACTTACTTGCTTTTCTGCCTCTTCTTCTACAGCCCAAACTTTTTCGTAAAGGGAAAGCAAGTATTTAGCGTCCTCATCTCCTTGCTGGGCATCTACAAGTATTTCTCCCATGTTTTTGTAACCACCCCTCTTTTGGGCTTCCCGGTAAAAGAATTCATCCGTGAGGTAATTAAGCGTTTCTATAGTGGCCTGCCTTAGTTCTTCCTCCGTGAGCTCCCCACGGTAGTTTTGCTGTATGAGACCGTCAACTTTGAGCATTCTTGCGGTGAGTTTGAGTTTCATCATTCCCTCCTTTAAAGAGCTCCGTATCCTGAACCGCTCCATAGTACGTTAATTGGACGGCCTGAATCGTCTTTCATGATTCCACGGAAGAGCGTTTTAAAGGTTGCTCTTGGCAAGTTAGCGTAAGGGGAAGTTATCACTCCATACCAACTGACCGCCGCTGGTGAATAAACCTCTAATAAGCCGTAGAGGGCGGAAGCTTCAATCCTCACGCAACAAGCAACCAAGAGGGAAAAGAAGGGAGAACGGGTATCACGCTTAATAAAGCAAGGATGTACAAAAGAGCGGCTACCTCCGGATGTAGCGGGAAGTTCTACTATGCCGGAACCGTGTATCTCCAGAGAAGCCACGTACGAATGGGTAAGCCCGTAGATTTCTCCTTCTTTTGATTTTCCTACTCTCAGCCTTTTTCCGTTCAAAAACAGCCTTACGTTTTTTCCGCCTATGTCAATTATGCCGACTTCTTCATTCCAAAAAACATCTGACGTCAGGTGTATGTCAATGTTTACAGCCTGAGCAGTTAAGGCTTCTTTTAGGGAGGTAGCATCTTCAACGTAAAAGGTTCTTTGAATCCTGCCTGCTAAGCTTTTTACTTTTTCTATCTCTGACTTAACTCTTGCGTCATATTGACCCCTAAACATCCAGTCCTCCTTTAGCCCTCCTTCTCAAAGTGTGGGACATCTTTAAACGTCCGAAAATGGCCACCCCAGCGGTTATCTTTGCTTAAGGATTCCCAAAAGCGGCCTATCGGCTCAATATCCTCTACGTTCCACGTAAGAACAAAAGGTGAGCCGTTGACTATTACAGACGGCTCTTCCCCCGGCCGTGCCGGACGGAAGAGATTAAGGTCTATCGCAAGTCGTTTTAAGTGCTGTGAATTCATTGTTCTACTTCTGCCTATCTGCACATAGTACTTTTGCATGTTAGGGTGTCTCCAGAGCTCCCCTCCAGTTGCTACCCATCCACGGCGTTCTATTTCTTTTATCAACTCCGCAACTTGTCTTAGGAATTCCCATTGTTTCTCCACAAGGCTCATTTCTCTACCCCTCTCAGCTTCTCAATAGAGCGCAAGCTGAAATAACCGATAACGGCTATTTTCAGGAGTTCTGACAGCGTAGTGATGTAGAGGTCCTTCACCTGTATGAGGTTTTGGTCAAGGATGGCCAGAATGGTGTAAGCCAAGAGGAGATACACAAGGGTAAAAGGCCTTACAAGTTTGGTAACTGTTCCGGCAGCGTTATCAGACAACCACCTTCTTGTGGTTTCTCGGTCTATTGTTGCCAAGTAGGTGAGCTCCTTTTCTTTCTCTTCAAGGAGTATCTTTTGGAGCTCCTCTTCGTGTTTTAGTTCCAGCTCCTTTAGCTTGACGAGTAGTTCGGGATTTTGGAGCTCCCCGGGATTGTCCGGTATCTTGACACCAAATTTTTTTTCTACAAAGCCCTTTCCCTTTTGCTTTATCACGTCGGCCAAAAGATTCAGGCCTGCTGAGGCTAAAGCTCCCGCAAGTGCTAACACAGCTCACCTCACTTGATAAGCCTTAGTAGGTGGTCAACTAAGTAAATCGCCGCTAAGATGCTTCCTGTCCAAACAGCTATACGTTTTTCTAAGTTGGCTATCCGTTCCATTAGTTTCTCTACGTTGCTTTCTAAGTTTTGCACCTTAACCTCCAGAGCTGTTATCCTTTCTTTCGTGTCCATTTCTACCCCGTGCAAACTTTACGTTAGCACTTATCTGTAGCGGTTCACCTAAAGACGGTTCAAGGTAGAAAGAGAAGGAGAGTTCGGCTTTCTTTGCAGACAGTATTTTTTGAACAGGGGAGCTCCCAGTTTTGGTTTTTATGACGTAGCCTTTCGGTTTTTGGGGTGTGCTTTTTTGGGGGTAACTTTCTGCCCCCACTTTTCCCGTGAGCTCCCCTATTTGATTAGTGAGCTCTATAGCTCCTTTGAGAAAGTTAACTAATTCCTTCATTTTTACCTTTCCCTAAGTGCATTTGGGTAATTCTTCGCCAATGAGCTCCACCATTAAGTAGAGCTTGTTTTCATCCAGCGTATCGTCTTCATTGAACTCTACAAGCTCGTATTCCTCCTGTGGCTCATAACAGTTGACCAGACCCGTGATAGTCCCTTCTAAGATTACGTCTAAATTTCGGAATATTCTTTTTGCAGGTGGACGGGTCGCTATTTCTATCGTCTTTGTAATGGGATGAGGAACTTCATCTACTATCTGGATTTTCTTCTTCCTTTTGAAGCTGAGAATTTCTACTTTGCTGTGGCCGTTCTCACGGAGGAAAAGGTCGTAAGGGTATACAGCTACGGCACTGTAGGTAAAAGACCCCGTTCCTAATCCAAGGGCCTCGTTGTCTCCTTCTATCCACGCCACAGGAGTAGCATAGATGTGGAGCTCTTTCAGGAGAAAAACTTTCCCTTCAGGGATTTGGGCTATTGTAATTTCTTCGGATTTTCCGGTCTCAACAAGAAAGTCAACAGCCATTACCTTCATAGAATCCTCCCTGCGGTCGGAAAAGAAAAGAGGGGGAGCTCCCCCTCTTTACTCACCTGTATAGCCAAGAACGGCTACGCCTATTGGTTTTGAAGGTTCGGAGTTACACTCAACAACAAGCTCAAGACTTGTGTTTTTGACTTCTTTGGGGGCTGGAAGTGTAAGCTTTTTGCTTGCAGTGCTAAAAATTCCACCCCCAAGCGGACGAGGACCAAAGACAGAGTTCCCGGCATCTAAAAGGTCAAGTGTAGAGTCCGCCGGGACATCCGCTATTACGTCGGTTATCTTAAAGCCGTCGGGAACGGCCACCGTTTGTCTGTTTATCCCTCTCTGTGGGGAGAGGATAAAGAAACTTATCGCATACGCCGTCGCTGTGGACATTTTAGCCCTCCTCACCCTCTATCTCTATGAAGAGGTCTACCGGGTTCTGGTTGGCAGAGGGTTTTTCATAGCTGATTACAACGTTGTACTCACCACCAGCAGGAACTACGATTTCTACCGGAAAGCCATAAGCGTGGTCGGTCGTGTAGGGGTTACACTCTTTTGTCCTGAAAAAGGCAGGACCACACTCAACTTTCTTTCCAGTTTGTCCCTCAATCGTAACAACCGCACCTTGAACGGCCTTTTGGACTTCTTTTGGGTCAGTTCCCGGAGCTCCATGAATCATTAGTTTGTATATCCTCAGCTTGGAAGAGGCAGGAGCTACGGGTTCTTTTCCTTTTGAGTACCTATCCTCGGCTGTCTGCTTAAATGGTTGAATAGTTCCAGTCATCTCTGGCTTAACTGTAAACTTAGCCCAGTTTACGTATGGCCTTGGCATCTCTACCTCCCTCAAATGTTTTTTTAAAGGCTAAAAGCGTTTTCTCTTTCGGAAACTTCGGGTATTTCAACCCCTTCAAGTCCTTCAAGCTCGTAAGGAACGTCGTAAGGTTCGTCTTCCCCATGAAGAGAAATAACGTTTCTTCCCTTAAAGACAAAACGGTCAATTAAGTTGATGATGATTTTTGCCCCTGCACCGGCCGTTATGCCCATCGCAAACTCTTTTCTTCTCCCCCCTTTCTTTAAGAGCAGAAGGCCTGTTGCAAGAGTGGTTACATCTCCAAGTGAAACAGGAAGAGAAGGAACTGGAATCTTGCTAAAGACGTAGTTGTCAAGTAGTTTTCCGCCTGCAAGTCCTACGGCCGCACCTGCAGAAATTTCAAGGAGGGCGTTTGAATCACGGGCAGGGTTAGCGATAATCACAACATTCCTGCTCTTCCCTCTGTTTGATACGGATGTTCTTTTGGTGCTCTTTTGGCCTTTTGAGCTCCTTCTGGAGCTCTTTCTTTTTCTCTCCTTTGTCTCCTTTGAAGGATTGATTACCATTCCTATGAGCTCCTTTGGCATCTCTTACCTCCATTTGGGTTTTTAGCCTTCAATTCCTCTCTCCGTTACTCGTCCAGAGAAGTTTGCTATGTAGAGTTCTTCTCCGTCTGGGTCTGTTAAAAGGTCTGGAAGTTTTGAAATGCGGAATCTCCTCTCTTTCCTAAGACAGACTTCCCCTCCGCACTTACAGCACTTAAGGGAGAAGGGCTCGGGTTCGCCCCCAAAGAAGTGGATATATGGTTTAGGGCCATCTCCTTTGTCGGCTAAGTAAACGACACCTAAGAGCTTTCCAAGATGGACAAAAGTCTTTGTTAGCTTTATACGGACTTGTGAAGCTTGTTTAGGCAACTTTCCCCAATGGAACTTTTCGTAAAGTTCAATTGCTTTATTGAGTTCCTCTTTCTTACTCACTTTCTACCTCTTTACGAGTTTTGTAACGAGATAGGCTACAGAGGCCCCAATAATGGCTTTCCCTATTTCTTCGGTAACTTCTGCCACGTCTTTCAAAAAGGATTTTTCTTTCCCAATTGATGCACAGACCTTGGGGTCTATCTTGCCCTGTTTAGCTAAGTCAAAGCATTCCTTTTGATTTTTGAACGCAAGTTCTTTCTCTTTATCCTCTTCAAGCTTCTTTCCCAAGAGAATTCCCGCTCCACCTACGGCCAAAAGGCCAGCTATCGCTAACGGCAACATCGCTTACCTCTTTCTAAGCAGGAGTAACGCTACAAGTGCCCAAGGTAGGTATTTTTCAAGATTTACTTTGTCTTTCTGTGGCGTAGGTGCAGGCCTTGAAGGATAGTATTGAGCTACTTCTAAGCTTGAATAGGAATGTGGTGGCTGAGGCGCAGGGGCAGGTGCAGAAGGATAACGGTTCTGGTACATTTTTGAGTAAGTGTCTATGTAGTTATCTGCCGCAACTGCTGCACTTGCGAAAGTTCCGCCAATAGCTTTTCCTGCCGCCGAGATAGCGCTTTTCCCTATCCTTTTTACTGTTTTCCCAACTTTCTTGACTGCGTGCTTAACTTTTTTGAAAACTTTCTTAAACCCCCCGAATAATCCAAGCTCGTAAACCATCTCTCACCTCATCACCATAGGGCATATACCACTGCACCGCCGGCAATTAACGCCCACCAAGGGAAGCTTCCTTCTTTGTGAGCTCCTTTTGTCGTTTTTTCTACCGCCTTTGTTGTTGTGATGTGTCTCTGTAGTGAGCTTGTATGCCTGACAGGCCTTACAGGACGGTCAGCTCTTGCAGGATGGTAAGGACGGAGAAGAGGTTTATGATGTGGCTTGTAATGCTTTCGTTGGCAAAGCTTATTTGGACTTGGAATAACACGACCGTTCGGACATACAAGAGGTGCACATGGATGCCTTGCGGTTAGCACGCACTTGCCTTCCTTGCGGGCAAGAAAAAGAGTAGCGTGGTAATTAGGAACGTTCTTGGGACGATTGTAATGCATGTGAAGGAAGTACCAGCTTTTAGGGCGGTGTATTACTCCGCCGCCAAGTTCAAAAACTTCTTTTTTTGTTGTATCCACTTCTATCCATCCTCTATTAGGGTTAAAAACTTCGGTAACTACGTGCCCCCAGCGTTCGTTGACCTTTTTGATTTTGATACGTGTGTTAAGGCCAACAGCCCTAAGCAGTGATGCAGTTAGGACCGCAAAATCGTCGCAATCGCCTATACCGTACTCCAGCGTCCGAACGGGGCTTTGGAATACTTCCGTGCGTGGCGGGTCGTTGACGTACTTGACGTTTCTTCTTACGAACTCAGCAATGCGGGCTATATAGCAGTCGTAGTTTTTCTCTTTACACGGCCTAATTATTCCAGCTACAAGGGAACGGATACGAGGGTGGAGTGCATACTCACGGGAGAGCTCCTCTAAGATAGCTAAGCTCTGGTCGTTAGAGGTAAGGCGTATCCTGTAAGCCTCTGGAAACTTTGAAACCTTCTCAGGTTCTACTCCTAAGCTGGCCAGTTTCCCGTAGTCCACGCTACCCTCCCAATCGGGGGAAGGGTAGCACGGAAAAATGCACGTTTTGCTAAGTTTTGCACGTTGACGTGCAAAAAAGTGAATTACGTGCAAAAAAGAACAATTCGTGCATAGGTATTACAGATTCCGCAGTTGGTATTAAAAGGTGCTAAGCGGGCACGATGGACCATCAGGGTGAGTGTTACGCTCCGACGGTTTCAAAAAGAGGGAGCTCCATTGCAGGATTCAAGGCCTTTAGAAATCTTCTTAGCTTTTCTTCACTCCAAAGAGGTAACGAGGAATCTAAGCTATCGGCATTGGCCTTGATGGCTTCTCTCACCTTTTTCACTGAGCCCGCTCTTGCGTAGTGGAATTTTCGGCCAAGTGAGTGAGCTAAGGAGCTCCACATAGGAGCTGTTTTCTTAAACTCATCCGTTCCGCCTAAGAAGAGGCCTCTAATTTGAGGGTAGCTAATAAGGACTTCTTTGACCTCTTCAACGGACATTCCATCTTGGACGGCCAAATACCACGGGAATGGTATATAACGGAGCTCCTTCTCCAGCCAATAGATAGAGAGCTCCAGAGAACGCATTCCGCCGCCTACAACGTCCGGGAGAACGGCCAAATAAGGAAGGTGGAAGGCTTCGGCTATCTTGATGGCCTTCTCCAAGTTCCGTCTATAGCGGTCTGCATCAAATTCTTTCCCTTTAAGGAAGTCGCCGTAAGCTCCGTTGTCAAAACCCCATCTTTCAGCGGGATAGGGTCGTATTGGCTTTTCTATGAACATTCGGCCTATTCCGTATTTCTGGAAAAGTCTTACAAGTCGTGAGCTCCTCGTGTCGCCTGTAAGCACTACAGGCCTTTTTTGCTTTTCAATCTTCCATTTCAGAAACGGATTGAGATGCAAAATACCATCTTTGACATTGTAGAGAATGAAACTTCCGTGAGCTCCCTTCCCGTCAGGATGGATAGGATAGTCAACGAGTATCACGTTCCAAACAACAATGTAGTAAATTCCTCCCTTAAGAGCCTTTTCCAGTTCCTTAATCATCAAGTAGAAGAGGGGAAGGGGTTTTCTGCCCTCAAGGACTCTCTTCCCGTGAAAGCGTTTAATCGTCTCCCATGCTACACGGATACGCTCAAAGCCGTCTTCAAATACCACATTAAGCTTGGCTTTACTTTTTTCAAAAGGAAGTTCCAACATTTTAGCCTTCTCCTTTGCTTTTTTTATGAGCTCGTTTGCTTTTTTTATGAGCTCGTCCAAGCTGTAATCTACGTGGAATCTTCCCGGAACTGCCTTGTCTAACTCTCTCATCTCTTTTAGTCGTTTTTGGGAAAAAGGGTCTCCTCCTAATGCTTTCTGAATTACTTGAACGATTTCTTTTCTTGATAGAAAGCAGGGGTAGCAACCTACTCTTTCAAAATCCTGATAGAGGGGATTTAAGGGGACGCCTCTTTTACGTAGTTCCCTAAAGACTTCTTCTTTTGTGAGGTCCTTAATGGGGTAGTAGAAAAGGATGTCAAAAGGATACTTTTCCCCGAATCTCGTTTTTTGACCAGCTTTCAGTAGAAAATCTTCTGTGTTCCTCCGAGCAATGCTTTCCTCTTTCCTAATCCCTATCCAGACTTCCGCCAACCTAAAGGGAAAAGAAAAGTAAAAGCTCTCATAGAACTTTCTTTGAGCTTCCGTCTTTAGAATCTGGGTGCAATATCTTCTGCGTGGAGAGGGGAAAACTCCCTTTTTTCTAATCAGAGCGGGAAGGCCTCCCTTAAAAGCCTCTATCCTATGGATTCTGATAGCAAAAAACCTTTCTAATTCCTCCAAGTATCTGTAAGTTTCCGGATGTTCCCACTTTGTATCGCAAAAGACTGGAACTACAGGAACATCCGTGTCTTTGTACTTCTCCAGCGCAAGGGCTAATGTTAGCGTGCTATCTTTCCCGCCTGAAACAGACACAAAACAGACCCTTTCAAAGACAAAAGAGCTCATTATTTCCCCCAGATAAGCTTTAGAGGATGGCCAGACTTGACAATTACTTATTTGTTACTTACAAGGGAGTTTCACCCTGCTTTCCTTCTTTGAATAGTTGAACCCCAAAACCTTGTAAGAAACGGAATTAAGAACCGTTTTCCCTTCCCTCGTGGGTGCATGGCTCTTGTTCACAACTCTTGGGAAAAACCTCCCGAATCCCCGGAAAGTGATTGCGTAGTCTTCATGTAACACGGCTCTTTTCACTTCTTCTAAAAAGTCGTTAATCATTGTCTCTATTTGCTCTTGCGTGAGCTCCTTCCACAACGGTCTTTCTTTTAACCGCTTAGCTATGTCCCTCCTCGTGAGTGTAATCATCTCTTTCTCCCCTTTTTCTTCTTCTTACCCCTTTGCTCCTCTAACTGCTTAACATTTCGCCTAAGCTCCTCTCTCGTGAGAGGGCTTATCAAGTCCTCTAAGCTCGCCTCAAGGAGCTCCGGGGTGAACTTCTCACCGTGCTTAAGACAGTAGTACATCACCCGCAAGTATTTCACAGAGAACTTATGAAAAGCCTTCTTAAAAACTCCTCCAGTCTTAAGCAAGTAATAACGGAAGTAATCGGCCGCAACGTTCTTTACGCTATCTCTCTTAAAGAGCTGACACACCATAAACATTTCACGGCGAACAAGCCTGTTAGAGTTCACTTTTTTCTTGTAGTTAACCGACGTCCCGCTTTGGTTTTCTTGTTTCGTAAATCCCATGAACTTGATAAAGGCCTTCCAATTGGGAAATCTCCTAATGTCTATATAACTTGCCTTTAAGGTCAAGGCTCTACTTTTTCCTATGCCCGGAAAACTCATCAAAATTTCAAGGTCTCTCTTTATGGAGGGTTTCTCTGAAAGCAGTTCCAGCCGCTCTTCTACTTGTTGCTTTTGTCTAAGTAGTAATTCCAAAATTTGCATTTCGGAAGTTAACTCTATCAAAAGCTCCTCTTGGATTGCCGAAAAGGGAGTAAAGTTCTCGGCAAGCTCTCTTAAACGAGATAGGTTTTTAGGGTTTTCAAGTCTGTTCTTTGTAAAGTTTTCATACTCGTGGGGGAATAGAACAGCTATGCACTGGCGTATTCTGTTTATGGATTTCTGAATTGTCTTCTCTATTCTTACTTTTCTTTGGGTTAAGAACCTTAAGGTATAGGCATCATAGTCAAGGGGAATAACAGGGACAGGAAGAGCTCCAATGATGGCCAAAAGGCGAGCATCATAGTAGTCGTTTTTGCTTGGGGTAGAGAAGAGCTCTCTTGCGGCCTTTAGCTTTTTTCCCTCAACAAGGTAAAGTTCCGCTACATCTAAAAAGGTTTCAACGATGGGTAGAGAGTAACGGCCAGTTTGCTCAAAGTAGATTCTAATCTTCCTGTTGTCTGCTTTTTTGATGAGCTCCTCTTTGAAAGTTTTGAGTTCTGAATGATTTACTTTGTGCACCTGACCGTCAACGGCAAAGACAGAAAAAGTTGCCCCCACATCAACACCTATCACGCAAACACCAGAATTTTTGAAGGCATTGAGTATAATTCTCTCGGCAATGTGAAAAGGAGGTTTCCGTGTCTTCTGGAAGAGCTCCCACAACTCTACGAGCATAACATTCCTCCCTTTGTGGGAGGGCAAGGAAGGCGGAGAAGTATACAGGGTAGGCTGGGTTTAGAACCCGCCTAATATTTTAGGTGTCCTGCCTCCCTTGCCCGTTGTTGTTAATTTACAACAATTATATTGCGAAATATTTTAGATTCAAATCAAGCGCAAAATAGGAGGCCAAATGTTTGAAATAGCTGATGACACTTTCCAAGGCCCTGTAATTAAGGTCATAGGCGTCGGAGGAGGCGGAGGAAACGCAGTATCAAGGATGTTTGAACAAGGAATAGAAGGAGTTGAGTTCATTGCCATAAATACAGACGCTCAGGTTCTTTCCAAACTTCCAGTTCCCGTTAAGGTTCAGATAGGAGAAAAGTTAACCAAGGGGCTTGGAGCTGGAGGAAAACCAGAAATTGGAGAGCAGGCCGCCTTAGAAGATGAACCGAAAATAAGGGAAATCTTAGAGAACTCCGATATGGTCTTCATTACAGCAGGAATGGGCGGAGGTACCGGAACAGGAGCTGCTCCAATAGTTGCAAAAATTGCTAAGGATATGGGAATCCTCACTGTTGGCGTTGTCACAAGGCCCTTTGATTTTGAAGGAAGGAAGAGGCACGAGTTTGCAGAGGCCGGAATAAAGAGGCTTAAAGAGTTCGTTGACACACTCATGGTAATTCCCAACCAGAAACTTATAACCGTAGCTCCTAAAGGCCTCAGCATAATAGATGCCTTTAAGCTTGCAGATAACGTTCTCTACCAAGCGGTAAAGGGCATTACGGAAGTAATTACAAAGCCGGGGCTGATAAACTTAGACTTTGCAGACGTTAAGACGGTAATGCAGAGCGGCGGATACGCGTTAATGGGAACAGGAGAAGCTGAAGGGGAGGATAGAGCTCTCACCGCAGCAAGGAAGGCGATAGATAACCCACTCTTAGAGAACGTTCAGGTAGAAGGGGCAAGCAGGATACTCGTAAACATCACAGGAGGGCCGGACTTAACCCTTGACGAGGCTTACGCCGCCGCAGGACTTATAAAAGAGAGAGCCAAGAGGGACGACACCAACTTCTTCTTCGGCGTAACGGTGGACGAGGACCTTGAAGGGGTTCTTCAAGTAACGGTAATTGCTACAGGCTTTGACGAAAAGGGAAGACCTTTAAGGGGGTTCACGAGCTCCTACTCCTACTCCTACGGAACCGAAAAGGAGCAGGAGGACGCTTTCGGCATAGACATCAACAAGCTGCTTGAGAGCCTAAAAGAGGAAGAGGACTAACGAAGGTCATCCAGTGTAGCCTTTACTGCTCCTCTTAGGAGCATCTCCTCAACTGCCCTTTCTACGTCGCCGGGGTTGACGTCCACTCCCCTTGAAGCGTCCTCCAAAAAGAAGACGGTATAGCCAAGGTTCAGAGCTCCCAGCACGGTGTTCTTTACGCAGTAGTCTGTAGCAAGTCCTCCGATGAAGAGCCTTTTTACGCCCCTTTCTTTTAAGAGGGAATGAAGGAGCGTCCCTTGAAAGCCGGAGTAGGCCTCAAGCTCAGGCCTATCTCCCTTGTTGATTATGAAAGTATCGGGAGGAAGTTTTAGGCCGTCGGCAAATGACGCTCCCTCAGTCCACTGAACACAGTGCTTAGGCCACAGTCCCCCGTTTTCTCTAAAAGAAACGTGGTTTTCTGGATGCCAGTCCCGAGTAGCAAAAATCGGTTGACCCTTAGAGGTAAAGAAGGCAATATACTCGTTTAAAGGCTCAACCACCTCGTCACCCTTTGGAACGGGGAGAGCTCCCCCCGGTAGAAAGTCTTTTTGAACGTCCACGATTATAAGGGCATCATAGGGAGTAACTTTTACCTTCATCGCTACTCACCCACCACCAGCTCAAAGGCTTTCAGTGCAACTTCCACGGCGCTATCAACTGAGAGCTTGGAGGTGTTGAGCTTGAGGTGGAAGAGGGATATATCGGCAACGTCAACGTCGCACAGGTCCCTGTAGAACTCTTTCTCCTTCTCGTCTATTCTCCTTAGCTGCCTCTCGGCTTCAGATAGTGAAACTCCTGTTCTTTCGGCGTAAACCTTTACCCTGTCGGCAAAGGGAGCTTCAACCTTAATGTGGAGAGTTCCGGGGTACTCCTTCAGGATGCAGGCAGAAGCGTGGCCTACAATAACAACGTTGTTTGAAACGGCAAAAGACGTAACGGCTTTTGTAAGGGCCTCCCTAAATTCTTCAAAGGTTATATCCCTTCTCTTCTCTCCAAAGAGAGCTCCAAAGTCTATAAAGCTCCTGTCTATCTGGAAAAGGTCAAAGATTGTCAGCTTTGAGGAGACATATTTAAACTCGTTAAACTCCTCTATCTCCCACTCAGGAACTTCAAGCCTCTTAGCGACTTCCTGAAGTATTTCTGAAAAGACCAGCTTATAGCCGAGCTTTTCAGCTATCCCCCTCGCAACGTCAAGACCAAGGGAGCCAAGTTCATAAGTCACAGTAACAACACCCATTATTCCCTCCGGTATTCCATTTTTTAGCAACTCTTTTCTTATTTTATCAACTAACTCAACAAAAAAATCAGAATCAATGCTTAAAGGTAAAGTCCTGTCCAGAGCTCTGAGTCTCTCCTCTATAGCGGGCAGGAACTCATCACAGCAGAGAGCTAACTCCTCATCCTCATAAAGGATATCTATAGCCTCATCAATCCTGCCCATTTAAGTCTTCCTCTAAGGAAACTTTCGGGAGCTCCTCTATTGAATTTAGTCCAAAGTGGTACAAGAATGCATCGGTAGTTCTATAAAGCTTTGGCCTACCGGGAGTGTTAGCCCTACCGGCAACCTCTATCAGCCCCTTTTCAAGGAGGGACTTTATAGCGCCATCACAGTTCTGTCCCCTTATCTTCATAATGTCTTTCTTTGTAATCGGCTGGTTGTAGGCAATCACGGCAAGGACCTCTAAAAGAGGCCTTGAAAGCTTTACCGGCCTATCCTCTACAAAGGACTTAAGGGTTTTTGATAGGTCGGGAGCTGTAAAGAAGCGGTAACCACCGGCAACCTTTTTAAGGACAATCCCCCTCTCTGCGTAGTCCTCTACAAGCTCTTCAAGGGCTTTCTTTACCTCTTCAATCTCAAATCCCAACCTTTCTGAAAGGACCTTCTCAGAAACCGGCTCCTGAGACAGGAAGATTGCAGCCTCTACAGCTCTTTTCACCTCACCCATTGATAATCTCTCTCACCACCCTTTCAGTAGAGTCAAAAATGGCAAGCCTTTTCATGTTCTTAGAGATTTCCCCTGCCATTATATCAAAGAGCAAGAGCTTCACAGTAGTTGCAACTTCCTTTGGCGTAAGCTCTTCCTGCCTTTTCAGGATACAAGCCCCTGCCTCATAGAGCTCCTTAGCGTTGTAGAACTGGTGATCATCTACGGCGTAGGGAAAGGGAATAAAGAGGGTAGGTATGCCAAAGAGGAGAATCTCTGAAATGGCGAGAGCTCCAGCCCGAGAAACTGCAGCGTCGGCTACCGAGTAGAGCTCCCAGATTTTTGGATAAAAGGTAAAAACTCTGGCCTCTATTCCCTCCTTCCTGTAAATATCCTCCATCTCCGGAGATTTTCCCTCGCCTGTAACATGAATAATTTGAAGCTTCTCCCTAAGGTCAGTAAGCTCAGGGGCTACTTTCTTCATAGTCTCGTTTATCCAGAGAGCTCCCTGACTACCACCAACGACAAGGAGGGTCTTTTTCTTTTCAGAAAGGGACAGCGCCCTTAAAACTTTCTTCCTTAAAGACTCTTTGTTTTTTACGGCCTCAAGAATTTCTCCCCTGACGGGGTTACCTGTAAAAACGGCTTTACCGTTAAAAAAGCCGGTCGCACCCCTATAACCTACGAGCACTTTTTTAGCAAAGCGAGATAGGAGGAGGTTCGTTTTTCCGGGGATTGAGTTCTGCTCCTGAAGTATCAGGGGGACTCCTTTAACCGTCGCAGCAACACCCAAGGGGAAAGAGACGTATCCTCCAAAGAGAACGACCCTATCGGGCTTAAAGGAGGAGATAACAGAAAAGGCCTGCCAGATGCTCTTAAGGAGGGAGAAGCCGTTTAGGAGGGATTTAACTCCCTTACCCCTTACTCCCTTAGAGTCAATGAAGACGGAAGGTGACGGGAGGAGCTCCCGTTTTCTACTCTCAATACCGGCCGTAGAACCCACAAAGAGAACTTCGTGGCCTTCCTCAATGAGCCTTTTAGAAACGGCCAGACAGGGGAAGAGGTGTCCTCCCGTTCCTCCACCGGAGACGATAATTCTCACGCAAACTTCCCCCTTCCTAAGAGCCTTATGTTGGTTCTACTCTCTTCAGGCAAGAATCTTGCAATGTTCATCAAAATTCCAACGGCAATGAACATAGAAATGAGTGAAGTTCCTCCCATACTCATAAAGGGAAGGGTAATTCCCGTTGTGGGGACAAGTCCAAGGTTTACCCCCATATGAACCATTCCCTGAAGGAAGATGTAGAGTGTCAACCCCAGCGCCATGAACTTTCCAACCTTCTCATCCGTCCTGTCGGCAATGGAGAGACCTAAGTAGAGTATCAGGAAGAAGGCAAGAAGAACCAGCCCTGCGCCGAGAGCTCCAGTCTCTTCGGCAATGTGGGCGTACATAAAGTCGCTAAAGGAAAAGGTAAGGAAGAGGAACTTTGACTGAGCTCCCTGCCCAATTCCCATTCCGGTTAACCCACCCTTAGCAAAGGCCACAAAGGCCTGAACGAGTTGGTAGCTGTTGTACTTTGCAGATGTGTGGAAGTATCCTGCAGGGTCAAGGAGAATCTTTATCCTCGCAAGACGGTAGGGGGCTGTAACGACGGCAACCACGAACATAACAATCCCTAAGAGCATCGGGTAGAGAATGTAGCGAAAGTTCAATCCGGTAATGAAGAGAATCGCAAAGATAACGATTGAGAGAATCATCGCAGAGCCAAGGTCCTTCTCTAAGAGAATCAGGATAACCGGAATAAAGGAGAGGACGATAAAGCCGATAAAGACTTTAACGTCTGACTGTATTTCATACCACTTATACCTTAAGTAACCGGCAACGAAGAGAATGACGAACACTTTGGCAACTTCTGCAGGCTGGACGGAGAAACCTGCAATGAATATCCAGCTCTTAGAGTTGTTAACCTCCTTTCCAAAGATTAGGACAGCAATCAGCAGAAGGTTGGCTACAAGGTAGAGTCCCCAGATGTAACGCTTGTTAACGGCAAGGTTTCTGTAGTCAAGGAACTTGTAGATTCCAAGGGCGATTACCACCCCTATAACGAGGGCGATGGACTGTTTTAAGGCAAAGGAGTAGGGAGCAACGCCGTGCTTGAGACAGTAAAAGTAACTACCGGTGTATACAAAGACTATTCCACTTACAGAAAGGAGTATCGCTATTATGAATATGAGAAAGGCAGAGTACTTTCTACCGTCCCGCAAGAGTTTCCTCCAAGAGCCTTACAGCCTCCTTAAACTTTTCTCCTCTTTCCTCAAAGTTTTTAAACATATCAAAACTTGCACACCCCGGAGAGAGGAGGACAACGTCTCCACTCTCGGCTAAACCGTAAGCCCTCTCTACCGCAGAGTAGATATCACCTTCAATAACAACGTCTACAAGGTCTCCAAAGAGGGACTTAAAGGTAGGTGCAGTCTCTCCAATTGCAACAATGGCTTTAACTCTCTCCTCAACGAGGGACTTTAAAGGAGAAAAGTCCAGTCCCTTATCGCTACCACCGGCAATAAGGACAATCCTGTTAAAGCTCTCAAGGGCTTTCCTCAAGGAGTCAACGTTTGTTGACTTGGAATCGTTTATGAAAGTAACCCCGTTAATGGTGGCAACAAACTCTGTCCTGTGGGGAAGTCCTTTAAAGGTCTTAAAGCCCTGTAAGATAACGTCCTCAGGGACTCCGAGCTCTTTTAGAACCAAAAGGGAGGCCATGTAGTTTTCAGCGTTGTGAACGCCTTTTAGGGGGAGCTCCTTTAAAGGTAGAATAAACTCCCCACAAACTATTCTATCACCTTCCAAGAAAGCATCTGCTCTTTTTTTCCTGCTGAAAAAGAGGAAGTTCTCTCCCTTTAGATTCCCCAAGATAGGGTCGTCAAGGTTCAAAATGGAAAGTTCTGACTTGGAGAGGAGTTTAAGCTTTGCAGAGGCGTAATCTGAAAGGGATGAGTACCTGTTAAGGTGGTCTGGAGTGATGTTGAGGATTACCGAAATCTCACACTTAAAGTCAACAAGGTCCTCTATCTGGAAGGATGAAAGCTCAAGGACAGTTATGGAATCCTCACTCGTTTCCTCAGTAAAAGAAGAAAAGGGTATACCGTAGTTCCCTCCGATGAAGGCTTTATAACCTCCGGTAAGTAGAACGTGGTGAATGAGGGCTGTCGTTGTGCTCTTTCCGTTAGTTCCCGTTATTGCAACTATCCTGCCTTTTGAAAAACGGTAGGCAAGCTCCACCTCACCTATGACGGGAACGCCAGAGTTTTTTAACTTCTGGACAACCGGATGGTTGGGAGGAACTCCGGGAGACTTTACAGCTAAGGAGGGATTTTCTGGAAGTGGAAGGGGATTTTTATCGTCGTAGGGAGTAACTCTGTAGCCCTTTCTCCTTAAGAGCTCTGCAGCAGCAGTTCCACTTTTTCCCATACCAATGACTACAGCTTCCACAGCCCACTCCAAGGCTATACTGCAATAACGGCTATACCTTCTTTTCTTGCAATTTCAACAACCTTTTCTCTATCAAGAAGGAAGGTTCTGCCGGCCTCAAAGGCAACGGCTTTTCCACCCAAAAGTGCTACCAGCTTAACTGTGTCAGCCCCCAAGGTGGGGACATCCACCCTCATATCCTGAAATCTCCTTGCAGCCTTACAGACGGTAAAGCCCTTACCGGCTAAGGAAGCTCCCCTCTTTATGCACTCATCGGTACCCTCAATTCCTTCAAGGGCAACGACAGTTCCCTCCTTAACGACGACCGTCTGGCCTACGTCAAGGGAGGCAATCTCCTTCGCCACCTTCATACCAAGCTCTACGTCCTTCTTTAAAGAGGAAGAGAGCTCCCCAGCTATGACACCCGGCTCTGTAAGCAGGTGGGACAGGAAGGGAGTCGGGTCAACTACGGCCGTTCCCGTCTTTTCTATCTCCGATATTATGCCCTTGATAATGGTTTCGGGCTTCCTGTCCTCTAAGGAGAGGATGAAAGTAAGTGCCTTCAGGTCAAAACCTGAAAATGTAAGGGCTACCCTGTGCTCAACCTTTCCAAGGATTGCAATCTGGGGAAGTCTCTCTTTCTTTAAAAGCTTAAGGAAAGCTCCCAGCTTAAAGGGCTTTATCCAGAAAACTTTGTCAGATAGGCTCTCAACCTCTCTATTGGTTATCCCCTCAAGGGCAAAAGTTACAGTCTCGTAGCCTTTTGATGAAGCAGACTTTAAAAACTCTAAAGGGAGGGAGCCCTTACCGGCAAGGAGTCCTATCCTCTCCTTCACTTAGCAGACTCCGACTTAATCCTGTCAAGGATGGCGTTTACAAACCTTGGAGACTTTACATCCTCTCCGTAAACCTTTGCAATATCAACAGCGTCGTTAATAACCGCCTCTGGAGGGGAGAAACTTTCGTTGAGTATCTCGTAGGTAGCAACTCTTAGGATAGACCTGTCCATGGGGAGGAGACGGGAAACTACCCAGCCCTTCTTCAAGTACCTTGAAATCTCCATATCAACGTTCTTTAAGTTCTCAATGGTCTTTTCAAAGAGGTGCTCTGCCATCTGTTTTACTTCTGGGGAGGCGCTTCTTTCTTCCCAGTAGTTAGAGATAATCTCCTCCGGAGAGAAGTTTCCGATATCGTACTGGTACATCATTAAACAGGCGTGTTCTCTTGCCTCTTTTTTATCCCTGTTCGTCATCCCATCTCCCTCAAGAGATTAACCATCTCTATTGCCGCTAAAGCTGCCTCCCAACCTTTGTTTCCGGCCTTTGTTCCGGCCCTGTCTATTGCCTGCTCAACAGTATCGGTGGTAAGAACTCCGAATATCACCGGCTTTTCAGCCTCAAGGGAAACGTTAGCGATTCCCTTACTCACTTCAGCAGCAACGTAGTCAAAGTGGGGAGTTTCTCCCCTTATGACAGCTCCAAGGGCAATAACGGCGTCAAAGTCTTTTTTTGCCAGTTTCTTGGCAACTAAGGGAAGCTCAAAAGAGCCGGGAACCTTAAAAACGGTTATGTCCTCTTCTCTACCACCGTGGCGGAGGATACAGTCAATAGCTCCCTCTAAGAGTCTATCGGTTATAAAGGAGTTAAACCTGCTTACCGCTATCGCAAACTTTATCCCGTCAGCTTTGAGTTTACCTTCAACTACTTTCACCACTAAAACCTCTCTACCGTTATTCATTTCCAAAGAAACGACCGCAGAGCTCCCTTAAAGTCCTCTCAGCTCCTTCCATAATGTCCCTGATAATCTCCTCTGCAGTCTCCTCCTTATTGACGTAACCTACAACCTGACCAGCCATGACTGAACCCCACTCTACGTCTCCTTTCTCAGCAGCAAGACGGAGCCTTCCCCTTCCAAGCTCTTCAAGCTCCTCCTTGGACGCACCGGAGAACTCAAGCTCTGCGAACTTCTTAGTTAACTTGTTCTCAATGAGCCTCACGGGGTGACCGGTCGTTATACCAGTAACTGTAATTTGATTGAACCTCGCCTTCAGAACCTTTTGCTTGTAGTTAGGGTGAACGTTACACTCCTTGGCTGCAAGGAAGCGAGTTCCTACCTGAATACCCTCAGCTCCAAGGACAAAGGCAGCTGCTGCCTGTTCGCCAAGGGCAATACCGCCGGCAGCAATAACGGGAATATTCACGGCCCTAACTATTGAAGGAATGAGAACCATCGTTGTCAGCTTACCTATGTGACCTCCAGCCTCCATTCCTTCAGCAATAACGGCATCGCAACCTATCCTCTCCATACGCTTGGCAAGGGCATCACTCGCAACAACGGGAATAACCTTTATTCCCTTCTCCTTAAAGGCAGGGATGTACTTACCGGGATTACCAGCTCCCGTCGTTACGACGGGAACTTCCTCCTCAAGGCAGACCTTTATTATCTCCTCGGCGTTAGGCATCATTAGCATAATGTTAACACCAAAGGGCTTATCGGTAAGCTCCTTGCACTTTCTTATTTCTTGGCGGAGCTCTTCCGCACTTCTACTTCCACCGGCGATTATTCCGAGACCTCCAGCGTTTGAAACGGCAGCCGCAAGTTCAGCGTCTGCAATCCAAGCCATTCCCCCCTGAAGAATGGGGTATTCAATCCCCAGTATCTCACAGATTCTCGTCTTGAGCATTTCTCAGCCTCCACCAGATTTTAAAGCCTCAGAACGCAAGACCCCCAAGTAAAGCCTCCTCCAAAACCTATGAGAAGAACAAGACTACCCTCGCCTATTCTACCTTCCCTAAGGGCCTCATCAAGGGCTATGGGAATTGAGGCAGCGCTTGTATTACCGTACCTGTTAAGGTTTACAAAAATCTTTTCCCTGTCAATACCGAGCCTTTCGGCAACGGCGTTTATAATCCTGAGGTTGGCTTGATGGGGAACGAGCAAGTCTATCTCCTGAGGAGAAATTCCCGTCTTTTCAAGGACCCGAATGGCAGAGTCAACCATCGTCCTCACAGCTACCTTAAAGACCTCGTTACCCCTCATCCTTACGTAAAAGGGAAACTCCTCGTTTGAGCCAACTGAAGGAACGTAGAGTAAATCACCGTAAGAGCCGTCTGCTCCAAGGTCAAAGCCGAGAATGCCCTCTTCTTCACCCTTTTTAAGAACAACTGCTCCTGCACCGTCTCCAAAGAGTATACAGGTAGTTCTGTCCTTCCAGTTAACGATTTTAGAGAACCTCTCAGCCCCTATAACAAGGGCCTTGTTTACATCCTTAGACCTCATTATGGAGTCGGCAACGTAAAGGGCGTAGATGAAACCGGTGCAGGCTGCAGAAACGTCAAAGGCTATTGCCCTTTTATTTTCCATTTTCGCCTGAACTTTACAGGCAGTAGAGGGAAAGAAGGCGTCTGGAGTTGCAGTAGCCACAACGATAAGGTCAACTTCTTCAGGGTTTCTACCTTTTAGAGCCCTTACGGCAGCTTCAGTTGCCATATCGGAGGTGGTTTCTCCCTCGCTGATACGGCGCTCCTTAATGCCCGTCCTTGTTGTTATCCACTCGTCGGAGGTCTCTACCATTTTTTCAAGGTCAAAGTTTGTAAGGACTCTATCCGGAACGTAAGAACCTGTAGAAACTACCTTAACACCCATTTAACTTCCCGTACTTTTGTATGTTTTCCTCTATGTGCTCGTTGAGGTGGCTTTTTGCAAACTGGGCAGCGACTTTTATGGCGTTCTTTATCGCCTTGGCGTTTGAACTGCCGTGGGAAATTATAACAGGCGCCCTTACGCCAAGGAGGGGAGCTCCACCCCACTCAGCGTAGTCTATCCTTTTCTTAAAAGTCCTTATAGCTGGCTTGAGGGTTACCGCTCCAAGCCTTGAGATGAAGTGTCTCTCTATTTCTTCTCTCAGTATTTTCGCAAGTATTCCTGCAAGACTTTCGCTTAGTTTCAGGGCAACGTTACCTACAAAGCCGTCACAGACTATAACGTCAAAGTTGCCCGAGTAGATATCCCTACCCTCTGCATTGCCAACAAAGTTTAGCCCCTTCTCCCTTGCTGCCTTAAAAAGGGCGTAGGCTTCCTTTGTCAGCTCGTTACCTTTCCCCTCTTCCTCTCCAATGTTGAGAAGGCCTACTCTGGGATTCTTTTCTCCGAGAACGTAGCGGGCGTAAGCCTCGCCCATTACTGCAAACTGAAGGAGGTGAAAGGGCTTACAGTCAACGTTTGCCCCTACGTCAAGGAGAAAGGTCTGACTCCTAAGGTTTGGAAGGACGGCAGAAATCGCCGGTCTATCTACCCCCTTTAGCCTTCCGACTGTAAAAAGAGATATAGCCATAACAGCACCGGTGTTACCGGCACTGACAAAGGCATCGGCCTCTTTTCTTTTAACAAGCTCTAAGCCAACGTGAATAGAAGACCCTTTCCTTTTTAAGGCCTTTGATGGTTGCTCGTCCATAGGAACGGCATCGCTTGCCGGAACTATCTCTATTTTTTCTGATGGGTAGGAAAACTTTTCAAGCTCCTTCTTTAGGAGCTCCTCGTCACCTGTAAGAATGACAGAAATCCCAAACTCCCTAACGGCCTGAACAGCACCCATAACGGGAACATGGGGGGCATTATCACCCCCCATGGCGTCCAGAACCACCCTCATCTTACTCTTCTACCTCTATAACCTGCTCTCCCTTGTAGTATCCGCAGTACCTGCAGACCCTGTGAGGGGGCTTAGGCTGGTAGCAGTTGGGGCAGACTGAAATTGCCGGCACCCTCGCTTTCCAGTGAGTTCTCCTCTTGTCCCTTCTCGTCCTTGATACCTTCCTCTTTGGAACTGCCATCTTACTTCTCCTTTTCCAGTTTATTTTTAAGTGCTTTTAACTTCTCCCACTGCTCACCCTTTTTATCTTCCCACTCCCTATAAACGGGAACTTCACACTCCTCATCGCACAAAGGCTTAACCGGAAGGTTCAAAAGAATCTGCTCCCTAACAACCTCCACAAGGTCAAGGACTTCTTCGTCGGAGAATTTTATATCAAGGTCAGAAGATTTTATCTCTCCCCCTGTAATTTCTGACGTCGGCATGAGACGAAAAGCAAAGTCCCTGTCTATCCTTTCCATAAATTTCTTATTGCACCTGCTACAGGTGAGCTCTACCTCACCCTCTATTCTACCTTTTACTCCGTAACCGACAGGCCTCTTATAGACCTCCACACGGAGCTTAAAAGAGGTAGCAGAGCTCACCTCTTCTTTGGGGAGCTCTAAGAGTTTTGGCTGTATTTCAGTCTCAACCCTTATCGGCTCTCTAGCCGTAACCTCGTTAAGGTTAATTCTCCTCTTCATGGCTTTAGCCTATGATAAGATTGCCTTGAAATTTGGAGGATAAAGTTATGCACGAATAGACACTTTTGCAAACCTTTAAACCTTTTACGGAGGAATACAATGAGAAAAGTTCTACTCACCATACTTGCTCTTTTTGCACTTTCACTTCCTGCAAGCGCCAAGATAGTTGATTACATAGTCGCCGTTGTCAACGGAGAACCGATACTCTACAGCGAGCTGGTTGATTACGCCAAAGAAAACCGCATACCGGACTTAAGAGCAGCAAGGGATTCACTTATTGAGAAGAAAATCCTGTTGACAGAGGCAAAGGAAGAAGGGTTAACGGTTTCAGACAAGGAAGTGGAGGAAGCCTTAAAGGACTTTATGAAGCAGGGCGGGTTTAAAACGGAAGAGGAGCTAAAAAGAGCTCTAAAAGCCGAGGGACTTACCTTAGAAGATGTAAAGGAGAAGATAAGAGAACAGCTATTAGTCGCTAAGCTCATAGCGAGAAAGGTAAAGTCAAAGGTCAAAGTCACAGACCTTGAAGTAGAGAAGGTATGCAGAAAAGAAAAGAGCTCCAGCGTGAGAGAGGTCTACTACATATTTACAAAGGATAAGGGCAAAGCAGAGAAAGCTTTAGAAGTTTTAAAGGCAGGAGTTCCTTTTGAAAAAGTAGCCAAAGAGTACTCAGAGGACCCAATCACGGCAAAGAAAGGTGGTTACCTTGGCGAAGTTAGGAAAGGCACGCTCATTAAGCCCTTAGATATAGCAGTCTGGAGCACGGAACCCGGTAGGTTCAATCTGGTTCAGACAAAAGACGGTTACTTCATCGTTTACGTTAAATCGCAAAAGAGCAAAGGCTGCGATAGGGAGAAAATCAGGCGGGAGCTCTACATGAAGAAGTTTCAAGAAACTCTCAAGGCTTTCATTGATGAACTCAAGAAGAAAGCAAGCGTAAAGGTCTATATTTAAGGATTCAAAAACCTTCCTTGGAGGAAAAGTGGTAGTAGTCAAGCTAAAGCCCCTTGAAGAGATTTTAGAAAAGTTAAGAGGCTTCAGGAGAGTCTTTATTTTTGGCTGTGAGCTCGGCTCTGGAAGGTGCAAGAACGGTGGACTGAGAGAAGCTCTGAAATTAGCAGGAAAGTTAGACGAGAAAGGATTTGAAATAGTAGGAATAACAAGCCCCGGAGGAACGTGTGTTCTTGAAAAAGTAGACATAGTAAAAAAGGATAAAGCAAAGGCAAAGAAAAGAATCGTAGAGAACTTGATAAACAAGTTAGAGAAAGAAGTAGAAGAGATAAATAAATTACGGGAACTATCTAAACATGAGGGACTACTATCCAGACTCCTCAGGGAATATGTTCTTAAAGAGAAAGAAGAACACGTAGGATTGTTAAAAAAGGAACTTTCACCGTTACTATTACAATTGTCAGCGATAGAAGGATTATCAAAAGCCGATGTAATACTCTCCTTAGCCTGTGGAGCAGGAACTCAGCTCATAGCCGAAAATGTTGACATTCCCGTAATAACGGGTGTTACTACCCTTTTTATAGGTGCAGAGAGGGAAGGAAGATTTTTTAACGAGTACTGTATAGCCTGTGGAGACTGCATCATCTCCGATACAGGTGGGATATGTCCCATAGCCCGCTGTCCAAAGTCCCTCACAAACGGACCCTGTGGCGGCGCTATTGAAGGACAGTGTGAAGTTGACAAGGAACTTCCCTGCATCTGGTACAGAATTGCAGAGAGAATGAAGAAGATAGGAACGTTTAATAGGTTAAAGGAAACTGTCCCTCTTAAAGATTACAGCAAGTCCGTATATCCCAGAAGGCTAATTCTGGAGGAGAAGTCTTGACCTTTGGAGAGAAGCTAAAAGCAGGAAAGTTCCTGATAACGGCAGAAGTAGCTCCCCCAAGGGGAACAGACTGGAAAAGCGTTGTAAAGGGGATAGAACCCTTACGGGGAAAGGTAGACGCCTTTAACGTTACCGACTGTCAGAGGTCAATGGTCAGGATGTCGGCCTTGGCCATGTCAAAGCTCCTCCTTGACAGTGGCTTTGACCCGATACTACAGCTTACCTGTAGAGACAGAAACAGAATAGCCCTCCAGTCTGACCTTTTAGGTGCAGCAGCTTTTGGCATTAAGAACATCTGCCTGATGACAGGAGACTTTACGACCCTCGGAGACCAGAAGGACGCAAAACCTGTCTTTGACGTAGACTCAGTAGGGCTGATAGAGACGGCCAAAAGGCTTACAGAAGGATACCTCCTAAACGGTAAAGAGTTAAAGGGAGTCCCAGAGTTCTGTATAGGGGCAGTCTTTAATCCCTTTGCAGGGCCCTTTGAACTTCAGATTATGAAGCTGGAGAAGAAGATAAGGGCTGGAGCTCTCTTTATCCAGACCCAGCCAGTTTACGACGTGAAAGTGGCAGAGGAGGTTAATAGCCTCATATCGGAACTCGGAGCTGTCCCCATCATAGGACTACTTCCCATTAAGAGCCTAAGGATGGCCAACTTTATGAAGAAACTCAACCCAACTTCTATTCCTGACTCCTTGGTAGAAGGGCTTGAAAAGGCCAATGACCCAGCAAAGTACGGCTGGGACTACATCATAGACTTAGCCCACGCCATTGCAGAGTTTGGAAGGGGCATTCACTTTATGCTTGTTGGAAAGACAGAAGAGCTTGCCTCCTTTATAGACTACTTAAGAAACCACGAAAGGTACAACCACAAGTTTTAGGGAGGAAAACTTACATGAACGACCTGCCGGTGCACGTCGGCATAATAATGGATGGAAACGGTAGGTGGGCAAAGAGGAGAGGGCTTCCAAGGATTGAGGGTCACAGGAAAGGAGCTGAGGTAACTGAGAAGATAGTTATAGCCGCAAGCAGGCTTGGGATAAAGTACCTCTCTCTCTACGCTTTTTCAACAGAAAACTGGAAAAGGCCAAAGGAAGAAGTTGAGTTTCTCTTCCACCTAATGTACGAGTACGTGAAAAGTAAGCTCCAGCTTTTCCTTGATAACAACGTAAGCTTTAGGGCTATGGGAAGGCTTCATCAGCTCCCCGAATACCTTCAAGAAGGTTTTAAGGAAATAGAGGAAGAAACTCGCCACTGCACCGGCATGACGGCTGTCTTTGCCGTTAACTACGGAGGAAGGCAGGAGATTATTGACGCAGTTAACAGGGCACTAAAGGCAGGAGAAAAGGAGATAAACGAAGAAGTAATAAGGAGATACCTCTACATTCCAGAACTCCCCGACCTTGACCTTCTCATAAGGACGAGCGGGGAGTTAAGGATTTCCAACTTCCTCCTCTGGCAGTCGGCCTACACGGAGCTCTGGTTCACTAAAACCCTCTGGCCAGACTTCACAGAAGAAGAGTTCTTGGCTGCCATTGAAGACTACAAGAGGAGAGAACGCAGGTTCGGCGGTCTAAAATGAGAGAAAGGCTCATAGGTGCGCTACTTGTTGTAACTTACGCTTTAACTATGGTCTTAGCTCCTAAAGATTTCTACATCTCCTTAGTTTACCTCCTCGGTATAGGAATGGTGGCAGAGCTCTTTGCAATATCCAGAATGGAGAGCGCCAAAACGGCAGCTGCTGTTATTTTTTCAATCCTCTACTTTGCAGGGATACACATCCCCCACATCTCCTTCCTGATTCCCTCGGCAGGAATTCTCTTTCTATTCAGCTACTTCATACTAATAGAGGGAAAGGTTCCGGAAAAGTTTTTGGTAACTGCTGGGTTCTTTATATACTTGAGCATGGGAGTTATAGCCATAGGGAAACTTTCTAAGGAGCTCTTCATACTCCTCCTCAGCATCGTCTGGTCGGTTGATACCTTTGCCTACTTAGTAGGCAAGTATTTCGGCAAACACAAGCTAATACCGGAAATTAGCCCTAAAAAAACCGTTGAAGGAGCCGTTGGCGGCACAGTTGGAGGAGTAATTACTGGAAGCCTCATCGGGAACCACTTGGGAGTTCTTGAGTTCTCCGTGCTCACATTTTTTATACTTGCCACTCTAACAGCTATATCGCAGATTGGAGACCTACTTGAGAGCTTTATTAAAAGGTTCTTTGGAGTCAAGGATTCTGGCAATCTAATCCCCGGACACGGAGGACTTCTTGACAGACTTGACAGCAGCTTAGCAGTTGCTCCATTCTTAGTCATCATTGGAGGTCTGCAGTGAGAATAGAGATAGGACACGGTAGTGGTGGAAGGCTTACTCGCGAGCTTATAGAGAAAGTATTCCTAAAGCACTTTGACACTCCAGAGCTAAAACCCCTACAGGACGCATCGTGCATCTCTATAAGCGCAGAATCAATAGCCATAACTACAGACTCCTACGTCATTAGACCCCGCTTCTTCCCCGGCGGCAACATAGGGAAACTCAGCATCTGTGGAACAGTTAACGACTTAACAGTAAGCGGTGCAATACCTAAGTACATATCTGTTGGGTTCATACTTGAAGAAGGACTTCCCTTAGAAGAGTTAGAGAAAATCGTTGAAAGCATGGCAGAAACGGCCAAAAGAGCAGGAGTAAAAATAGTTACCGGCGACACGAAAGTAGTTGAAAGCGGAAAGTGCGACGGCATATACATAAACACAACTGGCGTAGGCGAGGTTGTAAGAGAGCTCTCTCCTCAGAATTCTGAACCCGGAGACGTTGTAATCGTAACCGGCTACGTAGGAGACCACGGAACGGCTATCTCCTTAGCGAGGGAAAACTTTGAAATTGAAACGCAAATTAAGAGCGACTGCGCCCCTCTTAACTCACTCCTTACACCACTCTTTGAGCTTGACGGCCTTCGTTGGATGAGGGACCCGACGAGGGGAGGACTTGCAACTGCACTGATTGAGTTTTCAGAAAGCGCTGGGGTAGGCGTCAAACTCTACGAGGAAAAGATACCGATAAGAGAAGAAGTTAAGTTCATCTCTGAGATGATAGGATACGACCCTCTGTACCTTGCAAATGAAGGAAAGGCAGTAATTATCGTAAGTAAAAAAGACGCTGAGAGAGCTCTTGAAATCTTAAAGTCCCACCCATTGGGCAAAGATGCCGAAATAATAGGTGAAGTAACGGAAGACTTTAAAGGAGTAAGGTTAATAACTTCCATAGGTGGAGAAAGGCGGCTTGAACTCCTTGAAGAGGACCCCTTGCCGAGGATTTGCTAAATGGAGACTTTTGGGGAGCTCCTTATAGTTACCCTCTCTTACCTCCTTATACTGGCCGTAGTTCTATTAGACAGGAAATTTGAAATAGGTCTGTGGAGGGAGCTCCTAACTTCCTCAGTTCTCTCACTAATTCAGCTCATTGGTGTAGGCTTTGTAATCCTCTTCCTCTTTAAGCTACAGCTAAAAGCGGTTTACCCTCTGTTTATCCTCCTCTTTTACGTAAATGCCGCAATAATCTCAACCAAGAGGTTCACGTTCAAGGGATACAGCAAAAGAACAGGGTTCTTAATATCGTTCATATCAATTGCCTCAATCTCCTCTGTGTCCCTCCTGTTCCTTTTTTTGAGCGGAATTTTGAAAATAAAAGCAAACAGCATCATACCCTTGGCCGGAATAGTCACAGCAGCCGGAATGAGGAGCCTGTCCTTAGCCTTTAAGTACTACGCCACGAGGCTAAAGGACCTTGAGGATATTATCGTTTCTATGGCAGCGCTGGGAGCCTCAGACACGCAAATTTTTAAGTTCATCTTCAGGGAAATTATAAACGACGTAACAATTCCCACGAGGGATATGCTCCGCTCTGCAGGTATAGTCCACATACCGGGAGTAATGGTGGGACTGCTCTTAGCTGGAACGTTACCGCTAAAGGCTGCTGTAATTCAGTTTGCCATTCTCGCTACAATGATATTTCAGTTCTTTTTCGTACCGAGCTTAGCCCTCTTCACCCTGATTGCAACGTGTGGCCTTAAAATTGAAAAGTAGAGGTGGAGGAAGTGGTGAAGGGAAGAATAAAAGAACTTGTAGAGGCAATTCATAAGCTCGCCCCAAAAGGGAAAAAAGTGAAAATTATGAACGTCTGTGGCTCTCACGAGCACACGATAACGGTAAGTGGAATGCGCTCACTGATGCCCGAAAACATAGAGCTCGTCCCCGGCCCCGGCTGTCCTGTGTGCGTCTGCTCTGAGAGCGACATAATAAACGCAATAAACCTCTCTAAAAGGGATGATACCATCCTCGTAACCTACGGGGACATGCTGAGAGTTCCCACAAGGATGGGTTCAATAAGGAGCAACGGTGGAAACTACAGGATGGTCTCTGCACCCCACGAGGTTTTAAGGATAGCTAAGGAAAATCCCGATAAAAACGTTGTTTTCTTCTCTATCGGCTTTGAGACAACCACAGCTCCAACAGCTGCTCTAATAGAAATGGGACTTCCAGAAAACGTAACTATACTCACATCCCAGAAGTTAACTCCAGAAATAATGGAAGTTTTAGTAAAAGACTCCGAAGTTGGTGTTGACGCCTTTGTAGCTCCGGGTCACGTATCGGCAATAGTTGGAGCAAACGCTTGGAGAGTATTTCCGGAAAAGTACGGCATACCAACAGTAGTCGCAGGCTTTGAACCTGACAACTTACTCTTAGCAATCCTCAAAATATTGATTCAGCTCAGAGAAAATAGAGCAGAACTTGAAAACGTTTATAGAGGAGTAGTTAAACCCGAAGGGAACAGAAAAGCACAGGAGCTAATGTACAAGTACTTTGAAAAGGCAGACGTAAACTGGAGAGGAATAGGAAGAATTCCAAAGTCTGGCCTTGAGCTAAAGGAAGAGTACTCCCATATTAACGCAAAGAAGGTGTTTAACTTGCCGGAGGTTGAAGAGGAGAAAGTCCCCGGCTGTATCTGCGATAAGATAGTTCTCGGAAAAGCCTATCCCAAGGACTGTAAGCTCTTCGGAACAGCCTGCACCCCCTCAAACCCCAAAGGCCCCTGTATGGTCTCCGGGGAAGGTGCGTGTAACATCTGGTACAGGTTTAACCAGTAAAGGAGGAACACTATGTTCAAATTCCTTGGCTTTGGAGGAAAGAAGAGCGAAAAGAAGAAGGTTGAAAAAGAGACAAAAGAGAAACCCTTAAACAGGAGAGCCTTTGATAGGTACGCCGTAGAAGGCTTAGGGGCTGTAAATAACATCTCAAAGGGAGGCTGTGAACTAAAGAAGGAAAACTACGAGGAGGTAAAGAGCGAACTATTAGAGGTGGAAATAGGTGGAGAAAAGGTTAAGTCTATCGTCGTTGAGGACAGGGCAACCTGTATTCACCTCAAGTTTATGGAGGAGTTTAAGAACAAGGAGCTCCTAAAGAAACACGTTAAAAGGTTAAAGGAGTACGAAAAGCCAGAAGAAAAGCCAAAGATAGACTTTCAGAGTTTTGAGGAGGGAAATTCAGAGCTTAAGGTGATTATAAACCTGCTCTCAGAGATAAATAACCCCAACACGACTACGGAAAAGTTAACAAACTACATAGAGAAACTCCCAAAGGTTAAAGAGGCCGTTTTAAGGGTTGCAAACAGCGTAGAGTCGGCAGCCAAGGAGAAGATAACCTCCCTAACAACAGCAATAGCAAGGATTGGATTTGAGAGGCTAAAAGAGGTTGTAAGGAGCACGATAGTAAAGGAGCTCTCCTTTGAAAATAAGGATCTTCCAAACTTTGAACACCTTGAAAGCTTTAGCGTCCTAAAGTCAACCTTCCTAACCGAAATTCTCCCTTATACCACCTTTAGGGATACAGGAAACGAGGCAAGACTCCTTTTTACAAGCGAAACGACTCCCCTCTCCTTTTTCACAAAGCTAAATGAGGACTTTAAGAAGTTCTACACCTCAGTAAACAGGCTCTACTCCCCTTACTCCCGCTACTTAGAAAGGCTTCACTTTGGAACGGACTTTCTAAAACTTGGAAAAGAATTCATAGTTGAGTACTCAGACCTTTTCAAGTACCTATACGACGGCTACATCCTTGCCCACCTATACCTATACCCTTCGCTGAATTTACCAGAGGATTTAAAGATATCCCTCAGCAGGAGAAAACTTGACTTTAGCTACATCTCCTACCTTACCTTCCTGACAGTCCTTGCCATCGTAGGAAGGGACAAGAAAAGCGCCTACATACTCTTAGGCAGGCTCAAAAGGCTCGGAATGAGCGCCGATAAGGCCATGGAATTCCTGTCAACCGTCGTTGAAAACGCAAACGATGCTCTCTACCACATGGGACTCAGAAGAAGCCTCAGGATGTTCTCCTACCCAAGCCGTTCTGTAAGGGCCCAAAGGATATTCCCCGTCAGGGACAACATCTACTTTAAGTACTTAGTAGAGAGGGTTTCCTCTGCTAAAAGGAGGCTTGTCCTAAGGCACGAGGACAGAACCTTTACGGGATACATACCGTACATCATCCTAAACGCAGAGGAGTTTGGCTTTAGGAATAAAGCCTTCTGCATAATTCCCTGTGAGAACCTCAGCGACTCAGAAATTGACCCAGAGGACTTTTCCAGCTTTGACATTATCGTTTTTAGGAACGTAGACCTTTTACCCGAAGAGCTCCTCAAAGACTTTGAAAAAATCTGGAAGGGCTTTGAGGGTACAGTTATCTGCACCTACTCCACCTACTCCTTCTTAGACTGGGAAAAGCCGGAGCTCCACAGAATTTTAAGGGAGTACGTGGTGGATATCCCCTCCTTCTTATACGAAACAAAAAACCACGAGTTTATGGTTGAAAGGGTTAAGGAGGAACTGGAGGAGGTCTTAGGCAGGAGCTCCTTTGACAGAAGTTTGATTTTTGTTAATGAAACTACAGAGAGGGTGATTTATTCTTACCTTAAAACCTTTAAGCTTTAGGAGGAAAGAGTATGAGGATAGCCATACCGGTAGACGAAAGTGGAAAGGTTGTCAGCATGTTCGGTTCAGCTCCTGCTTTCTTAATAGTTGACACGGAAAAGGGTGAAAAGGAAACCGTTCCCAACCTTAACAGCTGTGGTGGGTGTAGCGTCGGCTGCAGTGGAGGAAAGAGCCCTGCAGACCTTTTAGCCGAGAACAACGTTGACGTCCTCTTAATAGAGAAACTCCCAAAAGAGCCCTTTATGAAGCTTGCAAGAAGGGGAATTGTCGTTTACCAGCTCCCAACAGATGTTAAAAGTGCCGACGAGGCTGTAGAACTCTTTAAAAAGAAAGAGCTAAAGGTTCTCTACCTTCCCGCCAGTTAAGTCCTTCTTCCCCGCTCAACTGCGGGGATTTTTCCAAAATTTCCAGTTTTCTTTTTAAACAAGAAAAAAACATCATCATATAGAGAAGAGTTATCAGCTTTTCCTTCTTTATAGATGCAACTTAGTTGCAATCAGTAATAAGAAGCATTATTATTAAGACGAACAAAAATACAACACAAAAAGGAGGAGAGAATGGCTCTCGTAGGACAAAAAGCTCCTGAGTTCTGCCTCAACGCTTACGACCCAGTAAAGAAGGAGTACACTACCGTTAAGCTTTCCGACTACGCAGGAAAGTTCCTCGTACTCTGCTTCTACCCAGCAGACTTTACATTTGTATGCCCAACAGAAATTGCAGCCGTAAACGCAAAGATTGACGAGATTAGGGCTCTCGGCGCAGACGTTCTTGCAATTTCTACAGACACCCACTTCAGCCACCAGCTCTTCTGTGAAGTTGAGCCACTCCTCAAGGACCTCAAGTTCCCACTTGCAGCAGACCCAACAGGAGAAACTGCAAGGAAGTACGGCGTTTACATTGAGGAAGCCGGCCTTGCAAGAAGGGGTAGGTTCATCATCAACCCAGACGGCGTTATAGTAGCTGAAGAAGTTCTCAACCCACCTGTTGGAAGGAACGTCAACGAGCTCCTCAGACAGCTTGCAGCTTGGAAGCACGTCTACGAGAATCCAAACGAGGCTTGCCCTGCTAACTGGAGGCCCGGCAAGAAAACCCTTAAGCCCGGTCCAGACATTGCCGGTAAAGTTGGAACTGTTATCACAATTGACGAGATTCTCGCCGAGTAATTTCGGGGGGCTTTGCCCCCTTAACTTTACTTAGAATGGAAAACCAAAGGATATGTGAAGCCTTCCGGGACCTTGGTGGGGAACTTTCTTAAGCTTATAGCCGTAGTCAAAGCGTAAAGGCCCTACAGGAGTTAGATACCTGAAACCTACACCAACAGACGAATACCAGTCTGAAAGGTTAACATCAAAGTCCTTAAATTTCTCAAAGACATTTCCTGCATCGTAGAAAAAGGCCAACTGTAAGTTCTCCTTAAAAAGGTAACGCAGCTCAAAACTCAAAAGCCCGTAAGCCTCTCCTCCTACAAAGTTCCCTTTCTCATCAACTGGAGATATAGTTCCGTACTTATACCCCCTAACGCTTTCAGCTCCTCCAAGGTAGAACCTGTCCTGAATAGGAATTAAACTCCCTCCGACTGGCTGTATTAAACCAACTCCCCACCTAAAAGCAGCAGTAAATTTTTCAAAGGGAGAAAGAAGGTAGAGAAACTTAAAGTCTCCCTGATAGTAATCGGTATCCCCTCCTAAGAGGCTGCCGCTAAAAGAGAGCTTAAACCTTGAAAGGAAACCTTTAGACGGATTCGTAACGCTATTCCTCTTGTCGTAAGTCTGGATGTAAAAAATAGTCCTTTTAACGAACCTTCTCTCTGTGTTTATAGAGGTATCCCTTACTTTTTCTCTTGCGATTTCCATTC
Source organism: Phorcysia thermohydrogeniphila (assembly GCF_004339575.1). Taxonomy (NCBI): domain Bacteria; kingdom Pseudomonadati; phylum Aquificota; class Aquificia; order Desulfurobacteriales; family Desulfurobacteriaceae; genus Phorcysia; species Phorcysia thermohydrogeniphila. The sequence continues at coordinate 186,022 of NZ_SMFV01000001.1, forward strand.
CAAAGGTCTGACTGAAAACCTGCGAAGCCTTTCGGGAAAGAGAAAACCTATAAAGAACCCTGTCCGTGATAAAGCTCTGGAAAATTTGCTCCTTTTTAATAACCGAATATGAAGTCTCGTACTTCTTGAAGGGAAAAGCTGGTTTGCTCAGCTTAAAAACGGCATCGTAACCTTCTTTCTGCCTAAAGTTCCCGAAAAGGAAGTACCTAACACCAAGTCCCAGTGGAGAAGTGGATGAGAGAAAGCCGTTCAGAATATACCCGGAATCTGTACCCAAACCCACAAAGCCTCTAAGGTGTAACCTATTCCCCTCTCTAATCTTTATTACCTCGTTGATACATCCATCTGCCTTAAAGTCGTCAATAGTTACAGAGGAGAAAAGCCTACTCCCTATAAGGCGGGAATATTGACCGACAACTCCTTCCCTTGAGTAGACCTGTCCCGGGGAAAGGGTGAATAGGTTCTTTATCCATTTAAAGTTAGTTCTCTTAAGCCCTGAAACGAGGACAAAACCAAACCGGTAAAGTTTACCCGGAGATATCGCAACGTTGAGGGTTACAGCCTTTTCTTTCTCTAAATCCTCAAAAGTTTCAGAAACGTCAACTCTAACATCGGGATAGCCCTTCTTGGCATAACACTCAATTAATTTACTTTTCAGCTCTTCCAGCCTTTTCACAGAAAAAGGAAAGGGAAGCTTTAATCCCAATTTTGTAAAACACGCCTCCGAATCACCTGTAACCCTTACGGCCGTAACTACATACTTCTTTCCCCTTTTAACCTTGAACTTCAAGCTACTACCAACAAGAGTGTAGGTAACTTCAACGTCCCTGTAACCTTCCTCAAGCAATTCTCTCTTTAAATAGAACCTAAGCCTTTCCAGCTTTTCTTCGGAGAAAGGAGTATTCACAATATCAGAAAATCCTTGGGGCACCTGCAGACCATCGGGAATGAGGAGCTCCTTAACTAACACTCTTTTACCTTCATTAACGATAAAGACTACAGTAGCCGAACCGTCCTCTTCCTTTACCTCTACATCTACCTTTACGTATGGAAATCCCCTGTTCCTGTAGAACTTTTCAATGTTTTTCCTTGAGTTCTCAAGCTCAAACTCATCAACCGAACGGGCAGTCCGAAAGGTAAGAAGGGAGGAGAGCTCCTTACTTGAAAAATGGCTGTTACCGACAAACTTGAAGGTGTACTTCTTTCCCGGCTTAACACTTACAGAAAGGGTAGGAGGACGGAAAGAGTAGCTAACTGAAACGTTGTAAAAACCCTTCTCAAAAAAGAAATTTTCTACCTTCTCAACTACAGATTTAACCCTGTTAAGATCAAAAGGCTTTCCTTTAAGGGATGAAAAACTTTTCAAGAGGAAAGGACGAAACTTTTCGGGAGAAACAATCTGAAGTCTTTCAACGTAAAGAAGCGGCCCTGAGCTAACGTTTACAACAAGGGTATAGCAGTCAGGAAAACCAAGACGCTCAAAACGAACAGTAGCCTCACGGTAGCCGGAGGAACGAAGCTTTAGAAGGAGAAGCTGTTTAACGTTCTCTAAGGACTCAGGAGTTAGCCTTTTTCCTTTAAGTAGGAGCTCCACAGTTCTCTTAACTTCTGTAAGCTGTTCGGGCAGTCCTTTAAACTCCACCCTTCTGACAAGACTGCAGCTTTTAACGATTACCTTTTCTCCCTTCACCTCCACATCATATCCAAGGTGGTAAAGGAGAGAGGAGGTAACAGAAATACAGTCGCTAAACTGACAAACTTGCGGAAGCTGGTCATTTATCTGCTTAAGAAGCTTCCTGTCAAAAGAGACGCCCTTATCAACCTCTACGACGACAGAAAACGCCCTTACCGGCCAAAGCAGTAAAAAAAGGAGTAGGAAAATTAAACAATTCCCTTTACGTATGGCGTCCCCCCGAAGAAAATCTCTCTGACTTTACCCTCCTCTATAAGGAGAGAAACTGCCCGTTCAACTTCCTCCTCAGAAACGCCTAAAGCAGAAGCTATCTCATCAATCGGACAGGGTCTTCTGACAACAATGCCGTACACCTCGTTTTTAAGCTCAAGAGCTCCCATCTTCCTCTTTTCTCTTTTGAAACCTGCAACGATTTCCGTAGAAGGATATCCTACCCTTTCCTTTATCTTTTCAAGCTCTAAAAGCGAGAGTCCCTTGACGCTATAAGCCGGCGGCCTAACAACCGTATTAAGTTGCCACTTGTGAGGTTTTAACTGGTGAATTATCTCTCCTATTTTTTCCACTTCCTCCGGACTGTCATTAACGCCCTTAACAAAGAGGGTCTCCACCCAGACCTCGCAAGGTGTCTCTTTAATGAGCCTCTCTATACCTTCTACGAGCTGTTCCAATTTAAGCCCTTCAACCGGCCTATTAATCTTCTCAAATGTAGACTGAGTCGCTGCGTCAAGGGATGGAAGGACAACGTCTATTTTTTTTACCTCTTCAAGAACATCGTCTCTATAAAGGAGAGAGGAGTTTGTTAAAAGAGCTAGCCTATACGAGTAATTCTCTTTGAGAAAATCAACGAGCTCACCTAACTTAGAGTAAAGGGTAGGCTCTCCGTAGCCGGAAAAAGTTATAAAGTCTATATCGGGTGAAGCTTTCAAAAACTCTCCAAGCTCCGATTTGACAGAATCAAGGGGAACGTATTCAAGTCTTGAAGTCGTTTTTTCGCTTGTTTTCCCTACCTCACAGTAGAGGCAGTCCATACTGCAGACTTTGTAAGGGACAAGGTCAACACCTAAAGAGAACCCAAGGCGACGGGAGAAAACTGGCCCAAAAACGTACTTCATTGCTCCTCCTAAGGAAAGGAATGGGTAAAATATCTACTCAAAAGAAATTTATACAAAAACTTGGAAACAGAGAGGAAAAAATGGACAGAGCTCCAGAAATCAGGGAGCAGTGGAACACTAAACTTGGACTCATCCTCGCAATGGCCGGAAATGCAGTAGGTTTAGGAAATTTCCTCAGATTCCCCACTCAGGCCGCAGAAAACGGCGGCGGCGCCTTTATGATTCCATACATGATAGCAATGCTCATAATAGCGATACCACTAATGTGGACAGAGTGGGCAATTGGAAGGTACGGGGGCGCAAGAAACCACGGAACAACGCCTGCGATATTTAAGCTCTTTTGGAAACATCCCATTGCCAAGTATATCGGAGTCCTTGGACTTTTTATTCCCTTTGTGGTCCTCTGCTACTACATCTATATAGAGTCATGGACCCTTGGCTACGCTATCTTCTCACTCTTTGGAATGCTTCCCCACCCAGACCCAAGCCTACCACAGGACCAGTATTTAAAACCCTTTTCAGAATTCCTCCAAAATTACACAAAACCCTCAGTAGTTGCCTACATCTTTTTCCTCATAACCGTAGCCTTTAACGCTTACATCCTCTACAGAGGGATAAGCGGAGGTATTGAAAAGTTCGCAAAAATAGCAATGCCCACCCTTTTCATTTTGGCCTTCATCCTGATGGTCAGAGTCATCCTCATAGAAACGCCAAACGGAACTGCAGTTCAGGGACTTGACTTCCTGTGGCACCCAGACTTTTCTCAGCTCTCAAACCCAAAGGTGTGGCTCGCCGCAGCAGGTCAGGTATTCTTCACTCTAAGTCTTGGATTTGGAGCAATAATCACCTACGCGTCTTACATTAAGAAAGACGACGACATAGTTGCTTCAGGACTTTCCGCAGCTTCTCTTAACGAGCTGGCAGAGGTTATCTTAGGCGGTTCTATCGCCATTCCTGCAGCCGTCGCCTTCTTTGGAGTAGTCAACGCTCAAGCTGTTGCAGAGAGTGGAGCCTTTAACCTTGCCTTCGTTAGCCTTCCAGCGATTTTCTCCAACCTCACGGGAGGAAACGTAATAGGTTTTATATGGTTCTTCCTCCTCTTTTTTGCCGGAGCTACTTCTTCTGTAGCTATCAGCGTGCCAATCGTCGCCTTCTTGCAGGACGAGTTCAAACTCAGCAGGAAAACGGCAGTTACTGCAACCCTCATCTTTATGTTCTTGGTAGCCCAAGTACCGATATTCATGCCGAGAGCTCTGGACGAGATGGACTTCTGGGCTGGAACCCTCTTAGTGGTTCTCTTTGCGCTCCTTGAAGTCGTAATATTCTTCTGGCTCTTTGGAGCTAAGAAGGCGTGGGAAGAGATAAACAGAGGAAGCCTCTTCAGAGCTCCAAGGTTCTACTTCTACGTCCTAAGGTACGTAACTCCTTTAGTCCTATTTGCAATACTTGCAACTTGGAGCGTAACGATTCTTCCCAAAGTGCTCCTAACGGCCGACCTACAGGTCTGGATAGCAAGGTTCGTAATGGTATTCATCTTTGCCCTCCTGCTCTTTATGGTTTACCTTGCAGATAAAAGAAAAACTGTAGAGGAGATGAAATGACAGGGAGCTCCCTCCTATTTATGATTTTCTCTTGGATGGTGGTCTTTGGATTTGTAGTTTTCTGCTTCACGGTTATACTGAGAGAGGGAAAATGATAAGGCTCAGAAGTCTTAAGCTACACGGATTCCTCTCTCACAGGGAAACGGAGCTCACCTTTGATGACGAGGCCTACGTAATCCTTGGGGAGAACGCCTCAGGAAAGACCTCCATCCTCAGGGGAATCTTCTTTGCACTCTTTGGGAAAGACTTTACTGCCGAAAAGTTAGAGAGGGTAGTAAACAGGGACTCAACGAGTTTACAGGTGGAGCTCTCCTTCCTCCACAGAGGGACTAACTACAGGATTAAGAGGAAGTTCTCGGCGCTAAGGAAAAAGAGCGAGGCAGAGCTCTACAAAGGAAACGCCTTATATGCAAGTGGCGTAAAGAACGTAAACTACGTAATTGAAAAGGAGCTCGGCCTTGACTCACATCTATTCAGGAACACGGTTTACGTTCCACAGGGAGAGATACTCACCCTCTTTAACCTCCAGAGGAAGGAAAAGAGACAGGTTCTAAACAGGCTACTGGGCTTAGAGGAAATCGGTAAAAGGCACGAGGAGGTAAAGAACTTTATATCAAGGCTTAAGGCCCTAAGGGACTCCCTCCTTAAAAGTCAGGAACTCTTAGAGGAGATAAAGTCTGAGCTTTTAAAAACGGAAAAGGAAATAGAAGAAAAAGAAGAGGAGCTAAATGAAAAGAGAGAACAGTTAAAGGAAGAGGAGAAACTATTAAAAGATCAGGAAAATCTCTACGAGAGCTTAGTAGAGAAGAGAGAGAAGTTCCTAAGGCTCACAGACAGCCTCTCCCGTGTAGAGAAGGAGATAAGGGAAAGGGAAGCCGAGCTAAAGGAGCTATCCCAGAGAATAGAGAAGGTAGAAGCCCTTAAAGGGAAAATTCCTGAGTTAAGGGAGTGTGTTAAGCTCCTCAAGCCCCTAAAGGAGATAAAGTCCCTCCTTTCTCAGATTGCAGAAAAGAAAAATGAGCTCTTAGCCCTCCAGAAGGAAACCTTAAACCTTGAAAGGATAAAGGAGGAGGTGGAGAACCTCCAGAGTGAGATACCGGAAATTGAGAAGGAGCTAAGGGAAACGGGAGCTCTCCTTGAGGAAAGAGAGAAGGAGCTAAAAGAGGCCGAAGAGAAGTTAAGGGAACTGAGAGAAACCGAAAGGTTTTATAGGAGCCTTTTAACCTCCCTTAAGGAAAACGAAGAAAGGCTTAAAGGAGTTGAGGAGGAGATTGAAAAAATCCCAAAGGTAGAACCTCAAGAAAGGGCCAAGGAGGTAGAAAGGTTAAAGTCAGAAGTGGAAAAGATAAGGGAGGAACTCTCAGCTCTAAGGGTCAAAATCTCTGAGGCCAAGAGGAAAGAAAACCTACTTGAGGAAACAAACAGCCCAGAGTGCCCCGTATGTGGCTCTCCGATGGAGGAGGAAAAGAGGAAAAGACTCCTACAGGAGAGCAGAAAAATAGTAAGAAAGGCTGAAGAAGAACTAAAAAGGCTTGAGGAGCTCCTTGAATCTAAGGAAAGAGCCCTTAAGGAGTCCGAAAAACTACTAAAGGAGGAACTTGTTAACGCAGAAAGGAGGAAGGCCTTAAAGGAGGAAGAGAAGAGACTGAAGGAGAAACTAACAACACTTCAGAGGAAGCTAAAAGAGCTAAACTTTAAAGAGGAAGAAATCTCTTCACTTGAGAGAAGGGACTCAGAGCTAAAGAGGGAAGTAGCCAAGCTAAAGGAGAGGAAGGAGCTCCTAAGGAAGAGACTATCTGAAACGGACAGGAAGCTAAAGGAGCGCAGGACTAAGTTCTCAGAGGAAAAACTGAGAGAGCTCCAAAAGAAAATAAGAACTATAGAAAAAGAGATAGAGGAGCTCCTTTCAAAGATAAAGGAGATAAAGAGGGAGCACAACCTCAAGGTATCAAAAGCGAGGGAAGTTGACGGTGAAATAGAGAAACTTGAAAAGCTAAAAGAGGAGCTAAATAAGATAGAGGGCGAGGTCAAAAACCTACCTGCCTACATTGAAGAAAAGGGCAAGAAAGAGAAGAGACTGAAGGAACTTACAGAGGAGAGGGAAAACCTCTTAGAGGCCATAAAGAGGCTTGACTTTAAAAAGGAAGCCCTTGAGACCGTTGAAAAGACCTTGAAGAAACAGAAGGAAACTGTTGAAACCCTTAAAAGCTCCATCTCTAAGCTTGAAGGGGAGTTAAAGGCTCTGAGGAAAAAGGTAGAGCTTGACAGGGAAAAACTGAAGAGAAGGGAAAAAGAGTCTAAACTCCTTGCAAAAACGGAGGATTCTTTAAGAATCCTCAAAGCAGTCTCAGAGGGTATCCACCCAGAAAAAGGCTTCCTCCAGAAGGTTAGAAAATCCCTCCTGCCACAGATTTCCCGCTACTGCAGGGAGTTCTTTGAGGAGTTTGACTTTGAGTTTGGGGACTTGGAAATCTCCGAGGACCTCACGGTAACTTTTAGCGTTCCCGGTGGTGGGAGGGTGGAGCTCTCAGACTTTTCAGGTGGACAGCAGATAGCCTTTGCCCTCTCCCTCAGGTTTGCAATGGCACGCTACTTTGCCCAGAACTTTGAGCTCCTCATACTTGATGAGCCCACAATTCACCTTGACCAGCAGAGAAGACAGGCACTAACAGACCTGCTACTAAAGCTAAAAGTTAAAATACCCCAGATGGTAATCGTTACCCACGACCCGGAGCTTGAAGTCGTCGGAGACAGAGTTATAAGAGTTAAAAACGTTAACGGAGTTTCAGAAGTAACCGTAAGCTAACTTTTCGGAGGTGGAGTTGATAAAAGTAACCTTGGAACTCAGCCCAGAGGACTTCTACACGATAGTGGGACACAGGGAAGAGAACCTCAAAAAGCTTGCAGAGATTCTAAACGTTCAGCTCGGTTCCCGTGGCAATGAAATAATGATAAGCGGTAGCGTAGAGAACGAGGAGAGGGCTAAGAGGTTCTTTAAGGAGCTTGAAGGGCTTGTAAAGTCTGGACACAAGCTAACAAAGGCAGACGTTGATATGTACATGACGCAACTCTCAAGTGGAAGAGAGGCGAAAATAATAGAAACTGCAGAGGAAATCGTTACCACCTACAGGGGAAAGAAAATCGTCGCAAAGACGCCGACACAGAAGAAGTACATAGAGGCCATAAGGAAGAACGACATAGTTTTTGGCGTTGGGCCTGCAGGAACGGGAAAGACCTACTTGGCCGTTGCAGCAGCCGTCTCCTACTTTAAGAGCGGAAAGATTAACAGGATTATCCTCACAAGGCCTGCCGTTGAGGCCGGAGAGAAGCTCGGATTTCTGCCCGGAACTCTTCAGGAGAAGATAGACCCCTACCTTAAGCCCCTCTACGACGCCCTATTTGAGATGATTGAGCCGGAAAAGGTCAACTCCTTCTTAGAGAGGAACATATTTGAGATAGCTCCACTTGCATACATGAGAGGAAGGACTCTAAACGACGCCTTCATAATCCTTGATGAAGCCCAGAACACGACAAAGGAACAGATGAAGATGTTCCTAACGAGGCTCGGTTTTGGTTCAAAGGTTGTCATAACCGGAGACATAACACAGATTGACTTACCGTCAAAGGAAAGGTCGGGACTCGTTCAGGCCCTTAAGATTCTTAAGGACATAAGGGGAATTGAAATCGTAGAGTTTTCAAGGAAAGACGTTGTAAGACACAGACTCGTTCAGGAGATAATAAAGGCCTATGAAGAGCATGAAAGCGGAGAAGAGGGATAACTGGTATACCTACGGGCTGATACTCCTTTGCGCCGTCTTGGCTACATTCATTATGCTCCCCTTTAACTTTATAAACATACCGGAGCTCCGTCCGGGAGACATCAGCCCCGTTGACATACGCTCCCCCGTAAGCGTAAGAGTTGAGGATATAGGAGCAACGGAAAGAGCTCGGGAAAAAGCACGCCAGAAGGTAGAACCTATCTACAGGTACGACCCTTCTGCTGAAAGAGAACTGGACGAAAGCCTAAAAAAATTCAAGGAGCTAACCCCTGAACAGAGGAACATCCTAAAGGACATCCTCTTTTCTTACTACAAGAGAGGAATAATCTCTGAAGTCCCTGAAGGTTACCAGAACATAACTATCATCCTACCGTCAGGTAAGAAAGTTAAGAAGAACATTGAAGAGCTCCTGCAGCTAACCGAGATTGAGAGCCAGCTAAAAAACGACCTTTCTCACTTCTTCAGGAACAAAGAGCAGATTGAAAAAATTGCAAGCAGACTCGCGCAAGTAATTAGGCCAAACTACGTGTTTCAGAGAGAAAAAACGGAAACCCTATGGAAAGAAGCAGAATCAAAAGTTAAACCCGTCTATATAACACTGGAAAAAGGGGAAATCATCGTAAAGAAAGGAGAAAAGGTCTCCCCGGAAGTTGCTAAAAAGATTGAAATTCTCCGAAAGGAAAAGAGCCGGGGTAAGGAGTCTAACAAGTACATTTCTCTCTTTCTCCTCTCCATTATCCTCTTCTTCCTAATGGTAAAGCTCTACGGAATTACAAGCCCATCGGCCTTCAACCTGAAAAACGTTATCTTCTCCTTTTCCATAGTTACCCTTGACATACTCCTCATAAGGGGATTCACCTTCATAGCCAAGCTACTACTTGAAACCCTCAACCTACCGGTAAACGAACACTTAATCTACGTTCCTGTAGTTACGTCAACAGTTTTCGCCTCAATGTTTATCACAAAGAAGGTAGCAACCATCCACAGCTTTCCCGTTTCAATTATCCCATCGTTCATTCTTTCAAAGCCGGAGCTCTTCATAATCCCTGTTGCCATAGGCAGCATCTTTTCCTGTATTGACTCAAGGAAGTATAGAGACAGAAACGCAATATACAAAAGTGCCCTCTCGGCAGGAATAGTCATCTCTATCCTACAGGTTCTCCTCCTTATTTATAAAGACGGCCTAAAACTCACGCCAGAAATGGTAGTCCTACCAACCTTAGCCATTTTTGGCTCCCTCATTACAGGAATCGTAGTTAACGGACTAAGCCCCCTTCTCATCTATCTGTTTAAGTTCTCAACCGACATGGTTTACATGGAACTAATAAACCTTAATCACCCCTTACTTCGTAAGTTCATCCTCAAAGCCCCCGGAACTTACAACCATTCAGTAATGGTCGCAACCTTAGCAGAAGCTGCTGCAGAGGCCATAGGAGCAAACGCCCTCCTTGCAAAGGCAGGAGGCCTCTTCCACGATATAGGAAAGCTGAAAAACCCCCAAGCTTTTGTAGAGAACCAATCGGAAGGAATCAACATTCACGACAAGCTCCCTCCGGAAAAAAGCGCTGCAATTTTGAGAGCTCACGTTGAGTATGGAGAGGAGCTTGGAAGGAAGTACAAGCTCCCAGAGAGGATAATAGACATCATAAAACAGCACCACGGAACAAAGCTTATGAAGTACTTCTACCACAAGGCAAAGGAAATGTACGGTGAGGAAAAAGTAGACGAGAAAAAGTTCAGATACCCCGGCCCTAAACCCCAGTTTAAGGAGGCCGGAATCGTTATGCTTGCAGACACAGTAGAAGCCGCTATAAGGTCTATGAAGGATAAAAACATTAACCTTGATGGGGCCATACACAAGCTCATAATGGAAACAGTAGAAGATGGACAGCTTAACCAGAGTGGACTCTCATTAAAGGACATTTCCTTAATAGAAAAGGTCTTCAAGAAGGTGCTATCGGGGATTCACCACAACAGAATAGAGTACCCAGATGATGCAGACACTAAAGAAGATAGTAAGAGGAATTAGCTTTGCCCTTGAAGGTCTTGTCTTTGCCTTTAAGAACGACCAGCACTTTCGGATAAATTCCTTTTTAAGCCTAACGGGAACGTTCCTTTCCTTAGCTCTACTTGAAGGATGCCTCTCACTCGTTCTTGCCTTTATAAACTACTCAATTCTTGTTGCAGAGCTCTTTAACACCGCCATAGAAAGGGCTGTTGATACAGCCACCTTAGAGTTTCACCCGCTTGCAAAAGCGGCCAAAGACGTTTCTTCCGCTGCAGTCCTAACGACCGGGATATTTGCCCTCTTAGCCGACCTAATCTACCTCCTGCCCGCCCTTCTCTCCGCTATCCTGTGAAACGGCCATAGCTTTGAGTATTAACTTTTTTATTTCCGTCTCGTAGGATCTAACGAGTCCCCCAACTACGTGGTAGTAAGCAAGAGCAACCACGGCGATAACTATACCCAAGGCCGTAGCCTGTAGAGCAAAAGCTATTCCCTTGCTTACGGCCGTTATGTCCGATACTCCCCTTTCTGCCATCGTCGTAAATGAATTCATGATGCCGAGAACCGTCCCAAGGAGCCCCAAAAGTGGAGAAGCCGTTATCACAAAAGCTATTACCCCTCTACCCCTTTTTAGCTTTGAGACGTAGGTGTGGTAGAGAATCTCTACACCTCTTTCGTCCGCCCCTTCAGCCTCTTTAAGAAGGAGCTTTCTTTCAGCCGGGAAGGCAAAAACAAAGTAGAGAAGCCTTTCTATGAAAATGACACTTGCCAAGAAAAAGAGAAAGTAAAGGGAGAAAAATACACCTTTATGAACTATTTCTAAGTCAATCACGGGTAAATCCTCCAGCAATGGACTATAATCATTTTATACCAAATCCGTTTCTCGGGGTAAGCATGTTCCGATTTAGAGATTGCGAGAGAGAAGAAAAACCTGAGCTAATAATAATTCCTATGGTTGATGTAATGCTCTTCTTGCTGGCTTTTTTTGTTCTCATAGCAGGAAGCATTATCCCCGGCCTTGCAATAAAGACCAACCCTCCCGAAACCATTCAAAAGTCCTCCTTCCAGCCCAAAAGGGAGGTAGTTACCATCACCATCAAGAAGGACGGCTCTTTCTGGTACGGAAAGCATAAGCTAACATTTAACCAGCTCGTAAGACTACTAAAGGGCTTTAAGAAGAAGAACCCTCAGGTCTCCCTTGCCATAAACGCCGACAGGGAGGCAGACGTTCAGTCCCTCGTAAACGTCCTTGACGCAGCACAGAAGGCAAAAATCAACTCCATAGGACTCATAGCGAAGGAAAAGGATGAGAGCTCCCGTTAGACTCCTGATAGCCTTAGCTGTTGCCACCCTCTTAGAGGCAGGCTTCTTCTTCATATCAAAGAGTGTGATTAAGCCTCCAAAGAGGGAGGTTAAAAGGGTAATAAAGATTTCTCTCCTAAAACCCCAGAGGAGAACCGTAACAGTAAAAAGGGAAGTTGGCCAGCCGGTAAAGAGAAGAACGCCACCACCTCCCCCTCAAAAGAGCAAGCCAAAGCTGAGCTCCCAAAAGCCGGCCAAACAGCTACCGGACAAAAAGAAGAGGGTGAAGAAAGAAAGGAAACAGAAAAAACCCGGTGGTCTAAAACCCCTTCAGGGTAACCTTCCTCTAAGCTACGTTGAAGCTGTAAAGTCTGCCATAGAGGAGAACATCTTTTACCCCTTGGAGGCCATAGAGAAAGGGGAAGAGGGAATCGTTGAGGTGAAGTTTACCCTCAACAGGCAGGGGAAGGTGCTAAGCTGTAAGCCGGTAAAGGGGGCAAGCCGAATCCTTATGGAAGCTACATGCATAGCTATAGAGAGGGCAAAGTTTCCACCTATACCTGAAAGCGTAAAGAACAGAACCTTAAGCTTTCAGTTAGAGATTGAGTATAACCTCAAAAAGGCCTTTGGAGGAGCTTAACTACTTCTCCGGCTTAACCCTCTCAATTCTGATAGAGGGAATCCTTAAGCTTTTAAGGCGCTTCTCAACTTCGGAAATCCTGCTGTCAAGCTCAGAAACCCTACCGGAAAACTCCTCCCTCAAAATAGAAAGAGCTGAGTGGAAGGTTTGAATTTCCTTCTCTAACCTCTCTGCTAGCTCCTCTATCCTCATTCTGGCATCTTCCTTTACACTCTCTGCGGCCTTCTTTAGCTCTCCCCTTAGGCCTTCAAGGGATACCTCACTCCTTCTAACCTCTCCCTCAAGCTCCTTTACCAAGTCCTCCAGAGCCGACAATTTCTGCTCTAAGGAGGAGAGTGAGACCTTTAACTTTGGAATTTCCTCTTTAACAGACAGGTGTTTCTTCTTAAGGGCTTTTAGCTCCTTCTCAAGCTCTGACTGTTTTAGTTCAAGAACCTGAACCCTTGCCTCAAGGGCGTTTACCTTTAGCTCCTGCTCCTTTGTGGCTGTGCAGGAGGCAAGAAGGAGAACTGCAAAAACCGTTAACCTTTTCATCCTTCCCTCCTGTTTGGAAATTTTAGCACTGCTACATTAAATTTCTATTAAAGCTTAATGGAGAAAGAATGCTGAAGGCCGGAATAGACGTAGGTTCAACTACAGTTAAGGGTGTCCTACTTGACGAGAAAGGGAACATTCTCTTTGAGCACTACGAAAGACACGAAGCCCGCCAAGCCGAAAAGGTTCTGAAGCTCCTTGAAAAGTTTGAAGAAATTGCAGGAAAGGAATTCCACCTCTTTATGACGGGAAGTGGAGGAGGAGACTTAGCAAAAGCCCTAAGGGTTCGCTTTATTCAGGAGGTTAACGCCGTAAGTTTGGCAGTTGAAAGACTCCACCCAGAAACGAGCTCTGCCGTAGAGCTCGGTGGTCAGGACGCAAAGATGATTTTCTGGATAGACGCCGGCGGTTTTAGAAGAAAAATCACAACGATGAACGACAAGTGTGCCGGCGGAACAGGTGCAACGATTGACAGGATAATATCAAAGCTAAAGCTTCCACTGGAGGTGGCTACATCCGTAAGGTTTGACCCCTCTAAGGTTCACCCGGTAGCTGCAAAGTGTGGAGTTTTTGCCGAGACGGACATAAACAGCCTCCAGAAGGCAGGAGTTCCCGCCGAGGAGCTCCTCATATCTCTCTTCAATGCAATCGTCGTTCAGAACCTTGCCGTCCTAACAAGAGGACACACGCTAAGGCCAAAAGTTATTCTCCTTGGAGGTCCAAATACGTTCTTTCCGGCACTTGTAGAGTGCTGGCGCTACCACCTACAGAAACTCTGGGAAGAAAAAGGGGTAAAGTACGACAGTTTTTCCGTTTTCCTCCCAGAAAACTCCCAGTACTTTGCAGCCATAGGTAGCGCCCTCTTTGCAGAGTTTGAAGAGAGTCCCTACAGGGGGAAAGACGGACTCCTTGAGTTTAGCAGGCGCTCCATCACAGTCTTTAAGGCAAGAACGGGAGAGAGAGGCCTCCTAAAGCCGGGAGAGGATCTTGAGGAGTTTCGCAGAAAGTACTCGGTAAAGCCCTTCTCTCCTCCAGTCTTTAAAAGAGGCGAAAAGGTTAAGGCCTTTCTCGGAATTGACGGAGGCTCTACCTCCACAAAGGCCGTTCTCATCAGTAAAAAAGGAGAGCTCCTTGCCACTGCCTATACCCTCTCCAAGGGAAACCCCTTAGAAGACGTAAAAGAGGTCGTAAGGAGTTTAAAGGAGCAGGTAGAAAGGTGGGGAGCAGAGCTCTCAGTCCTTTCAGTAGGAGTTACGGGCTACGCCAAGGACATGCTAAAAGAGACCCTCGGGGCAGACGTAGCTGTAGTTGAAACTGTAGCCCACACGATATCTGCAAAGCACTTCTTTAAAGACGTTGACGTAATAGTTGACGTTGGTGGACAGGACATCAAGGTAATGATTTTAAAGGACGGTGAAGTAAAGGACTTTAAGCTAAATACACAGTGCTCGGCAGGAAACGGCTACTTCCTCCAGTCAACGGCAGAAAGGTTCGGATATAAGCCAGAAGAGTTCGCAGAGGTGGCCTTTAAGGCAGAGTACGCCCCACGGTTTAACTTTGGCTGTGCCGTTTTCTTAGAGCAGGACATCGTCAACTTTCAGCGCCTTGGCTGGAAGCCCCACGAGATAATGGCAGGACTTGCAAAAGTTTTACCGAAAAACATCTGGCTCTACGTCGTTAAAGAGCCCAACCTCAGGAAGTTAGGAAGGCGCTTTTTACTTCAGGGTGGGACTCAGAGGAACTTAGCAGCCGTAAAAGCCCAGTACGACTTCATAAAGGAGAGAGTGCCTGAGGCCGAGGTCCTCGTTCACCCGATAGCCGGAGAGGCAGGAGCTTTCGGTGCAGCTATTGAAGCAATGAGGAACTACGACGGCCGGAGCTCCTTCCTCGGAATAGAGGCCCTCTTAAACCTTAACTTTGAGATAAAGAGCGATGAGACTACCCGCTGTAGTTTCTGCACGAACAGGTGCTTGAGAACATTTATCTACGTAAACACAAAAAAGGGAAAGAGGAGCTACATCATAGCCCCCTGTGAGAAAGGAACGGCAGAAAACATCTCAGGCGTAAAGGAGGTAGTCAAAAAGCTAAACAGAATCCGCGAAGAGAACCCCAACCTTCAGGAGATTTCAGCAAAGAAGGTTTTTGAGAGTTACCCGGTTAAAAAGGTTTACAGGGAAAAGAGAGGTTTCCTCTTCTGGAAGAAGAACGTAATAGACAGGAGGAAAAAGCTAAGGTTTGGAATTCCAAGAGTTCTAAACTTTTACGCCCTTGCCCCCTTCTTTAGGGGATATCTTGAGTCTCTCGGAGTTGAGAAGTTTATCTTTTCGGACTACACCTCTGAAAAGCTTGTGAGGGAGGAGCTCCGTGGAGGAGCTATAGACCCATGCTTTCCAAGTAAAGTAGTCCTCGCCCACATTAGAAACCTCTTAAAGAAAAAGCCGGACGTTATATTCCTTCCAAAGGTTGCGACACTAAGGAGCATGTTTAAAGACAGCGAGGCCTCCCACGCCTGTCCGACGGTTACAGGAACGCCAATATCTGTAAGGGCTGTCCTGACAAAGGAGGAGGACGTCTTTAAAAAGAACGGCATTACCCTCCTTGACCCCCTACTCCACTTTCACGATAGGGAGCTCCTTGAGTATGAAATGTTCACTACCTTTAAGGAGCTCTTAGACTTAAGTAAAGAGGAAAACAGGAAGGCCATAGAGGAGGGTTTTAGAGCTCTCTCCCAGTACCAAGAGGAACTCAGAAAACTTGGAGAGAAAGTATTAAGGAAGGTAGAGCTTGAAAACAGAATCGCCATTTTAGTTCTCGGAAGACCCTACCACAACGACCCCGGAATAAACCACGGGATAACAGAGGAACTCCAAAAGAGAGGCTACCCGATACTGACAATAGACTCCTTGCCACTTAAGGAAGAGTTCCTTAAAAAGGTATTTAAAGAGAGAGACCCCTTCACAATTAGGGACATCTGGAAAAAGTCCTACAGCGAGAATACAAACAGGAAGGTGTGGGGAGCTCTTTACGCAGCAGGCCACCCTAACCTTGCAATATTAGACCTTTCTTCTTTCAGGTGTGGCCACGACGCCCCCATCTACTCCCTCATTGAGGAAATAGCCGAAAAAAGTGGAACTCCTTACTTCACCTTCCACGAAATAGACGAAAACCGCCCCTCCGGTTCAATAAAAATAAGGGTTGAGACGATAGACTACTTCCTAAAGGAAAGAATCAAAAAACTCCTCCAGTCCAACCAACTCTCTTCCGAAGAGGCTGTATAAATCGTGAGGGGGGATTCCATCCCCCTCAAACTCCCCCTTCTGAAAACATCAAAAACCCATCTACTTTTCAGGGCAGACAACCGTGAGGGGGGATTATCATCCCCCCTCAGACTCCCCCCTATGAAGAACTTTAAAAACCTTCCACTTTTCAGGGCATTTCAACGAGTATCAAGAGGAAGATTAGACAGATAAGTTTTGCCAGCGAATTGTCGCAATCCCTTCCACTTTTCAGGGCATTTCAACCAAAGCGACATTGAGAGCATGGAGATTGACGACCTGCCTCGTCGCAATCCCTTCCACTTTTCAGGGCTTTTCAACAGGTCAAAATTTGAAGCATTGAAAATCAAGGGCTTCCCGTTCTAAAGAACTTTAGTAATAACTACAACTCGCTGTATTGCAACGTCTAAAGACCCAAAAAGGTTACACCTTCCTGAACTTTGTTTAGGTTGTTGAAATGCCCTAAGCCCTATTCAGCTTTCAAAGAACCCTATTTGTATTGTAGCAAAAGTTTAAAATTATCACGACTTAAAACCGTAGGAGGTTAAGGAATGCTTACAGTCCTTTTCATAGTGGCCATCCTCCTATTTGGGCTGGCCTTCTTCACCTACGGTAGGTTCTTAAGGGATAAAGTCTTTAACCTTAACGATAAGAACAAAACCCCAGCCCACACGATGAAGGACGGAGTTGACTACGTCCCAGCTCCAGCGCCGGTTCTTTTAGGACACCACTTTTCTTCTATTGCAGGTGCAGGGCCTATTCTTGGCCCAATCAACGCAGCAACCTCTTGGGGATGGCTACCTGCCTACCTCTGGATAATAATCGGAAACATCTTCTTTGGTGGCGTTCACGATATGAGCGCCCTCATTGCCTCCATTCGCAACAAGGCAAGGTCAATTGCAGAGATAGGAAGCACATACCTTTCAAAAAGGGCAGGCTTCATCTTTAAGCTCCTCATATGGCTTGCCCTTCTATACGTTATCGCCGTCTTCATAAACGTTGCCCAAATGACCTTTAACGCAAAGATGCCGGTAGTGGAAAACGGCCAGATTGTTAAGGAAATCCCCATCGGTGGGGGCGTTGCAACCTCTGCCATTATCTACATCGTTTTGGCAATAATCTTTGGTTTTCTCGTCTACCACTTTAAAAAGAGCCTTAAGCTTGCAACCCTCATCTTTGTCATCCTTGTCTACGGAGCTGTTTACGTTGGACAGCTCTTTCCCATAAACCTTTCAGCAAACGCTTGGAACATCATTCTTCTCCTCTACGTTGCGATAGCCTCCGTTACGCCGGTCTGGATTCTCCTTCAGCCGAGGGACTACCTATCAAGCTTCCTCCTCTACGGCGCAGTTATAGGAGCGGGAATTGGAATACTCCTCTCTTTTGGGAAGGTTGAATCTAACCTTCCGGCCTTCATAGGATTTTTTAGCTCCCACAACGAGCCCCTAATTCCCTTACTCTTTGTAGTTATAGCCTGTGGCTCTATCTCAGGATTTCACTCCCTCGTAGGCTCTGGAACAACGTCTAAACAACTTGACAAGGAAAGCGACGCCCTAACCGTTGGCTACGGTGCAATGCTCCTTGAGGGAGTTGTAGCCGTTATGTCAGTGATATTCGTGATGGCACTAACAACGACAGAGCTTGAGGCCCTCAGGAAGAGCTCCAACATAGGCGCTATCTACGGCGCAGGAATCGGGCGCTTTATGAACTTCCTTGGAATTCCCGAAACCGTCGGGATGGCCTTCGGTATGCTCGCCCTTTCTTCCTTCATCCTAACGAGCACAGATACGGGAACGCGCCTTGCCCGTTACGTATTTACAGAACTCACAGGGATTAAAAACCGCTTTATAGCCACCGGAGCGTCCCTCATTATCCCTGCGCTCCTCGTCTTCCTCAAGTACAAAGAACCCCTCCCAAACGGAGAGGTCAAGGTTCTACCCGTATGGAAGGCACTGTGGCCGGTCTTTGGAGCTACAAACCAGCTCATAGCAGCCTTAGCCCTGTTTGTGGTTATGATATGGCTGATAAAGACCGGAAAAGGACGCTACTGGTTCATACCGGGAGTTCCTGCTTTCTTTATGGCAGTGATTACTCTCTGGTCACTTGTTATGCTATTTATTAAGTGGAAATTCAGCGTAATAGGCATAGCTGCTCTAATTCAGGTAGTTTTAGCGACTTGGATATTCTACGAGGGAGCTCTAGCACTCAAGAAGTTACAGGAGGAAAGGCATGGAAGCTAAAAGCTTTGGAGAGAAGGTTTACTTTGTTGCAAACGGAATAAGGCTTCACATCAAAGAATTTTTCCTCAGGCTAACCGGGCTGTTTAACAGGTACGACTACTGCATATCCTTCCCTTCCGTTCCTGAAGGTTTAAAAGCAGAAAAGTACATTAAAGGCTTCAAAGCTGTTTCCGTGCCAATTCCCGACGAGATATTTGAAGGGTGTGGAGTTGGAATCCTCGTTAAGGCAGAGGACAAGGACAGGCTACTCAAACACTTTAAGGAAAACGGCATTCTCGTTTCCGGAGTCTTTAAGAGAACAGGCAACTCCTTTGTAGAGGTGAAAGAGTGAAGCTCTCCATCCTCGGTTCAGGAAGCTGGGGCTCTGCTTTAGCTGTCCACTTTGGCAGGAACGGCTTTTCTGTTATCCAGTGGTGTAGAGAGCCAGAAATCTCTGAGGAGATTAACAAAAAAAGAGAAAACAGCGTCTTCCTTGAAGGGGTTACCTACCCAGAAAGCGTAAGGGCTACAAACTCCCCCCAAGAGGCAATCGGAGAAGCCGACGTAGTTTTATCGGTCATACCCACCCAGTTCACGGCAGATTTCTGGAAAAAGCACGAAGAACTGCTAAGGGGAAAACCACTCATATGTGCAAGCAAAGGAATAGACGTTAAAAGCCTAAAAACGCTCTCCCAGATATACTTCCAAATCTTTGGAGCTTGTGAGAACTACTTTGTCCTTTCAGGCCCAACCTTTGCAAAAGAGATAGCCTCCGGCCTCCCTGCAGCAGCCGTTATCGCAGGGATAGAGGAGGAAAAGACCCTACAGCTCGTAAAGGCCTTAAATACGAAGACCTTTCGCTTTTACGCCTCAGGCGACGTCTTAGGAGTGGAGCTTGGGGGAGCTCTAAAGAACGTCATTGCCATAGCAACGGGAATTGCCGACGGAATGGGGCTTGGGAACAACGCAAGGGCTGCCCTCATAACGAGGGGACTCCACGAGATAAGGCGACTCGGAAAAGCTATGGGAGCTAAGGAGGAGACCTTTTACGGCCTCTCAGGGGTCGGGGACTTAGTCCTAACGTGCACGGGTAACCTCTCCCGTAACAGACAGTTTGGTCTCTCTATCGGTAGGGGAGAGGGAAAGGTTGACGAAAAGTACGTCGTTGAAGGGGTCTACACAGTCAAGGCAGTCCACCAGCTTTCAAGGAAACTGAAAGTTGAGATGCCAATTAGCGAGGCGGTCTATAAAGTAATATATGAAGGGAGGAAGCCGGTAGAGGTTATGGAGGAGCTCCTCTCAAGACCCGTAAAGGAGGAAAACTGCTAATGGGCTGTTACGACCCAGAAAGGGACGACGACTTTCTACACCTCACACGCTTTGCAGAGGGAAGAATTCCCTCCTGTAGCATCAGGGACTTCTCAATCCCAAGCTTGAAAGAAGAAATAGAAAAAAAGCTCCTCAAGTTTAAGAACGCCCTAAGTGGCGAAGAAGAAAGGAAGCTAGAGTCAATAGTGTCAATAAACCAAAGAGTTGATTTTTCCTCAGAAAAAGCCCTCAGCTACAGGTTTCTCTTAGAAAACTACCTTTTTCCCTTCCTAAAACGCCTCGTCGTTTACAGGGTAAACGAACCTGAAGGGTTAAAGGAGCTCCTACTCCTCATTGACGTAATAGAAAAGGAGCTCTCCATCTCACCGATAAACACAAAAAACACAGAAGAGAGAATAGAAAGAGCCTTTGACGTCCTCATCTCCCACCTCTACCAGCACCTTTAAAAGGGCGTATGGTAGAATCCTCTGGGTATCACCTTTGAAGGAGGAGAGGAAATGATTGAACGCTACATAGAAGACCTTGATGAGCTGAAGAGAAATTTCATTGAAATGGCAGATATGTCCAAAAAAATAATAAACGAGGCTATGGAAGCCCTGATTGAAAGGGACACAGAAAAGGCAGAGATAACCTACCAGTACGACAGGCTCATAGATTTAAAGGAGCTTGAGATTGAAGAAAAGTGCGTTAGAGTTCTTGCCCTTTACTCTCCAGAGGCCACAGACCTAAGGTTCGTCGTCTCAATCCTAAAGAGTATAGTTGATCTTGAGAGGGTTGGAGACCTTGCAAGGGACATATGCGAGACGGCAATTCACCTTGCAAAGCACCCTCCACTAAAGCCCTACGTTGACCTTCCGAGGATGCTCCAGATAGTAAGCGAGATGTTAAAAGACGCCGTAATGGCCCTCCTTCGTGGGGACACAGAGCTTGCAAAGGAAGTTATAGACAAGGACGACATAGTTGACAGCTTCTACGACAGGCTCTTTGAGGAGCTTGTGGAGATTGCAGAGAAGAACCCTGAGCACGGAAGCTTAGCCGTAAGGTTAATCCTCGTAGTTAAGTCCCTTGAGAGGGTCGGCGACCACGCAACGAACATCGCCGAGTATGCCATATATTATAAGACGGGCGACGTCGTGAAACACAAGAAAGCCCAAGAGTACCTTAAGAAGCTGAAGGAGAAAGAGAATGGAGAGGAGAGGTAGAGCTCCCGTCCTAATCGTCCTCCTGCTGGCTGTAGTCGCCATAGCCTTAACCCGCTCCCTCCACGTTATTGACGCCGGAGAGGTAGGAGTAAAGTTAAGGCTTGGAAAGGTGGACAAGGAGGAGCTCTACCCCGGTGTTCACATTGTTCTACCTTGGATTGAGAGCGTCGTAATCTTTTCAACCCGTGTTGAAAAAATAGACATGACGACAAAAACGAGAAACCCAATTACAGCTTTAAGTATAGAAGGACTCCCCGTAAGGCTTGACGTAACAGTCCTTTATAGAATCGTTCCACAGAAGGCAGATGAAATTTACAAGAACTACGGAGTGGACTTTGCCGAAAAGGTAATCATCTCAATAGTGAGGGAAACTGTAAGGAACGTCATAGCTCGCTACAAGATAGAGGACCTCTACTCAACAAAAAGGGCAGAGCTCCAAAAGACCATTTACGACGAGCTCAAAAAGAGGCTACTCACAGCCCACATTCAGGTTGTAGACCTTCTTTTAAGGGACGTTAGGCTTCCTAAGAAGGTAGTTGAGAAGATAGAGGAGAAGTTAAGGGCAAAGGAAGAAGCTGAAAAGATGAAGTTTGTCATAGAGAAAGAAAGGCTTGAGGCAGAGAGGAAGATAACAGAGGCAAGGGGAATCGCCGAGTCAAACAGGATTATTGCAAACTCCCTCTCTGAAAAGTATCTCCAGTGGTACTACCTCCAGACCCTCAAAGAGCTTGCAAACAGCCCCAACAACACATTTGTAATTACCCCTTACGACAACAAACTAATCCCTATGTTAAACGTAAATAAAGGTAATGGAACTAAGTAATCCCCTTACCTACCTTCAGTACGGCTTCGGGATTAAAGCCCTTATATCGGCCATTCTTACCGGTATTACCTGCTCTGCCGCAGGCACTTACGTAATCCTCAGGAAGATGGCCTTTATAGGGGCAGGGCTTGCCCACGTTGCCTTTGCCGGCGTGACTTTCGGGCTCATGCTTGGAAGTTCCCCTCTTTTGTGGGCTTTCCTCTTTTCAGCCGTTGCAGGAACAGCCCTGTGGTATTTAAGCACCAAAAAGGCCATTCACTACGATGTAACCATAGGAGTTCTCTTTGCAACGAGTATGGGACTTGCCGTTATCTTTTTAAGCTTTTCAAAAAGTTACGGTTCAGAGGCCCTCTCCTACCTCTTTGGCAGTCCATTGAGCGTTGAAACTGTAGACCTTTTCCTCTTGGCCTTGGCGACTATCCTTACCTTCTCCTTTTACTTCTTCTTCTGGAGGGACATCTACCTAATAACCTTTAGTCAGGATATAGCTAAAGCTTCCGGATACAAGGTGGAGCTCCTAACCTTCACAGCCTCCTGTCTCATATCCTTAGTCGTAACCCTCTCAATTAAAGCAGTTGGGGCTCTCTTAGTATTTTCCCTCCTTGTTATGCCGGCAGCGTCAGCCTACAGGTTCTCAAGGAGTTACGGGGAGTTTTTCCTCCTCTCCGTCGTTTTTGGTTTTATTACTTCACTCTTGGGGATTCTCCTATCCTTTACACTTGACGTCCCCTCCGGAGCAGCGATAACCCTTATTTCTTTTTTGATTTTCCTCCTCTCAGCAGTTAAATAGGAAAAGAGGAGCTCGGGAGAGCTCCCTTATCCCTTAATCGCCTTTAGAACCTCCCTTACTCTCTTACCAACGCTCCTTGCAGTCTGGAGTCCCCACTCGTCAATCTTAAACTCGCCGTCAACTTGCTTTGCAACAGCAGCCCCCCCAAAGTGGGCAGTGGGGTCTGAGTCTGCAACGAGAATCATTCCGTGAATTAGAGCCCACGCGTGAATTGCCTGTAAGGTATGCTCCTGTCCTCCGTGCTGCGTAGCTCCAACGGTTATTGCTGCACACACCTTGTCCTTTAACTCCCAGTTAACCCTTAAAGTTCTTGACCTGTCAAAGAGGGTTTTTAGCATTCCGGTTATTGAGCCAAAGTAAACGGGAGAACCAACGATAATGGCGTCGGCCTCTTTCATTTTTTTCTCTATCTCCTGATAGCCGTCGTTAACAATGCAGATACCTCCGTTCTTCTTGCAGGCGTTACAGACCTTACAGTACTCAAGTTTGTAGTCGCAGAGAGAAATAACCTCCGTCTCAAACTCAGAGAGCTCCTTTAAAGCCTCCTCTAACAGAATAAGAGTTGACCCTTTCCTATGGGAACCGTTTATTGCAAGAACTTTCATTCTTTCTCCTCCTTTAACTTCTTAATAAATCCCGGCTTGACCTTAGCAATTATATCCGAAGGGGAAGCTGAAAGAACCTTTACATTCTCAAATCCTTCACTCACAAGGTAAGAGTAGGCCAAGGTAGCCCTCACTTTTTCTGGACAGAAAGTAACTATAAGCTTGTCCTTAGGTAGTCTCTCCAAATTTTCCGGAAGTTTGTAGAGAGGAATGTTTATTCCAAAGCCGACTTTAAAGAGCTCTACCTCCTCTTCAAACCTGACGTCAAGCAGTATAGCCTCGCCCTTTTTCCAGAGCTCCAAAAAGGCGTCAAGCCCTATCTTAGGTCCCCCAGCTGCGAAAAAGTCAAGATCCATTTGCTTTATGCGTTCCCTCAACATTCCATCCTCCTTTCTTTATATTCTATATTAAGAATTTTAGCAAAAGTTTTACCCCAAACAAGAAGAAGATAATTCCCAAGAGTTTTTTAACCAGAGACGCACTGAGGTAACTATGACTAAGGTATGCCGCTAAGTATCCAGAAATAACAGCAGGAACTCCCGCAAATAGCACAACCTTCCAGTCAACGCTACCCATCTTCCAGTAGGTTAAAAAACCTATAAAAGAAGAAAAAGGAACTGCAAAGGCGGTAACAGCTGCAACCTTCTTAGGGTTAAACCCCGCTACTATCAACAAGGGAGATATTAGAGCTCCCCCTCCAACTCCCAAAAACCCAGAAACAAATCCTGCAAGAGAGCCGACAAAAAGAGGAAAGATGGGGGAGGAGCTCTCCCTGTTACCTCCCTTCTTCGGTATGTAAATCATAACTCCGGCAAAGAAAAGAAACAGTGCGAAGGCTAACCCAACTAACCTCTCCGGAACAAAGTGAGAAAAGTAAGCTCCCAAGGGAGAAAAGAGCATAGACGCCACAACTATTGGAAGGGCAAACTTAATATCCACGAGTCCCTTTTTAAGGTTATGAAGAGTAGCAGATAAGGTAGAAAGGACGTTGGTAAAAAGTCCTGCAGACCTTGCTAAATGGAAAGGAACACCTAAGAACACCAAAATTGGAATGAGAGCAACAGCAGAGCCAAGCCCTCCAAGGCCAAAGATAAAGGAGACAAAAAAAGAAATTAACGATATTTCTAAATAGTCTCCTACTACCACTTCCTTGTCTCTTGTTACTCTTCAGCTACTACGTAGTTTATCAGCGTCCCTATACCCTCTATCTCAATTTCAACCCTATCCCCTGCACTTAAAGGACCAACCCCCGGAGGAGTACCAGTAGCTATAACATCTCCGGGAAGGAGTGTCATTACCTGTGAAATAAAAGAAACGAGCTCAAAAGGAGAGAAAATCATATCGGCAGTATTTCCCTCCTGCTTTACTTCACCGTTTACTCTGGTTACGATTTTGAGATTCATAGGGTCAATATCCGTTACAAGCCAAGGACCATAAGGTGCAAAAGTGTCAAAGGACTTAGCACGGGTATACTGAACGTCTTTCTGCTGTAAATCTCTGGCCGTTACATCGTTAAAGCAAGAATATCCAAGAATGTAGTCCTTAGCCTCTTCCGGGGAAACCTTCCTACACCTTTTCCCGATAACAATCGCCAGCTCTCCTTCGTAGTCCACCCTCTCTGACATTTGGGGCAGGACAATTCTCATTTTGTTCGCAATAACGGCCGTTGATGGCTTCATAAAGAGAAGTGGCTCTTCCGGTAAAGGTTTCCCCATCTCTTCTGCATGTGCCTTGTAATTAAGGCCAACAGCAACTATCTTCGTAGGCCTCGTCGGGGACAGGAACTTAACGTCTCTAAAGGACAAAACTTCATCTGTAGGAGTAATACTCTCCATAAGTTCAGATACTCTGGTTTCTTTTAAGGGCACTATTTCTCTACCCCTTATAAGGCCAAAAATTGTTCTCTCCCCAGCTTTAAACCTACCTATTTTCAATATCTTCCCTCCCTAAGGTTTTCAGAAAACGGCAACACCGTACATCCTACCTGATACCTCTATTCTATCACCATCCGTTACTCTGACAGAAGTCGGAGCAAGAACTGTAAGGTTGACTTCTTCCGAAAATAGTCCAACAGAGTAAAGAGATTTCCCCAAAACGCTTACTTTCCTGACAGAAGTTACTATGCCTATGATGGAGTAAAGGTTTTGAGTAGAGAGTATGCAGGTATCAAAGAGCTCCTCCGGACGAGTTCTAAACTCCGCCAAGAGCCTTTCTGTTTCTCTCTCCCCGAGCTCCCTTTCAAGCTTTTCGGTAGCCTTTTCGTTCCCCCTAACTGCAAGTTTCAGAATTTCTCTGTTCTCATCGGCTATTTGGTCAAAGTGAACCGAAGGAGGTAACCTCTTAAGAGAAGTAGCGTAGAGCGTCAAAATGACATCTTGCTCGTGGGGAGTTCTTTCGGGAAGCTCGCAGAGGTTACACAGCTCAAAGTAGAAACTGCTACCTGAAGAGACCTCAACAGCCTCAACAAGAAGCGAAAATTCTTCCAAGGAATGAATCTTAAAGTTAAAGTCCTCAAAGGTGAAAAGGCTTCCGCCGCGGTACGCTAAATAACAGCCGAGGGAGAGTTCCTCCTTCCTTGAAAAGAGAGACCTTAAGTCCTTTCTCAGAAGATAGTGGTAGACGCTAAAAAGCTCGTTAACAGCCAAGCAGTTACAGACTAGTTTCTCTTGAGTATCTAAAAGGTCTTCAAATACAAAGTGTTTTACTTCTACTTCCTTTCCCCTTTCCTTAGCTTCTTCGCAAGGTTCTTCAGCAGTTAGACTCAGGATACTGAAACTATCGTCCATCCAATCTCCCCATAAAGTTAAAAAGGGGGAGTGGAGCTCCCCCTCCTTTACTGCTCGTGAATCTCAAGCTGATTAAAGAAGAAAGGAATCTCATAAGCAGCAGACTCAGGAGAGTCGGATGCATGAACGGCGTTCCTTCCTACGTCAGTTCCGTACTTCTTCCTGATTGTACCCTCAGCAGCCTTAGCCGGGTCTGTAGCACCTATGATTTCCCTTACCCTTGCAATAGCGTTCTCTCCCTCAAGAACCATAGGAACACAAGGACCAGAGGACATAAAGTCTGTAAGCTCATCGTAGAAAGGCCTATCCTTGTGAACGATGTAGAACTTCTTGGCCTGTTCCTTTGTAAGGTGAACCATCTTTATCGCAAGGAGTTTCAGGTCGTTCTCCTGAAAAATCCTGATGATGTCCCCTACTGCGTTCTTCTTCACAGCGTCAGGCTTGATAATTACAAGAGTCCTCTCAACAGCCATTACTTCCCTCCAACCTTGAAATTTGACCTGAATTATACCTTAATCTATCTACCCACTACAAACAGCATAAGGTACTCTTTACGCCACTTATTATCGGTTTTAATCCTATTTCTGTTAGACCCTTTCTTTTTTCCTTAAACAGTGAATCTATTGGACAGTAGAATTTTGGACAGCGCAAGCTAAAATAGGGATTTATCGGAATTTGTTGGTTTCCCGTTACAGGCGTTTTGTATCCCTTTCCTTATTTTCTGCAAATAGTTGTGGGCGAGGCGGGTTGGTTCTGGGAGTTTGTATTTTGTAACAAGGGAATTTACTAATGGAATAACTTCTTCAAAGGTTATTAAATTACCGGGAGATACGTAAACGGGCTTTACGTTGTTTTTTGTTCTTAAGACAAAGCCAATTAGTTCTTGTGTTTTAGGGTCTACGATTTTCTCGTAACATCCTTTCTCTTTACAGGGCTCTTTGAACTTGCCGTAGAGGGGTTTTTTGGCACAGCCTACGGTTGGGACTTTTTCTACTATGCCAAAGTGGGTAGCTATTCCAAGCCTCCTTGGGTGAGCTATTCCGTGGCCGTCTACGATTACAACGTCCGGTTTGTTTTTTAACTTTCTAAAGGTTTTAACAAGGAGAGGAATCTCCCTAAAGGCCAGAAAGCCGGGATAGTAGGGAATTTTTATCTCTAAGACTTCCCACTGAACTTCTACGAGGGAGAGCTCCGGCCACTTCAAAACTACAAAAGCTCCTATCCCGAGGGTTGGAGTTTTATAAGGGTCAAGGAAAGTAAGGTCGCAGCCAGCAACGAGTTTAGGTTCTTTTTTAAGGGGGTTAAGCTCTATTTTCTTTCGGAGTTCTTTTTGTGCCCTCTTAGCCTTAGAGAGGTTAAACTTCAATAATTCCTCCTATTTCTTTTTTAGGAAATCTAATTCAGATATTTTGCCAAAGAACAGCAAGGACTTTCATGAAGTATTATATAAAGTTAAGTTTCTGTCCTTGCTAAAAGGACAAGCCCTACGGAAAGGAAGAGGAATAAGGGAGCAAAGGCTGAATAGAATGGAGGCAGAACTCCACTCTTACCAAGGCTTAGGAAGAAGGAAATCGTTATCCACATTGAAACTATTAAGAGGACTGCTATGACGAGGGTGTAACCCTTTCTGTTACGGGGGTTAAAAACTCCTAAAGGGATGCCTATAACTGCCACAACTACAGGCAAAAAGGAGAGGGAGAGTTTTGAGTACATTTCAACAAGGAAAGGAGTGACGTCGTAGCCTATCTTCCCGAGCTGTTTGACAAAGAGGAAGAGTTCCACGACCCCCATCGTCTCCGGCTCTATTTTGGAAAATACAAGGTCATTCCTGTCTATCCCAAGGTTTACCTCCATTTTCTTCCTAAATTTAAGGGACAGCTTTTCAAGATTCCTAAGGTAACACTTTTTTAGCTCCCAAGTAGAACCTTCTACATTCTCTCCAGACTCTGCATCAATTCTCTCTACCGGTACAAAGTTTGGAGTTACCTTAAAGATGGAAATTCTTTCAGCCCTTCCAGACTCTGGGAAAAAGCGTTCCATATAGACAAAGCGGTTATCGGCTGTCCTAAACCACAAAGAACCGGCCGAAACGAAAAGTTCTTTCTTTTTCTTGCCAAGGGCTTTAAACTTAATCTCGTTTGCTACTTTAACGGTAGGAGGAACGATAAATTCCTGTAAAAACAAGGAGGTAAAGGAGGCGGCAAGTCCTAAACAGATTATCGGTAGTGAGAACCTATAAACGCTTATACCTAAGGCCTTGACGGCCGTTAGCTCGCTTGTTGACGAAAAAGAGGACATAGTTACCATAGTGGCAATCAGAACGGCTATCGGTATTACACGAACGGCGTAAAGTGGTAACCTTGATAAAACGTAGGTGAACCCTTCCTTTAACCCTGCCTTCATGAAAGTATCAACGTTGCTTACGAAATCTATCACGACAAAAAGGACAAGAAATGTAGAGAGAGCAAGGATAAAGAACTTAAAGGACTCCTTAAAAACGTACCTGTCTAAAGTCTTTACCATCTTCCACCAATGTCAAAGCGAAGAGTTTCCTTGATAGCCTGCCTATAGAGGTAAGCTGTCAATAAAAGGAATACAGCATCGGGCAGTAACGGCAGGAAAACCATACCGCTTTTTAAGGCTATCTTTTTTGAGAAGGTATAGAGAATGTAGTAACTAACAATTATTCCAAGGCTTATAACTACACCCGTGCCTAGAGAGCCTCTCGGTATCAGAACGGCTATGGAGAAGGCGAGAATTCCGACTATAGCCGGAGCAAAAGCCAAACCTACCCTTTTGATAAGCTCAACTTTAGACTCTTTTCCATCCATAGAGAGGAGCTGAAAAAAGTCTTTGTATTTAACAGCCTTAAACTGTTCTCTCTCCGAAAATTTGTAAAGTTTAACCGTATAGTTCTTAAAGTTTAGGAGTTTAAACTCAGAAGGTCTTTGCCAGTTTAGAACTTGGGCACTTCCATCCTCTATATCAAGGAACACGGTGTCTCCTTCCGTTCTCAGAACTCCTTTTTTTGCAAATATTGTCACAAGCTCCTTGTTCCTGCCTATAGTTACCATGAAGTTCTCAAGGTAGCCTTTCTTAGGGTATATCTTTTCGGCGTAAAAGGTTACTCCGGGGAAATTGGAGCTAAAGCTCTTTGGGGTTATGCTCATCGTTATCTTCTTTTTAAGGAGTTCCTCTATCTCCTTCTTCATAGCAACGTTGCTCTTTGGCATAAGGAACATCAGTGAAAAAAAGGAAAGGAGCGAAAAGAGGAGTCCAAGGGCAAAAACGGGCTTTGAGAGCTCCTTTAAGCTTACTCCACAGGATCTCAGGGCTATGAGCTCGTTGTTGCTACCCATCTGTATGAATACGATTAAAACGGAAAGGACAAAGGACATGGGAATAGTGATTCCGAGAAAGGCAGGAACGGCCTTTAGGAGGACTGAGAAAAAGTCAAGAGCTGAAACTCCTTGCCCTAAAACGGTTTCTGCAATACTTGAAGCTCTATCCATTAAGATTACGAAAATGAAAAGTCCAAGGGTTAAGAAGAAGACTCTGAGTATCTCAAGAGAAACATATCTGTGAACTATCTTCATATCAGACTATTTCATCTTCTTAACGTATTTGTACCAGTCAACAACAATAGCGCTCGCTATAAAGATAGAAGAGTAGGTACCGACTATGATTCCAACAAGGAGAACAAAGGCAAAGTCGTTTATCACTCCACCACCGAAGAGGTAAAGGCACAGAACAACGAAAAAGGTGGTTAAGGAGGTAATCAAGGTTCTTGAAAGTGTTTGATTTATACTGTCGTTAACGAGTTCTTCAAAGGGCTTGCTCCGCAGCAAAACCTTCATGTTTTCCCTAATCCTGTCGTAAACGACGATTGTGTCGTTGATTGAGTAACCGATAACTGTAAGGAGCGCCGCAATTACGGGAAGGCTGAATTCCCTACCAACAGACATGAATATACCAATGGTTGCAAGTGTATCGTGAACAAGAGCTAAGATAGCTCCAAAGGCAAAAATCGGTTCAAAACGCCAAGCGACGTAAAGAAGAATGCCAATGAGGGCATAAATTAAGGCCATAGTTCCCTTCTCTCGGAGCTCCTTACCGACTGTAGGACCTATCATCTCAACCCTTCTTATCTCTGCCTTACTCCCGAAGGCCTCCTTTACAGTATGGGTTACCTTCTCAGTAACCTTGTTGGGGTCGCCAATAACAGGAGCTTTTATCAAGAACTCGTTCTCACTCTCAATGTTTTGAACTGTAACGCCGTCCACTTTACCCTTAAAGAGCTCCCTAAGCCTTCCCGTCGTTATTCCCTCTTCCTCTACCTTAACCTGAACGAGAACACCACCGGTAAAGTCTATACCGAACTGAGGACCTTTCACGAAGACACCGTAAACCCAAGAACCTACTATCAGGAGCAGGGAAATCGCGTAGGCTAAGTACCTCTTTCCTATGAAGTTAAACTTCCTCTTCATTAGCAGCTCCTTAAAGCTTAGATGCTGAAGATGTTTCTCTTGTACTTCACTATCACATCAAGGAGAACTTTCGTAACAAAGACGGCAGTAAACATACTTGAGAGAATACCGAGTGAAAGGGTAACGGCAAAACCTTTAATAGGACCTGTTCCAAACTGGAAGAGAACGGCAGCCGCTATGAGAGTTGTGACGTTTGCGTCAATAATCGTTCCCCAAGCTCTGGAAAAACCTGCCTCAACCGCAGAAAAGAGGTTCCTTCCTTTCCTAAGCTCTTCCCTTATCCTCTCAAAGATTATAACGTTGGCGTCAACGGCCATACCAATCGTGAGGATAAAACCGGCAATACCCGGAAGGGTTAACGTAGCACCAAGCAAAGCTAGGGAGGCCCACAAGATACAGACGTTCATAAGGAGAGCTAAGTCTGCGATAACGCCGGAAAGCTTGTAGTAGACAATCATGAAGAGCATAACGAGGATAAGACCTGCTATTCCGGCCTTTACTCCCTTCTCTATGGACTCCTTTCCAAGGGAAGGACCTACTGTTGTTTCCTCTATGATTTTAACCGGAGCAGGCAGAGCTCCAGCTCTAAGGACAATTGAGAGATCCCTCGCCTCCTGATAGGAGAACTGTCCCGTAATCTGTCCCCTCGCTCCTATAGCAGAGCGAATCGTAGGAGCAGACTGAACTTTACCGTCAAGGACTATGGCAAGGCGTGTCCCCACGTGCTTTGACGTGTAGGCTTTAAATATCCTTGCCCCTTCAGAGTTAAGCTCAAAGCTAACGGCAGGCATGCCGTACTCATCGGTGCTCGGGTAGGCGTCTTTGAGGTAAGCTCCCGTGAGTATCGGCTCTTTCTTAACTATGAAGAAGGTATATCCAACCACCTTTCCTTCTTTGTTTTTAATCTCCTGAATGAGAAGCTGCTGGTCTTCAGGAACTTCTCCGCCAAACTTTCTGACAAGCTCCTCTAAATTTTTCACTTCTATCTTTTCTTCTTTATCGCCCTTTATAAGGAAAAACTTTGGCCCAAAGGGTGAGGGCTTCACCGCCACGGTTGCCATAGAAGGAATAGTCCCTTTTAGTTTCGTAATTAGCTCGTCGGGCGTCCTTGCAACGTCAACAACTTCTTTAAACTCAAGCTTTGCAACTTTTCCTATTACCTTTTTAGCTCTCTCGGGGTCCTTTATTCCGGGGAGTTCAACTATGATTCTGTCCTTCCCGTTCCTTACAATTACCGGCTCGGCGACTCCAAGCTCGTCAACCCTGTTCCTTATCGTCTCAAGGGCTTGCTCTGCGAGCCTGTCAACCTCCTTCGTTACGTAGGAAGGCTTTATCTTAAGGAGTATTCTGTTTTCGGAAGTGGAAATCTCAAACATCTCACCGTAATCGTCCTTTATCATCTCTACAGCCTGAGGGACGTTCTCCGAGTCAAGGAGGAGGAGCTCTATATTCTTTCCATCCCTTTTGGCGCTTAAAAGGGGAATGTTCTCCTCCTCAAGTTTGTTCTTTATCTCTGCAAGGGCTGCTGAAACCTCGTCCTGAAGAGCTTTTTCAATATCTACCTGAAGGACAAGGTGCGTTCCCCCCTGAAGGTCAAGACCGAGAGTAACCGGCTTTGTAAGGACAACGTAAATGGAAGATATGAGAGCAATCAGGACAACCGCTATACGGAGCTTTAGGCTTTTCATTACATCCTCTCCCTTAGAGGTCTGTGCCGTTAATCCTTAGCCTGAACCTGAAACCAAGCCTTTCAGTCGCCTTCCTGCACATTTCCATACGGGGCTGAAAGATACTAAAGTAGTCAAGAAGGTCTGAAATTTCAGTATCTATCCTTAGAACAAGGCGTATTATACGATTTTCTTTCTCAACCTCTAAACCGCTGTAGAGGACAGCGTAGTTTACCCTATCGTGGATGTCCTCCCTGATGGTTTTCCTGCTTCTAACCCTGTTCCTGTGAACGTGGGCCTTATCGGCTATAACGACTGCAGCTGCAACTTCCGTTGCCGGGAATCCGGTTTTTTCCTCGTGGTTCCCTATGGCAAAGGTTATCTCTGTCAAGTCGTCGTCAAGGAAACCTTTTCCTTTAAGGAGGTCGTAGGCGATGAGAGCTCCACTCTGGGCATGGCCGTGACGGGATACAACGTGGCCGATATCGTGGAGAAGGCCGGCTATACCTGCAAGCTCTGCCTTCCTCTTGTCCCCTATCGTCTCAAGTATCAGGAAACGGGCTTTTTTAGCCACCCAAGCAACGTGCTTAATGCCGTGGTCGGTGTATCCCATGTGTTTAAGGAAGTAGTCTGCTCTGCTTATATAGTAGAGAATTTGGGGGTCCTTAAGGAGCTCCCTGTAAGTTGGAAACTCTATTTCCTTCATCGTTAAACCTCACGCTTACTTCTGCCGAAAAGAGCCTCTTAAGCTCTCCATCCTTCTCAAGCAAAAGATAACCTTCCCTGTCAATACCGAGAGCTTTCCCAGTATAGCAAAATCCGTTTTCAAGAACAGTTACTTCCTTCCCAATCATCGGGCAGAAAGACTCAAACTCTTTAACGTCAAAAGTTCCCTCCCTTAATTTTTCATAGTAGAGGATAAGGTTCTGGGATACCTTGAGAGCAAGCTCCCCTATATCGCAACGAATTCCTTCTACAAGGAGGGAAGTAGCAGGGTGGGAAAGTCCTTGGAGCTCTTGCAGAGTATAGGAAACGTTAACGCCAACGCCTACGATAAGCCTATCGGAAAGGTTCTCCGGCAAAATGCCGGCAACTTTTTTACCGTTAACGTAAACATCGTTTGGCCACTTTAGGTAGAAGTCATCCTTAAACTCTTGGAGAGCTCTCAGAACAGCTACTCCAAAGGCAAGACCTGCAAGGGAGCTCTTCTTTGGGTGGAGAGGCTCAAAGAGCCCAGAAAGGTAGAGTCCTTTGTCGGGAAGGGAAAGCCAGCTCTTCCCCCTCCTCCCCTTACCTCCAGTCTGTCTCCTTGCGACTACAAAGAGGTTGCTTCTGAAAGGTATCCTCTTAAGGTACTCGTTTGTAGAGTCAACCTCCTCTAAGAAGACGAGCTCCATTAAAAGTCCCCGTAGACAATCACGTCACCTGTCATCTCAGGGGGTATCTCCTCTCCAAGGATGTGGAGGATTGTAGGAGCTATATCTCCGAGGATTCCAACAACGGGAATGCCGTCAAACTCTTCTGGGAGCTCCACGTCGTTCTTAGTTCTCCTCTTTACCCCGTAAGCTCCACACATTCCCTTTATAACAACGAAGGGAACGTAGTTTGTCGTGTGGGCTGTCCAAGGGTTACCCGTTTCAGGGTCTATCATCTGCTCAGAGTTTCCGTGGTCTGCCGTAACTATGCAGATACCACCTTTCTCCAAGGTCGCCTTAACAACCCTCTTCAAACACTTATCAACGGCCTCTATGGCCTTTATCGCCGCCTGTAAGTTTCCAGTATGGCCAACCATATCTGGGTTTGCGTAGTTTAGAACTATGAGCTTGTACTCCCCGCTGTTTATCCTCTCAACGACTTTGTCCGTTACCTCGTAAGCGCTCATTTCAGGCTTTAAGTCGTAAGTGGCAACCTTTGGAGAAGGAACGAGAATCCTATCCTCTCCGGGGAAAGGTTCTTCCCTTCCACCGTTAAAGAAGTAGGTTACGTGAGCGTACTTCTCCGTCTCTGCAATCCTTAGCTGTTTATAGCCAAGCTTGGAGATTACTTCACCGAGAACGTTCTTAAGGTCCTGTGGTGGAAAGGCCACGTCAAAGGGGAAAGTCTCATCATAAAGAGTCATGGTTGCAAGGTATGTCGGTTTAACTCTATCCCTTTCAAAGCCGTTAAAGTCGTCAAGACCAAAGGCAGAGACAATCTGCCTCATCCTGTCAGCACGGAAGTTAAAGAAGAAGAGGACGTCTCCATCTTCAACCAAGCAGTCAGGAGAAATAACGTAAGGCTTGACGAACTCGTCGGTTTCTCCCTTCTCGTAAGCTTCTTGGAGAGCTCTCAGCGGATCGTTACACTTTTCGCCTTCGCCCAAGACCATAGTCCTGTAAGCTTTTTCCGTCCTGTCCCAGCGCTTATCCCTGTCCATGTAGTAGTAACGGCCACCAAGGGTCGCTATTTTTCCAACTCCGAGCTCCCTCATCTTTTCAATGAGAGCTCTTAAATACTTCTCGGCGCTCTTTGGTGGTGTATCCCTTCCGTCAAGGATGGCGTGAACGCAAACCCTATTCAGGCCTACCTTTTTTGCCATCTCAAGGAGTGCAAAGAGGTGCTCTATGTGGCTGTGAACTCCACCGTCTGAGAGGAGTCCTACAAGGTGGAGCTTCTTACCTTTCTCTTTGGCTACATCAAAAGCCTTCCTGATAACCGGGTTATCAAAGAACTCACCGTTCTTTATGGATTTACTTATCCTCACAATATCCTGCCAGACTATCCTTCCAGAACCGATGTTCATATGGCCGACTTCTGAGTTACCCATCTGGCCTTCTGGAAGTCCAACGGCCTCCCCGGAGGCTTTGAGGAGAGCTCTCGGATAGGTACTCCAGATGTAGTCCCAGAAAGGAGTATTGGCCAAGGCAATTGCGTTTCCTTCCCTCTTAGGGCTGTAACCGAAACCGTCAAGAACTATCAGCGTAACGAACTCAGCCATTTCCGTCTCCCGCTCTCCGTAATTGAAAATTGTTCTCAGTAAGGATAGTCCCCGTAGTAGACTTTTTCAAGGTAAAGGCCGTCCGGCGGAGCTAAGAAGGGTGCAAAAGTGCGATCCCTCTTTTCCCTGATAAACTCTACGTCCTCAGGCCTTAACCTTCCCTTCCCAACTTCAACCAAGACAGCAGTCATAACCCTTACCATGTGGCGAAGGAAAGATTTGCCAAAGAAAACAAACTCAACAACGTCTCCCTTCTTTAGGATTTCTATAGCGTTAACCGTCCTTACAGGGTTAACCTGCTTCCTCTTGTCTGCCTTTGAGAAGGATGTAAAGTCGTAAGTTCCTATGAGGTACTTTTTCGCCTCCTCCATAGCGTCAAAGTCAAGCTCGTAGGGGAGAAACCACGCCCTTTTATACTCAAAGGGGCTCGGCACTTTCCTGTTAAATACCCTGTAACGGTAGCGCTTTCCTTGAGCACTCCTCCTTGCGTCAAAGTCTAAAGGAACTTCTTCAACGTTAACAATTTTTATATCTGGGGGAAGTAAACCGTTCAGGGCAAGCTGTATTTTGTAAAGGGGAATGTCCTTTTCTGTCTTAAAGTTTGCCACCTGTCCGAGGGCGTGAACGCCTGCATCCGTCCTGCTCGCCCCTGTAAGCTTAACCGGATGGTTGAGGATTTTCTCAACGACTTCCGTTATCTTACCTGCAACTGTCGGCTTTCCCGGCAAGATTTGCCAGCCGTAGTAGTTCGTCCCCAAGTACTCTATGGTGAGCTTAACGTTCCTCATAACTCATTGTTAGGCTTCAATCGTTGAAATTATGCGTTTTAACCTCTCACATCCTCCAACAAAACTCCTATTTTTACAACACTCCGCTTCTTTAATAGAAACCTTTATTTTTGAAGATGTAATATCAAGAAGCTTCTCATAGGCTAACACTATCTTCGCTCTCAAACGGAACTCGTGTTTTCCCCTTTCCTTGCTTAATAAAAGTACTGGAAAAGGTTCTAAGGTCATAAATAACTTTTTCGCAAATTCTTCATACTTCTCCTTAGGCGGGTATAGCAGAACAAAGCAAATAACTTCCTTTGCTTCTTTCCAGAGTGTTTTATATTCCTTGCAAAATTCTACAAACTTCTTCACTACCTTTTTACAATAATCTTCTGCAATTTTCTCCAATCTCTCTTCATTAATTTCTCCGTTCTTAAACAAGTCTCGGTAAGGTTTCCCATCTTTTTTGGTTGGAACAAAACGTTTATACTCTAAAGCCAAAATAACGATAGGTTCTTCCTGTGGAAACTCTACTACAACATCTATTTTAGGAGTAGAAGCTCTACCAATAACAGAATCTTGATGTTTTGACCAAGCCTCGTAGTGGAAAACGTCCATATCCAACAAAGTTTCATACTCTTTTTCTCTACAAGGGAATTCCTTTCTTTCATCAAGTTCCTTTAACTTTTTCCTGAATACCGCTAAATCACCCTCCATAAAGGCTCTCCCAACAGGTCAAAAATCATTCCTACATTATCATTAGCACATTTTAATTGGCCATCCTCCGCTAAATAAAAGTCAACCTTCTCAGAAATTTGTTCAGTATAGTAACGCAGAGCTTGGACTATGTAAGGACTGTGGGTTGTTAGCAGTATCCTAGTCCCTAAGGTTTTGTGTATCTCCACTAAAATCCTCACGTATTCAAGTTGCCACTTAGGATGAAGGTGAACTTCCGGCTCGTCAATTATAAGAATGGAGTTATAGGAAACTGTTCCATTTTCTAAAAGC
The DNA here is from genome assembly GCF_004339575.1 of Phorcysia thermohydrogeniphila. Taxonomy (NCBI): domain Bacteria; kingdom Pseudomonadati; phylum Aquificota; class Aquificia; order Desulfurobacteriales; family Desulfurobacteriaceae; genus Phorcysia; species Phorcysia thermohydrogeniphila. The sequence goes on from NZ_SMFV01000001.1 coordinate 222,629, forward strand.
AACAAGAGAATTCCGAAAGATTTTATTCCCGTTGCTGTGCCAAGCATTCTAAAAATTCTTCCTTCTTTTTCAAACAAAATCTCATCCTTCTCTAACTTAAGGTTTCCTCTTATAATACTCTTTATCTCCTTGGCAATCTCTAAACCATCTTCCGCTTTCTTTTCTCTTAACAGCTTTCTAACTAAATCCCTCATTATAAAAGGATATGGATACTTCAACCTATCCTTTTTTTTAATCACCAATCTATAGAAGAACTCAACCAAGTCCATAACAACGGGTGTACATATCAAAGTTGCATCTTTAAAAGGCCTAACTTTTTTACCATTTACTTCAGGGACACTGTCGTAAAAGGAAACGGATTCTGAAGTCAGTAGAACCTTATAGAGCTCTGTCCCATCTTCAGCTAAAAGGTATACCTCTCCTTTTTCATTCTCAGAAATTAAAGCGTCCAGAGCTCCAAAGTTATAAAGTACCTGACTGTAAAATTCCCGCCTTCTCCTTTCAAAAAAAGCTTTTTCCTCATTAACCCAAAGTTCCAGTTCCTTCACTTCTTTTCCTAATTCCTTACCTAATCCCTTACCGAAAAGAAGGTTATACAACTTTTCCACGTGTTTTTTAGATTTTACATCTTCTGGAATCTCCTTAACCAAGGAAGGTACAGTTTGGACTAACTTTGTTTTTATCTTCTCCAATAAACCTTTTCTTTTACCCTCCATGTAACTTTCAAGCTTATGTTCTGCTATATTATCCGCCTTAACTATAGAAAAAAGCATTTTTCCTACTGTGCTTTTTCCTGAATCATTTTCACCGGCAATGAGAGTTATACCACGCAAGTTAATATCTGCCGATTTTATAAGTCCTATATTTTTTAGAGTTAACCTCATCTTTTACTACTCCACCTTACTTGGTTGGGCAAATTTTATCACACAAAAACCATGTTAGAATCTTCCCGCAAATTTCACGGGAGTAAACTATGAGAAGACTTTTAACTGTTCTCTTCATCATCCTAACCGCTCAACCTGCCAGTGCAGACCTTAAGTGCTTCTTAGAGAAGCTAAAAAGTGTAAAGTCTATGAAGATACTTTTTAGCCAGAGGACAAAGCTCCCCGTGGCAGGTGACGAGGTAGACCTTTATAGTGGCGTGATTTACTACAAGAGGCCTTTACACTTTAGGTGGGAGTACAAAAAGGGTAGTGATATCCGAATTATTTCCAACGGGGAGCTCCTTGAAGTTATCTTCCCCTCAGAAAAGGAGTGTCAGGTTACAGAGCTCTCAGCCCCCAGCACCGTATTCCCGCTGTTCCAGATTATTGAAAATCCGGAAAACCTTCGGAAACTCTTTAAAGTCTTAAAGGAGAGTAAGGACGGCGACAGCTGGGTGGTGGGGCTCTCCCCAACTTACAAGGATTCTACCTTTGAGAGAGTTACCCTATTCATTGACGGTAGCTGTAACCTCAGAGCCATAAAAACCTACCAGTTTGACGGAACGGAAGCCACCTACATTTTTAGAGAGGTAACTATAAATGAGGAATTACCGGAGAAGCTCTTTGAATTAGAAGCGTGCGAGTAAGGTTTAGGCCGGCAAAAAGCCGGCCACGGAGGGTACCATGGGAATTGGAAGGTTGAAGGATGGTTTTTATTAATTTATGCGTTTATAAGAAAGTGTCAAGTATTGAATGATAACTTCTTCTTAAAGGAATAATCATCGCTAAAAGGTTAGGTTAAAATTAGTTCACTCTTCTGTGGAGGAACAGTTTTGAAGAGAACCGTCTGCACGTACTGCGGAGTTGGATGTGAAATAGGGTTTGACCCTGTAGAGGAAAAAGTTATACCTCTCAAAGAGGGCGTGGTAAGTAAGGGAAAGCTCTGCATAAAGGGTAATTTTGGCCACGAGTACATCAACCACGAGAGCAGAATAAGGGGAACTCTCGTCAGAAAATCTTTCCTCCAATCCTTTGGTCTTTCTCCAGAAAACTTTGAGGAGCATGACGAAAACTTTGTAAGAGTTCCCTACTCCTTGGCCTACGACCTTACGGCTAAAAAGCTTAAAGAGATAAAGGAAAAGTACGGAAGGCACTCCTTTGCTGCCATCGGTGGAGCAAGGACAAACTGTGAAAGCGCCTACCTTTTCCAGAAGTTTACAAGGGAAGTAATGGAGTCCCCCAACGTTGATAACTGTGCAAGGATATGCCACGCCCCAAGCCTTAGAGGGTTAAAGGAAACGGTCGGGGAAGGAGCTGCAACTGCTCCCTTTGATGAGATATACAACGCAGAGCTCATCGTCGTAATTGGCTCTAATACAACAGAAGCCCATCCAATTGTTAGCCACAGGATAATTGAGCAAGTCAGGAAAGGTGCAGAGCTTACCGTAATAGACGTAAGGGAAATTGGCCTCTTTAGGTTTGCAAAGCATAAGCTCCTGATTCCCTTTGACTCTAACCTACTCGTCCTAAACGCAATCGCAAGGGTAATCGTTGAAAGGGAACTCTACGATAAAGAGTTCATAGAAAAAAGGACCGTAGGGTTTGAGGAGTTTAGAAAAGAGCTCTTAAATGACAACCTTTCTAAACCGGAAACTTTTAAGAAACTTCCCGGCTACGAACACCTCTTTAAGGCCATTCCAGAACTTGCAAGGGATATAGCAAGGAAGAAAACCGTTTTCCTGTGGGGACTTGGAGTAACAGAGCACACAGACGGTAGCAAGGCCGTTATGGCAATTGCAAACCTTGCCCTTTTAACCGGTAACGTAGGAAAGCCCGGCACAGGTCTAATGCCCCTAAGGGGACAGAATAACGTTCAGGGAGCTTGTGATGTTGGAATGCTCCCCTACTACCTTCCCGGATACAGGAAGCCAAAAGAAATCGGACTAACAACCCCAGAGGTCATAGACGCCATCTTAGAGGGAAAGGTTAGAGCTCTCTGGGTAATGGGCGAGGACATTGCCCACGTCCACGCAAACCAGAGTAAGATTCACGGAGCTCTCCAAAAACTGGACTTCTTAGTCGTCAATGAGCTCTTCCCTTGTGAGGTAACAGAATTTGCCCACGTGGTCTTTGGGGTTAAAAGCTGTTACGAGAAGACAGGCGTATACATAAACGCAGAAAGGAGACTCCACCTTTCTGAGCCCCTATACACCTCAGAACTTCCAGACGACTGGGAAGTTATAGCCGAAGTCTCAAAAAGGCTTGGGAAAGACTTTGGGTTCAGAACCTCTGAGGACGTCTGGAACAGCCTGAGGGAGGAAGTCCCTAAGAAGTTTGGAGGGGCAGACTACAAGACCCTTAGGGAAAACTTTTTAAACGCTCCCCAGTGGCCTGTAATAGACGGGAAAGGAACGAAAATCCTCCACAGGGAAAAGTTCTCAACAGAAGACGGGAAAGGACACCTTAGGTTTAACCCCTATAAGCCCCAAGGAATGGTTAAGGAGCTCCTTGAAAAAGGAGAGTTCTCAGACTTTTACCTAACGACCGGCAGAATACTCCTTCACTACAACAACGCAAACCAGACCGGAAGGTGCAGGACATTAAACAAGTTTAAGCTCTTTAAAGAGGACGTTGTTTACGCAAGCGAAGAGGACAGGGAAAGGCTCAAAAACGCCAAGAGAGTAAAGCTTATCTCTCCCTACGGGGAGTCCGCCCCTCTGCCGGTGGAGTTTAACAGGCACATTAAGAAGGGAACTCTCTTTGTCTCATTCCACAGGGCAAAGAGTAAGGTTAATTTCCTCTTTGGAGACGAAGCTGACGAGTTTGTAAAGACGGCCAAGTTTAAATCCATTAAGGTAAAGGTAGAGGTCGTTGAGTAGGTTAAAGAAGTCCTTAGGACAGCACTTTTTAAGGGACAAGAACGTAGTAAAGAGAATCGTTGACGCCGGAAAGCTCAGCCCTGAGGATAGAGTCCTTGAGATAGGGCCGGGAGGGGGAGCTCTAACTGAGGAGATAGTCAGCAGAAACCTCAAGGAGTTTATAGCCGTTGAGATAGACCCAGAGTGGGTAAGCTTTTTAACAGAAAAGTTCGGAGATAAGGTAAAAATCATTAACGCAGACGCTACAGATTTTGACTTTTCTTCCTTAGGAGGGAAGTTCGTCTACTTTGGAAACCTCCCCTACAACGTCTCAACGGCCATACTCAGGAATCTACTTACCCACAGGAAAACCCTTAAAAAGGGTATCTTTATGGTTCAAAAAGAAGTTGCAGACAGGCTAACGGCAAAAAAAGGAAAAGAGTACGGCTACTTTCCCGCACTCCTTTCGCTCTTTTTTGACATAAAGAAGCTCTTTAACGTTCCCCCCAAGGCCTTCATCCCCCCTCCGAAGGTTATGTCAACAGTCATAGAGGTAACACCAAAAGAGTTTGAAATAGAAGAGAAAGAGATAAAGGAGTTTGAGAGCTTTTTAAAGAGAGCTTTCTCCCAGAGGAGGAAAAAGCTTAAGAAGAACCTCGGGCTAAAGGAGCTCCCGGAGGAACTAAAAGAGTTTAAAGACAAGAGAGCAGAAGAAATACCCCCGGAAGAGCTCCTAAGAATTTTTAGGCTTTTACGTTAATTATCTCCCGATTTCTTCTCCTTCAGTATCTCCTCAAGCTCCTCTCTGCTGAAGAAGTACTCTTCATTACAGAAGTTGCACCTTATAGTTACGCCACCTTCCTCTATGAGCTCCTTTAAATCCTTTTCGGGAAGGGCGATAACCCCACCCTTTGCAACTTCCTTAGAACACTTACACTTAAAGGAGAGCTCCTTTAAGGCCAAGATGTGGGGAGTGAAACCTTCAAAGAGGAGCTCAACGATTTCTTCTGGCCTCTTTCCCTCCTTTATAAGGGCGCTGACCGGGGGGAGCTTCTTTACGTTCTCTTCAAGCTTTTCTATGGCCTTATCGGACGCTCCCGGAAGGGGCTGAACTAAGAAACCTCCGGCAGCCTCAACTTTTCCGGTCTCACCGACTAAAACGCCAATTGAAACGGCAGAGGGTATCTGCTCAGACTTTAAAAGGTAGTAGGCGATGTCCTCGGCTATCTCTCCCGAAACGAGGGGAACGGAGCTCTCGTAAGGCGTTCCAAAACCAAAGTCCTTAACGACAGTTAAAAAGCCACTACCGACAGCTCTACCTATGTCAAACTTCTTCTTTCCGTTTACTTCCTTCACAAAAGTTTCAACCTGAGGGTTCTTAACAAATCCCCTTACGTTCCCCTTAGCGTTCGCCTCTGCTACCACGAGCCCAATAGGGCCGTCACCTTCAATCCTTAAAAGTAACCTTTGGTCGCTTGCGTGCTTTAAAAGGGAGGTTAAGAGAAGAGCTCCTGTTAGGGCTCTCCCGAGAACTGCCGTTGCTATTGGGGATGTTTTGTGTCTAAGTCTTGCTATATCGCAAAGGTTTGTAGTCTTAACAACAAAAGCCCTTAAAGCGTCTTCCTCCGTTACGGCTATTACGCCGTAGTCCCTGTCCTGAAAGTAGCTTTTTAGGTCTGACTTTACCTCCTCCGTAAGCTTTTTCATAAGCTTTTCTCTATCTGGAACTCCTACATTTTTCTCCTTCTTATCCATCTCCTTCCTCCAAGAGTTTTAAGACTTTATCGGGAACAGAGTCCCTGTTCTCAACAGTTAAACTTATAACGACACTACCTTTAAAACTACGAATCCGTCTGATTATCGGATGAACGTCCTTTACAGGAATCGTCAAAAGGGCGCGATTTTCGCTGTTTAGTAACTTTTCAACGAGCTTTACAAATTTTTGTGAAAGGAGCTCCATCTTACCCACTTCGTCAACAATCAACACCTTTTCAGTTTCGGTTAGAGCCCTCTCAAGGAAAGGAACAACCGTTTCCTCAAAACCTTCCACGTTCACCCTGTACCTACCGACTCTAAAAGGTGAGTTAAAGTCAACTGAGGCCAAGAGCTCCTCCTCCCCGTCAGTCCTAACAACCTTAAATCCCCACCGTTTCCCCGACTTCCTTATCTCTTCAGTCCAGAAACCAACAGCCTTTTCACCGAGTCTTTCTACAACCCTCTTTACTGCCGTCGTCTTACCCACTCCGGGTTTTCCCGTAAGAACGACCTTTAAGCTCACCTCTGCCTCACAACCTGCAGGGTCTCAAGGTCAAGAACCATATTGTCGTAGGCTGCAAGAACTTTTATACCCGTTCTCTCAGAAATCCTTTTGGCCAACTCCCAAGGCTTTGCCTCTATCATCGTCCTTCCAAAGTGGGTAAGAATTGCAAGCTCTGGCTTTACGTTCGCAATTATCATTTCAGCTTCAGGGATAGAGAGGTGGCTTATGAGGGGATTTTTCTCCTTCATAGTTACGTTAAGGATTAAAAGATCCTTTGCAGAAGCGTAGCTTTCCTCTATTCCATCAAAATAAGCTGTATCGGATACGTACCCTATACTTCTCTTCCAGTTAAAGATCATTCCGTAGGTTTCAACGCCGTGGACGTGGCGAACGGGAAAGGTAACTGAAACAGACTCGGTGAGCTCCACAGTTAAACCTTCCTCTATGACTATCGTCTCCTCTATATTTCCCCTCGTGAACTGAAGGACAACAGGGTCAATCTCAAGGGCGTCCCTCGGGCAGATGAGCCTTCCCCTCTTTTTCTTTCCTCCGAGAGTCATTGACTCAAGGATGTGGTTAACGTCGGCACAGTGGTCTAAGTGGCGGTGAGAGAGGATTACGGTATTTGTCCAGTGGGGTTCTATACCCTTTCTATGAGCGTGGATGAAAGCCCCGGGGCCGGGGTCAACGTGAACGTTATGGCCGTCAAAGTTAAAGTAGAGTCCTCCTGCCTGACGGCGAAAACCAAAGGCAACGTACCTTGCACCGGCAGTTCCAAGGAAAACCAGTTTATTCTTTAAGGTTTCCTCCGTTAACTTCAAGCCGGACAGATACCTCTCCTGCTCTTTCTGATGAACTCAACAAAGTCAAGGACTTCAGGAACGTCTTTAAACTCTTCTTCTACTTTCTTGAGGGAAACCTGAAGAGGCTCGTCCGTCTTAAAGACCATCTCAAAGGCGGTGGTGAGAGCTCTTATCGTCTCCCTTGGAAAACCTCTCCTTTTCAATCCCACTATGTTTATTCCCTCAAGCCTTGCCCTATTACCTTGTGCCATAACGAATGGAGGAACGTCCCTATGAACGGCAGAGGCTCCTCCAACCATAGCGTGCTTGCCAATCCTGACGAACTGGTGAATGCCGGTTAAGCCGCCAACAATGGCGTAGTCCTCTATTTCAACGTGGCCGGCAATCTGAACGGCATTAGCTACTATAACGTTATTACCTATTATGACATCGTGAGCAACGTGAACATAGGCCATTAAGAGGACGTTATCACCTATTTTTGTAACCATTCCACCGCCTTCAGTGCCCCTGTGAATCGTTACGTACTCCCTTATCTTTACCCTGTTGCCTATAACGACCTTTGAAGGCTCTCCCTTGTACTTTAAGTCCTGAGGCTCTACCCCTATGGTGGCACTGAAGATGGTGCACTCCTCTCCTATCGTCGTGTCACCTTCTATAACAGCACCCTGCCTGATAACCGTGTTCTTTCCAATTTTTACCTGACTCCCTATGTAAACGTGAGGCCCTACAACAACCCCTTCGTCAAGCTCAGCACCTTTCTCTACAATTGCCGTTGGGTGAACCTTTACCATCACTTCCTCACTATCATTGCCATAAGTTCAGCTTCGCAAACGAGTTCCTCATCTACGTAAGCTTTACCGTCAAGCTTTGAAAGCTTTTTCTTTATTACTTTCGGTTCTAAAACAAACTTTACCGTATCACCGGGACGAACAGGTTTCCTAAAGCGAGCCTTATCAATTCCCATAAAGTAAACAACGTACTCCTCAGGAGTTAAATCAAAGGACTTAAACATCAGGACGCAGCCAACCTGTGCCATTGCCTCTAAGAGGAGAGCTCCGGGCATTATCGGATGTCCCGGAAAGTGCCCCTGAAAGAAAGGTTCATTTATAGTCACATTCTTTATTCCAACAATTCTTTCTTTTGGAACAAACTCTACGATTTTATCTACAAGAAGGAAAGGATACCTGTGGGGGATAAGTTTCATTATCTCCATTATGTTCATTTCCATTGACTTCCTCCTTGCTGCTCCTTTAGTAGAACAACGGCATAGGCGGAGATACCTTCCTCTCTACCCTCAAAGCCGAGCCTCTCTGTAGTAGTGGCCTTTATGGAAACGAAATTTTTATCTATTTTGAGAATTTTTGCAATATTCTCCCGCATTAATTCCTTGTAGGGTTTTAGCTTTGGCCTCTGAGCAACGACTACAGCGTCAACGTTGTGAACTACGTACCCTAAGGAGTTTACCTTCTCGTTAACCTCTTTAAGGAGCTTAAGGCTTGAAATACCTTTGAAGCGCTCGTCGGTGTCTGGGAAGTGTTCCCCTATATCGCCTAAAGCGAGGGCTCCCAAAATTGCATCACATATGGCGTGAACAAGAACGTCCGCGTCTGAATGTCCCTTTAGTCCTTTTTCGTGAGGTATTTCAACGCCACCAAGAATTAATCTGTACCCCTCCTCTAACCTGTGGACGTCGTAGCCGATACCAACCCTAAACATTTAAGCAAGCCTGCTCTTTATGAGCTTCTCTATTTCCTCCCTTATTACTTTCTCTGCAATTTCTGGAACTACTTCCCAAACAACCTCTCTTATTATGTTCTCTACAAGTTCCTTATTGGATAATAACTCCTGCACTTCTGCCTTGGCTGCCTCTCCTACCCTCTCTTCCACTTTTTCCTTTGCAGTTTCAACCACTTTCTTCTCAACCTCAGGTACCTCTTCTTTTTGAACAGGTATCTCCTCAGGCTGAATGCCAACTTCACCTAAATCTATTACATTTTCTTCCTCTGCTTTCTCGGGCTGAATGGTTACCTCTTCAAGCTGAACCTCTGGTTCTACCTTTGCTACCTCAGGCTCAGATTCAATCTCTATGGGTATTACCTCAAGCTCCTGCTTCTCCTCAGTCTCAGAAGGTATCTGGAGCTCTATCTCAGGAACAGACTCAACAGGAGATAGCTCTTCCAACTTCGGCTCAGCCGGCTTAAACTCCTCCTTCTCCTCCTTAGCTCCCGGCGGAACAGTAAACACAAGCTCCAGTTCCTCTTCCTTCTTGAGCTCAGGTAGCTTAGCCTTCAGCTCCCTCAGAGAAGCAATAAGCTCGTCAACTGTAAAAGGCTTCTTTAAAAGTTTTGCTGCCCCGAGAGTCTTTAAACGGCTTGCGTCAAAACCTTCTTTCTCATAACCAATAACGAGAACCGGAACTCCTAAGTTTAAAAGCTGAGGGAGAACGTCATAAGCCTTGGCGTTCTGAACCGTCATATCAAGGATGATTACGTCAGGCTTCTCAGCAACGGCAAGGTTTGATATTTCTTTCGGAGAGTAAGCGTGAACTACCTCAACACCCCTAAGAGAGAGAACCTTCTCCATCAAGATATGCCACGTCTTTTTATCGTCGGCAAACAGAACTTTCATCTTCCAGCTCCCTCAAGTTCTTTCTTTATCCCTGAAAGTAGAACCACAAGTTCCTTTGAGGTAATAGCTTCTCTATCAATAGTTTTGAGCAGCTCGTTTCTATCACTTTCCCTTAGACAGTTTGCCATAACGATGAGTTCGCTCTTCACCATGTTGGCGTTTATCTCTTTTGCAAGCTTTATGGCAGATTCAAGGGAAGTAAGAACAGAAGCTAAATTAGCAGAAGATGTAGAAGTTTTTGGCTGTTCTTTTTGTGCTAAGAGTAGTGACTGCAAGTCGTTCCTTATTATGAGGAGGTTATCTTTAATCTGAGTAAGTAAAGAGTTATCTACTGCTGGTAGGGAGATATCAAACTCCTTTAGTATTTCCACCGACCTTTCAAGAGCTTGACGGCTACTGCCAGTAATTCCAACGTTCTCCATTTCATTTTTAAGGTTCTCAAGTTCCGTCTGGAGCTCACCGAGCCTATCCCTAACTTCGTCTATGCTCTCTCGGGTTAAAACTCCCACCTTTGCTTTGAGCTCGTTTATGATATTCTCCACAGCATCTGCCAAAGTTTCAAGCTTAAGAGTCCTTTTGTCTGGCTCAGATTCTACTTTTTCTTCCTTTTTACCTGTAAACTTCGCTATAAATAGGCCTACAATAATACCTAAAGCTCCAAAAACAGCAGCTACTACCGCCGTTACTACTCCTACATCCATGAGTTTCACCTTCCTAAGTTTTAAGATTCCAGTATAAGTATATCGTAAATTCTACTAATTGGTAAACCCATAACGTTAAAAAAGTCTCCATCTATGCGCTCAATTAGGAGAGCTCCTATCCCCTGAATCCCGTAAGCTCCCGCTTTATCAAGGGGCTCTCCCGTAGAAACGTACCACTCTATCTCTTCAGGACTAAGTCTTTTAAACTTAACTCTACTCTCCTCAAAAGAGCTAATCAGCTTTCCGTTAGGGAAAAGAAGAGCAAATCCTGTAATAACTGTATGCCACCTGCCAGAAAGTCTTTTTAGGTACTCTACCGCTTCCTCTTTACTTTCAGGCTTTCCGAGTATTTCATCCCCAAGAACAACAATCGTATCGGCAGAAAGGGCAACCTCTCCATCTTTTAACTCGTTCTTTACGCTCAGAACTTTCTGTTCAGCGTTCTTTACGGCTGTTTCAACTGGAGTTGAGTAGAGTTTCTCTTCTGCTTTTGCCCTTACTACCCTAAAGTTCACCCCTACCATTGAAAGGATTTCTCTTCTCCTTGGGGAGGAAGAGGCAAGGAGTATATTAAGGTCCGTTAGCCTCATTAATTACCCCCAGAGCTTTGAGCATCTCTTTAGCAGCCTGCTGTTCAGCACTTTTCTTGGATTTCCCGGAGGCAACGGTTCTGAGCTCCTTCACCCTACACTCAACTGTAAAGGTCTTGTCGTGCTCCGGTCCTTCAGACTTAATAAGAGCGTAGGAAGGAATAACCTTAAACTCTCTCTGGGTTATCTCCTGAAGGTAGCTCTTAAAGTCCTTGTAGGTTACGGCGCTCTCTAAAATTTCCCACATTTTTTTTAAAAAGCGCTCTAAGAACACTCTCCTTGCTTCGTAAAAACCACCGTCAAGGTATATTGCCCCAAAGAGGGACTCAAAAACATCACAGAGGAGGGAGGACTTTTTCCTCCCCCCAGAAAGTCTTTCTCCCTTTCCCAAAAGGAGGTAGTTGCCAAGGTCTACAGTTTTTGCAAGCTCAGAAAGAGAGGATTCACTAACAAGGTAGGCCCTTATCTGGGAGAGCTCCCCTTCAGACTTATCTGGAAATCTCTTTATGAGCTCCTCACTGACAATAAGGCCGATAACAGCATCACCTAAGAACTCAAGGACTTCGTAGTTTTCTTTCGTGTCCTTCTCAAAGGCAAAGGAGCGGTGGGTAAGGGCTTTAAGGAGGAGCTCCCTATTCCTAAACCTGTAACCTATCTTCTCCTCAAGCTCTTTGAGCCTGTGGTTCAAGCCAAACCCCGTTAAACTTTCTTTAAGACAAGGCAGGCGTTCGTTCCACCAAATCCAAAGGAGTTCTTGAGAACGTACTTAACGTCCATCTCAATAGCCTCGTTAGGAACGTAGTCAAGGTCACACTCAGGGTCTGGCTCCTCGTAGTTTATCGTAGGTGGGATAATTCCCGTTTTAAGGGTCATAACAGCTGCTATAGTCTCTACGCCTCCGGCAGCTCCTAAAAGGTGTCCTATCATTGACTTAATACTGCTCACTTTGAGCTTGTAGGCATGGTCTCCAAAGACCGTTTTTATAGCCATCGTTTCATAGAGGTCGTTGAACTTAGTAGAAGTTCCGTGGGCGTTCACGTAGTCAATGTCCTCAGGGGATACTCCTGCATCCTTCAGAGCGTTCCTTATAGCTCTTGCAGCTCCCTCTCCGCCGGGAGCTGGAGCAGTCATGTGGTAGGCGTCACCGCTCGTTCCGTAACCAACTACCTCTGCAAGTATCTCTGCTCCCCTCTTCTTCGCGTGCTCGTACTCCTCAAGAACGACGATTCCAGCACCTTCTCCCATTACGAAACCGTCCCTGTTCTTCTCAAAAGGCCTGCTTGCCTTTTCAGGCTCATCGTTTCTTGTTGAGAGAGCTCTTGCTGCTGCAAAACTGGCAATACCTAAGGGGGTAATTGCACTCTCTGCTCCACCAGCAATCATTACATCTGCATCGCCGTAGAGAATTGTCCTGTAAGCCTCTCCAATTGCGTGAGTTCCGGTAGCACAGGCAGTAACAACTGAAATGTTAGGCCCTTTAAAGCCAAACCTTATTGAAACAAGGCCTGAGGCCATGTTGATAATCTCCATAGGAACACAGTAGGGAGAAACTCTCTTTGGCCCTTTTTCAAGGAGAACAGAGTGCTGAGTCTCTATGGTATGAATTCCTCCAATTCCAGAACCGATAAGGACTCCAACTCTTTCGGGGTCAATATTTGAATCCTCAAGGCCGGCGCTCTTCACCGCCTGAACGGCAGCTCCCATAGCAAACTGAATAAAGGGGTCGGTTTTCCTTACATCCTTTTTCTCAAAGTAATCAAGCGGGTTAAAATCCTTTACCTCTGCAGCAATCTGAACGGGAAAATTAGAAACGTCAAATTTTGTAACCTTAGAGACCGCAGACTTACCAGAAGTTATGTTCTCCCAGAACTTCTTCAGGTTACTTCCCGCAGGTGAAACAACGCCCAGTCCCGTAATTACAACTCTCCTCATTACCCGACTCCCGTTAGATTTTTAGCAAATTATAAACTTTTGGCTGCTTTAATGGTATAACTTTTAAGCTCGCAATAGACTCCTTAGTAGGAGGAGAGAATGTATACAACTACTGAAGAGAGGGAGCTCCTACAGCTAACCGATGAACTCCTAAAGCAGGTAGAAGGTAAAGATAAAGAATACTGGAAAAATCTATCCCTACAGGAAGCTAAGGAATTAGCTGAAAAGCTGAGGAATGTTATTAGATACCACGACTTTAAATACTACGTTCAGGCAAATCCCGTTATTTCAGACTACCAGTACGACAAGCTCTTCCACGCTTTAGAGGCTATTGAGGAGGCACACCCTGAAGTAGTTACTCCCGACTCTCCTACACAGAGGATATCCCCCGCTTTTACAGGCGAGTTTGAGAAAGTAAAACACTTAGCAGAAATGACGTCCTTAGAGAACACCTACTCACCGGAGGATTTAAGGGAGTGGGACAGGAAAGTCAAGCAGCTCCTTGGGAAAGAGGATGTGGAGTACATCGTTGAGCCAAAGTTTGACGGCGCAAGCGTTGAGCTGGTCTATGAGGACGACGTTCTGAAAAGGGGCGTAACGAGAGGAGATGGCTTTGTGGGCGAAGACATAAGCGTAAACGTAAGAACTATCAGAACTATTCCCCTCAGAGCTCCCTTTTCCAAGTTCGGTATAAAAGTAGTCTCAATAAGAGCAGAAGTGATAATGCCTAAAAGCGTCTTTAGAAGGCTCAACAGGGAAAGGGAAGAAAAAGGCCTTCCACTCTTTGCAAACCCAAGAAATGCGGCGGCAGGAACTTTGAGGTTAAAGAACCCCACTGAAGTATCAAAGAGAGGCCTTGACTGCTACGCCTATCAAATCCTCTACTCTGAACCAAAAGAACTGTGCAACGATCTAAAAACCCAAAAACAGGTTCTTGAAATCCTTTCAGAGTGCGGCTTCAAAACTCCCCACATTCAGAAGGTCTGTAAGAACATTGAAGAAGTAATAGAAACCGTCTTAAAGGCTCAGGAAGAGCGCGAAACTTGGGACTTTGAAGCCGACGGAATGGTCGTTAAGGTAAACAACATCTGTGACTGGGAAAAGCTCGGCGAAACGATGCACCACCCAAGGTGGGCAGTGGCCTACAAGTTTCCGGCTAAGCAGGCAGTAACGAAACTCCTTGACGTCGTTTGGCAGGTTGGAAGGACGGGAGCTCTAACCCCGGTCGCAATCTTAGAACCCGTTGAAGTCGGCGGTGTAATCGTTTCAAGGGCGTCCCTCTTTAACCCAGACCTCATAAGGCAGAAGGACATAAGAATTGGGGACTACGTTTTAGTTGAAAGGGCAGGGGAAACAATTCCCTACATAGTTGCCCCCGTTAAGGAGAGGAGAACTGGCGAGGAAAAACCAATAACCGTTCCAGAGCACTGTCCGGTATGTGGAGCTCCAATCGTCAGAGAACTTGACGAAGCAGTTCCACGGTGTCCAAACATCAACTGTCCTGCCCAGTTAAAAGAACACCTTATCTACTGGGGTAAAGTCTTAGACATAAGAGGCTTAGGAGAGTCTACGGCCAACATCCTCCTCAAAAAGAAACTCGTTAGCTCAATAGCCGACCTCTACTACCTGAGAAAGAGGATGCTGGAACTTTTAAGGCTTCCCGGTTGGGGTTCTAAAAAGACGGAGAACCTCCTCAAAGAAATAGAGAAGTCAAAAGGAGCTCCCTTCTGGAAGAAGCTCACCGCCCTCGGAATAAGGCACGTAGGAGAAAAGACTGCTCAGCTACTTGCGCAAAAGTTTAAAGACATAGAAGAGCTAAAAAACGCAACCTTTATAGAGCTTGCAGGCATCCCCGGAATAGGCCCTGTTACAGCCACAAGCATCAAGAACTTCTTCGCGGCAGAACAGAACGTAGAGATGATAAAGAAACTTGAGGAGGCAGGATTTTTATTCAGGAGAACAGAAGAAGAGGAAAAGGAAAGAGAACTTCCCAAACCCCTTGAAGGCCAGAGGGTAGTCTTCACTGGAGAGCTTGAACACTTTACAAGAAAAGAGGCTCAACGTATAATAGAACTGCTCGGAGGTAACCCTACAAACTCCGTTACGAGGAAAACCAGCTTCATCGTTGTCGGGAAAAACCCCGGCTCAAAGTACCAGAAAGCTCAGAAACTCGGCGTAAAGATGTTAAACGAGGCGGAGTTCATAGAGCTCCTTAAAAGATTTTCTGCCCAAAACGAGGAAGTTAAAGAAATCCTTAAGGAGAAGGGAATTCTGTAATGGGTGAGGAGAAGTACCAAAAGATTATAAACATAATGGGGACTGCAATTGCAGTCCTCGTTATCCTTTTCATACTCCTTTCCTTCTACCTCTTTATGTTTACGGAGCTCCTTTCAAGGTAACGCCTGTAGCGTACTCAAGCTCTGCAAGAGCTCTGTTATAGTCAGCAAGAGCAGAGTTTAGGAATCCTTCTGCCCTTGCAAGGTAGGCTATGGCGTCAACAACTTCTGTAGAAGTACCAACGTGTTCCCTGTAACGTTCCCTTGAAGTTTTGAGGAGCTCCTTCGCATCCTCTACCATCGCCTCTGCCGCCTCTACTCGCGCTTTTGCTGCCTTCAAGGAAGAAAGAGCAGCAACAACCTGAAGTCTTACAGCGTGCTTAGTCTCTTCAAGAGAAAGCTCTACCTGCCTCTTCTTACTCTTTGCTTCTTTTAACTTCCAGAAGCGCTTTCCTCCCTGAAAAATCGGGAAGTTAACCAAAACACTAACAGCAGAAGCATCAAAAGTTCCTATTCCGGGGTACTGGTCAGTTCTATCATAGGAGAAACTAAGGAAAACGGCAGGCAAGAACTGGGAATAGGTAAGCTTAACGCCGTAATCTGCTCCCTTTTTGGTAGCTTGAAGAGCCTTTATAATTGGCCTGTTCTCAAGGGCTAAGTCTATAAGCTCTTCTTCAGACAGCTTAACTGGAACGTAATCAAGCTTTTCTCCATCTAGAGGGATATTCTCCAAAGAGTAACCAGTATCCTTTTTTAACTTCTCTAACGTTTTCCTGTAGGCACTTTTCGCTCTCTCAAGGTTCTCCTCTGCCTCCTTCACCTTAAAGGCAGCTTCCAGTAAATCTCTGCGTGGAACAACTCCTTCGTCGTAGAAGGCTTTAACCGTTTTATAGTGCTCCTTAGCAGATTCTAAGATCTTCTCAGCTATCTCTACAGCAGACTTTGCTTCAAGGAGCGAGTAGTAATCCTTTTTTACTTCCGTTAAAACTTTTAGCACGGTTTCTTTAAACCTATAAAAGGTAGCAGTTTTAAGCTCCTTTCTGAGCTTAACACCAAAAGAAAGCCTCCCGCCAGTAAAAAGAGGTTGCCTGAGACTCAGCTTAAACTCGTAAAAGCTGCTTTCCAGTATCTCAAAGCGTGTCGCGGGAAGGCCGGGAAAGGCCATTGAGTACCCGGGAACGTCAGAAAGAGAAGTTCTCGTGTACTGGAGGCTAATATCCGGAAGGAAGTTTGCAATGGCCTCCCTGTACTGGAGCTCCGAGATTCTCTCCTCTTCCAGAGCTCTCTTTATTTCAGGATTGTTCTCAAGAGCAGCTTTAACGATAGTAGAAAGAGTATCTGCCTTCACCGTAAAGGGTACCAAGAAAGCCAGTAAAAACGCTAAAAACCTCAACTTTTAACTCCCTCAAAGGTTTTACCTATTAAAAGAGCAGGTATCAACGTCAGGATACCGCAAATAGTCGCAAAGAAGAATGCATCTCCAAAGGAGTGCCAGTAGGCAGCTTTTTGGAAAAGCATACCCATAACGGCCTTAGCTTTTACGCTAAGCAAGCCTTCCGCTGTTGAACGGGCGTAGTAGAGGAACTGTTTCCAACCTGAAAGGAATTCTGTAACTTGAGGAGAGTAAGGTGAAACTTTTTCTCCCATTCTTAGGAGGTGACCAGACTGAGAGGAGATGAGAATGTAGGTGGAAATTGCCGTCCCAACGCTACCACCAACAAGCCTTAAAAGGTTCTGAAGGGCAGAGGCCTGTCTTAGGAGCTCCCCTTGGAAGTTCCCCAGGGAAATCTGCGAAAGCGCCGGGAAGAAGAATCCCATTCCCGCTCCCCAAGGAAGGAGAAGAAGGATTATCTGGGTCTTACTCATATCAAGGTCAAGCCTTGACTGGATGTAAGTTCCAAGAGTAAAGACGAGAATTCCTACGATTATAGATGTTTTGTAACTTAAGAGCTTTCTGTCTAAGAGAAAACCTACAATGAGACTTACAATACCAGTCGTAGCTGCTGGGAAAAAGAGTATTTCTCCTGCATCTACTGTAGGAAAGCCCCTTAGTTTCTCAAGGTAGAGGGGGAGCAAAAAGTATGATGCGTAAACTCCCATTCCAAACAGCGCAAGAGAAAGAACCGGGAAGCTAAAGAAGCGATACCTAAAGAGTTCTAAGTTCACAAGGGGGTTACCTGTCCTTAACTCGTAATAAATGAAAAGAATCGCCGTAACCGCCGCGACGTAAAGGAGCACTACCGTCCTTTCGTCGCTCCATCCCCAGTCATTACCCTTAGAAAGGGCAGTTATAAGCGAAGCCAGTGAAACAGAAAGCAGTGCAAAGCCAATAACGTCAAGTTTTTCATCTCCTCTGTGCTCTTTTCTATCATCCTTCATCAAAAGCATCAGAAGGTAAATTACGAGAACTCCCGGCAAAAGGTTGACGTAAAAGACCCAGCGCCAGCTCAAGTGCTCTGAAAGGTATCCTCCAAGTGTAGGCCCTAAGGAAGGACCAAAAGTTGCTCCGAGGGCAAACATTCCCATAGCCATTCCACGCTTTTCTGGCGGGTAGAGCTCAAAAAGAAGGGTCATTGTCATCGGAACGGCAATTCCTTCTCCTACGCCCTGAAGAACCCTTCCAGCAATCATTGTCTCAAGGTTCGGAGCTATGCCGCAAACAGCACTCATAACGGTAAAGAGAGCTATCCCGAGAAGGTACGTATTCCTGTGTCCCAGTTTCCCACCAAGCCACCCAACTACTGGCATAGCAACGGCAGAGGCAATCATATAGGAGGTTATGACCCACTGGATATCGTCGGGCTCTGCCTCAAAGGCGCTCATCATGTGGGGAAGAACAATGTCAACAATGGTTGTGTCAAGGAGAGTCATGAACATACCGGCAACTATAAGGACAGAGATAACAATGAGACGCCTCTCCAAGGCTACCTCTTTATGTAAACTGTGACGTTTGTTCCCGGCTTGATGCACTCTGGAGGAACTCCGTCAAGAAGGATTTTCACTGGTACCCGTTGAGTCACGCGGGTATACTCTCCTTGAGACGTATCCCTTGGAATGAGGGAAAAGATAGAGCCGGCAGAAACGCCAACAGAAGAAACTTTCCCCTTTAGTTCCCTCCCGCACGCTTCAAGAACTGCCTTTACAGGACTTCCAGCCTTTACATACGAGGCCTTATCCTCGTCTATCCAGGCAAGGACGTAAAAGGTGGAAGGATCATAGACAGAGTAAACTGGCAGTCCCGGTGAAACGAAATCACCAATCTCCCTCCACTTTTTAGCAACAAGGCCTGAAACGGGAGATCTAACTTCCGTATGGGAGAGGAGAATCTTTGCCTTCTCAAGGGCTTTTTCAGTAGCCCTTATCTGGGCGGAAAGTTGTTCAATGCTCTTCTTTAGCTCTTCTATCTTCCTTAAGTCTGCCTCTGAAACTTTCAAGTTCTCACGGAGAGCTCTCTTCTCTTCTTCAAGCTCTCTTATCTGCCTTTCAACTATTCCAACCTTTAAGGAAGTAGACTCTGCAAGCTTTAGGTCCTCTTTAGCAGCTTCTAAACGTGAAAGGGCCGCAGCGTAGTCAGCCTTAGCCTTTTTGTAGAGGTTTTCCACCTCTTCAAACTGCTCTTTGGAGATTACTCTCTTCTTATATAAACGCGAATACCTCTCATATTTGTTCTTGGAGCTCTTTAAGAAAGTTTCTGCAGCCTTAACGGCTTCTTGAGCGGCTTTAAGGGAGCTCTTAGCCTTTTCAACAGACGTTTCATAGCTTACTTGGGCAATCTCCTTTTGTTTCTTGAGCTGGTTTAGTTTCTCCTGTAGAGCTCTTAGCTTCGCACGGACAATTTCCACTTGAAGAGGTAACTGCTCTTCTGTTCTCTTAAGCTCCTCTAAGAGCCTCTCCTTAGAGGCGACAAGTGCAGAGAGCCTTTCCTTTAGCTCCTCGTAGTTTTTTCTATAAACGGAATCGTCAACCTTAAAGAGAACATCACCTTTCTTTACAGAATCGTACTCCTTGGCGTTCATCGCAACTATTTTGCCGGAAACATCCTGAGTGGAAACCGTTACAACATCAGCCATCTGAAAGGCGTTATCGGTTATAACGTAAATCTGGCGCAGATAGAAGTAGCGACCAAGCCAAAAGGTAAGCGCTCCTATCAAAAGGATACCCACGAGAGAAGAGAACTTTTTCATCTTAGACCCCTTCTGAACAGTGAATCACCGTTCACTACAGTTCCAAAATTAGACTCGCTAACGCTCATTGTCAAGAAGCCCAGAAAGAACGACTTCAAGAACAAGCTTTTTAACCTCCTCAGGCTCTATAGAGAGGAACCCTTTGAGCCGGAAGTAATCAATGTTTGCCAGAGCTCCAGAAATAAGGAGGAAAACTCCTTCTGGGTCCAGCTCCTTAAAAGTTCCTTCCGCAATTCCTCTCTCTATAATACCAGAAAACTTACGGACGTAGTCCTTGTACCAGTCCGAAAGGTTAAACCTCTCTGTGTCTATAATGAAGGAGCTCCCCAGCTCCCTCATAAATATCTCAAAGAAATCTCTCTCCCTTGAAAAGAAATCAACAACCGTGTTAACGTAAGCTTCAAGAGCTTCCAAGGGCGATTTCCCTTCAACAGCTTCCTCAACCTCCCTTTCCATCTCCTTAAGCTTCTTCCTAATAACCTCGCTATAAAGTTCTTCCTTACTCCTATAAAACCTATAAATAGTTCCCACAGAGACGCCAGCTTCCTCTGCTATCTTTGTTATCTTCGCTTCATAAAAACCTTTCTCCGAGAAAACTTTTTCGGCAGCTTCAAGAATTCTCTCTTTCAACCCAACCCTCCAAGAGTTAAGTCCATGCGGGATTTTACCAGACACCCCACTAAGGCTTCTCACTGAACGAAGATACTAATTCCCACAACCTTTTCAGTTCTTCTTCCGTGTGTTCGTAGTTGATGGTAATCCTGAGCCTGCTCTCCTTAACTGTAGGAGGTCTTATGGCAGGAACAAGGTAACCTTCTCTTAAAAGATACTCTGAAAGTTTAAGAGCTCTCTCCTCACTCCCCGTGATAAAGGGAAATATCGCCGACTGGGAGTCAATCCCCGTGAGTTTCCTAAAAAAGTCTATCTTTTCCCTTAGAGCTCTCATCCTCTCTGGGACAAGTTTCAGGTTCTTTAAAGTCTGACAGGCTATTGCCGGCGGGAGAGCAGTTGTAAAGATAAAGGTTCTACACCTGTTTATTAAGTAGTCCTTTAAAAGTTTCGTTCCACAGACGAAAGCTCCGAAGGTTCCAAGAGCTTTACCGAGAGTTCCGATAATAACCGTTGATTCGTCGGGAGTAAGGTTAAAGAGCTCCAGTGACGACCAGCCGACAACTCCTGTGGCGTGGGCATCGTCTATAAGGAGAACTGCCTCATATTCGTTCTTAAGGCGGAAAAGTCCTTCAAGAGGCGCTATATCGCCGTCCATACTGAAAACTGAATCGGTAACGATGAGGCAGCGCCGATAGTTCTTCCTCTCCTTTGAGAGGATAAATTCAAGAGTCTCAAGGTCTTTATGGGGATAAACCTTAACGGTTGCCTTTGATAGCCTACAGCCGTCTATGATTGAGGCGTGGTTGAGCTCATCAGAGAGTATCAGGTCTCCCTCCTTAACGAGGGTAGAGATAACCCCAACGTTTGCCATGTAGCCGGAGGAGAAAAGGAGGGAACTCTCGGTCTTTTTCAGCTTGGCAAGTTTTTCTTCAAGTTCCTCGTGAACGGCAAAGTTGCCACAGACGAGCCTTGAGGCACCTGAACCAGCTCCCCACTCCCTTAAACACTCAGGGCTATAGTTTTTTGCAAGGGCCAAGTAATCGTTTGAGGAGAAGTTAATGAGCCTCTTGCCGTTTATAACTACTTCCTTTCCTTGAGGTGTGGAAAGGGTTCTTAGGACGCGGAAGAGGTGTCTTTCTCTAAGGCTTTCAAGCTCTTCCCTAATCCAATCCAAGGCTTTTCCCGCTTTAATGGTGGTTGAGTCCGTACTTATTAATTTTCCTATATAGGTTAGATATATCTATCTCCATGAAAGCTGCCGCCTTTTTAAGGTCTCCGTTAAATTTTTTGAGAACTTCAAGGATGTAGAGTTTCTCAAACTCCTCCCTTGCCTTTTTTAAAGGGAGTTCTAAAAATTCAGAGAGAGCTCTACTATCTAACCTCTGACCGGATAGGAAAGAGCGGGCACTCTCTATCACTGAAAGGAGCTTATCGTACTTAATCGGTTTTTCTATAAAGTCAAAGGCGCCGAGTTTCATGGCCTTTACCGAAGTTTCAACAGTGCCATGACCGGAAACTATGATTACGGCTATTTTCTGGGTTAGCCCCTCTTCGTGAAGTGTTTTGAGAACTTCCATGCCAGAAGTTCCCGGTAAGAAAAGGTCAAGAATCAGGATATCGGGTTCAAGCTCTGAAAGCCTTTCCAGAACTTTAGTACCTATCTCCTCCGTAAATACCTCAAAACCTTCCTCTTCAAGAATTTCCCTCAGGGTTTCCCTGATACTTCTCTCGTCATCAACGATTAGAACTCTCATCTCCCCTCTAAAGGCTCTAAGGAAATTATTTTCGCTCCAAACATGTTAGCTATCTTGTTTATCTTCTCGTTAGATTCAGGAGAAAGCTTCAACTCCTTCCTTTTCTGTTCAGCCTTTACCTCAATGAGCTTTACCCTCTTTCCAAATTTCTTCTCAAGCTCGCTCAGTCTATCGGATAAGACCCTATAGGCTACCGAGTTCCTTGGAACAACCTCTACCACTTCCCCTAAATCGCGAACTTCCTTGATATACCTATCAACAAATGAAGTATTCAGTTCAGTTTTTTTTTCTGGCGGCGGAGCTCCAAGCGTAACGCTAACGTTTCCCTGAAGAATCTCCTCTATCCTCTTTAGCTCCTTAAAGTAGGAGAGCTTATACAGGTGGAAAAAGAGCGCCATGTAAGGATAGGGATGAAAGGCAACCTCCCTGTGGGCGTTGGAGAGAATCCTAAAGGCCGCTACCATTTCCTCTTCTGTAAACTCTCCACCCTGTAAAAACTCCCTCTCAACAACTTCAAGGAGCTGTCTAAGGACGAAGAGGGGATTGTAACCGCTGGCCTCAAGTTTCTTTAACCTCTCCCTTAAGGCCTGCTTATCTCCGGAGAAGGCAAGTTTAAGGAGGTCAAGGATGTCCCTTACAGTTAAAACGCCAAGGAACTCAGAAACCTCCTTAGCCCTAACTTTTCCTCCTCCAAGGGCTATCGCTTGGTCAAGGAGGCTTTCTGCGTCCCTCATACACCCTTCAGAGGCAATAGCAATCAGGTGAAGGGCTTCCTCCTCAAACTCTACATTCTCCTTCGTGCAGATGTCTTTTAAAGTTTCAACCATTAACTCTTTTGGAATCTTTCGGAAGATGAACTTCTGGCACCTTGAGAGTATTGTCGGAGGAATCTTGTCAATCTCCGTTGTAGCGAGGATGAAGACAACGTGCTCAGGAGGCTCTTCAAGGGTCTTAAGGAGGGCGTTAAAGGCCTCCTTTGTAAGCATGTGGAATTCGTCTATGATGTAGACCTTCTTCTTCCCTTTAGCAGGGGCATAGTGGACGGACTCGCGGAGCTCCCTTATCTGGTCTATACCCCTGTTTGTTGCAGCGTCCACTTCTATAACGTCCGGGAAAGCTCCCTTGGCTATTTCAATACAGTTTGGACACTCGTTACAGGGTTCTCCCTCAAAAGGGTTTTCACAGTTTAAGGCCTTTGCCACAATCCTTGCAGTTGTCGTTTTACCTACTCCCCTTGGACCGGCAAAGATGTAGGCGTGGGATACCCTTCCCGTTTTTATAGCGTTCCTGAGAGTTTCTGTTATGAACTCCTGACCGGTAACCTCTGAAAATTTCGTCGGCCTGTACTTTCTCGGTATTGCTACGTACGCCATCTTTCTCCTTCAACCAGTTTGTTGGAAATTATAGTATCCTCTTATAATCACCCACACAAGTTTTCTGCTCTTTATCTGACCTTCATTCGTTCAATTAGAAATTTTTAGTAAAATACTTCCACCACTTTTGGGGGTATAGACCATGCTCTTTAAAAAGCCACAGGTTGCTTTTTACCCTTTCATGGTCTTAAGAGACGACTACAAGTGCGTGCGCTGTAAGTCCTGCGTTGACCAGTGCTCATTTAACGCCACCTACTACGACGAAGACCTTGACGCGATAATGAACCACCACGAAAACTGTGTAAACTGCAAAAGGTGTGAGGCCTTCTGCCCTACAGACGCAATCAAGGTGGTAAAAAATCCCTCTACCTTCCACCCAGATGCCAACTGGACGGCGGAGGCAATAAGGGACATTCACACACAGATGCTCACCGGAGCTGTAATCCTCACATCCACAGGAAACGACAAGCCAATAAGGAACTACTTTGACCACCTCCTCCTTGACGCCTGTCAGGTTACAAACCCTCCGATTGACCCACTAAGGGAACCTATGGAGTTAAAGACCTTTATCGGCAGGAAGAGGGACGACATCCAGTTTGACGAGGATGGTATTAACATAAAGACGAAGATTGGGAAACAGCTTGAACTTGAGATTCCCGTTATCTTCTCTGCAATGTCCTACGGTTCTATCAACCTCAACCTTCAAAAAGCTATGGCAAGGGCCGCCAAGGAGTTTGGAACTCTCTGGAATACAGGAGAGGGTGGCCTCCACAAGTCCTTAAAGGAGTATAAAGACTGCACAATTGTTCAGGTAGCCTCCGGAAGGTTCGGCGTTGACCTTGATTACCTTGAAACGTCTGCCGCAATTGAAATAAAGATTGGACAGGGTGCAAAGCCGGGAATTGGTGGACATCTCCCCGGTGAGAAGGTAAACGAAGGAATTGCCGAAACCCGTATGATTCCCGTCGGTTCTGACGCCATTTCACCTGCTCCACACCACGACATCTACTCAATTGAGGACCTAAGACAGCTCATCTACGCCCTCAAAGAGGCTACAAACTACGAAAAGCCCGTCTTTGTAAAGATTGCCGCAGTTCACAACGTTGCAGCAATTGCTTGCGGTATCGCCCACGCAGGCGCAGACGCCATTGCAATTGACGGTGTAAGGGGTGGAACTGGAGCTACTCCTAAATCCTTAAGGGACCACGTTGGAATCCCAATAGAACTTGCAATAGCAGCCGTTGACGACAGGCTCAGGAAAGAAGGTTTAAGGAACGAAGTTTCTCTCATAGCGGCCGGAGGTTTTAGAAGCGCCGTTGACGTCCTGAAGGCGATAGCTCTTGGAGCTGACGCTGTTTACATTGGAACGGTTGCAAAGATTGCCGCCGGATGTACCCAGTGTCAGCAGTGCCACACCGGAAGGTGCGCTTGGGGTATAACCACTAACGACCCGAAACTTGCCAAAAGGCTTAACCCCGATATCGTTGCAGAAAACCTCTACAACCTCCTTAGAGCTTGGGCACACGATATTAAGGAGCTCCTCGGAGCAATGGGTATAAACGCCATAGAGAGCATTAAGGGCAACAGGCTAAGGCTTAGGAGCTGGGGACTTACAGAACAGGAAAACAAAATCCTCGGCGTTCTACCTGCCGGAATGTAGGAGAGGTGGAAATGTCTGGAAAGAAGAGAAAGTTAATGAAGGTATACCCAATAGAGGAAAACTGTATCTCCTGTCGCTACTGCGAAGTAGCCTGCACAATGGTTCACAGCGAGTCTCAGGACCCCGTAAAGGCCTACAAGCTTGAGGGTCTAAAGCCAAGACCTACTGTAGAGGTAAAAGGAGCTGTTTCACTCTCTGTAATGTGCCGCCACTGTAAGCACCCGTTCTGTTTTGACGCCTGCATCTCTGGCGCCATAACGGTTGACAAAAACGGCAAAGTGAACTTGGATGAGGATAAGTGCGTGGGGTGCTGGAACTGCGTTCTTGTATGTCCCTTCGGCGCTGCTCACCCGTTCGTTGAAAGGAAGCATTCTTTCAAGTGCGACCTCTGTGAAGAAAGAGGATTTCCTGCCTGCGTTGAGGCTTGTCCCAATAGAGCTCTCATTTACGACTTTGAAAGGTAAGGAGCGAGGAAATGAGATACGTCATAGTCGGTAACAGCGCAGCAGCGGTAGGCTGCATAACGGGAATCAGGAAAGTTGACAAAGAGAACGAGATTGTCGTTATCTCCTACGAGGATAGGTGCTACTCCAAACCTATGATTGCCGATGTCCTCGTTGACTTCCCGGAAGAAAAGCTCCTATACAGGGACGAGAAGTTCTTTGAAGAAAACGGAGTAACCCAGATACTCGGTCACAAGGCAATTAGCATAAACCCTGAGTCAAAGGTAGTTGTTCTTGATTCAGGGGAGCTCGTTCCTTACGACAAGCTCCTAATTTCAACAGGAGCAGTTCCGTTCGTTCCACCAATTGAGGGAAGCGATAAAAAAGGAGTGTTTACATTTACGGAGCTTGGCTCAGCTAAAGCCTTTAAGGAATACATAAAGGAAAACAACGTTAAAGAAGTCATCATAATAGGTTCAGGATTTATAGGCCTTGAAGTAGCTTACTTCTTAAGGGAGATAGGAATAAACGTAACGGTTGTGGAGCTCCTTGACAGGGTACTTGGCAAAGCCCTTGACAAGAGGGGCTCTGAAATCGTTGAAAAGATGCTAAGGGATAAGGGCGTCAACTTCATATTTAACAACACCGTTGAAAGAATTGAAGGCGATGAAAAAGTTACAAGCGTAACCCTTAAGAGCGGCGACGTGCTAAGGGCCGACGCCGTTGTTGTAGCTATCGGCGTAAGGCCAAATGTAGAACTTGCAAAAACGGCAGGTGTTGAGGTCAACAGAGGTATAGTTACAGATGACCACATGGCGACAAACGTTCCAGACATCTACGCCGCCGGCGACTGTATAGAGTGTCTTGACATAACGGACGGACAGAGGAAACCCCTTCCACTTTTCCCGCTTGCCTTTGAACAGGGGTTCGTAGCCGGTCTAAACATGGCCGGCAAGAAAATGGAATACCTTGGAGGACTTCCTCTTAATTCTCTCAAGTTCCTTGAAAAGCCCGTCCTTAACGCCGGAATTGTTGAACCTCCAGACGACTCTTACGAAGTCATTCTCAACGACCAGTTTGAGAAGAAAGGTTACTACAGAAAGGCAATTATCAAGGATAACAGGCTTGTTGGCTTTGTTGCAATAGGTGAGATAGACAGGGTTGGAATTCTCACAAACCTCATAAGGCAGAGGATAGACGTATCTGGCATAAAAGACAGGCTCGTCTCCTTAGACTTTGGACTTGTTGACCTGCCACAAGAGTGGAGAAAGGAGAAACTCGTAGAGGACAAAACGGCTTACAAAGACTGGAGGGCTGTGTAATGGCTTGCTACAGCGAAATGTCCGGTTGCGGCCTTGCCGGGATTGTAAATAGGGACGGCAAAAAAATTTCCGGAAAGTTCATATACGACTCCATCACATCTATGAAAGAGCGTGGAAACGGTATGGGAGCTGGGTATGCCGCCTACGGCATATACCCAGAGATGGCTGAATACTACGCCTTCCACGTAATGCTTGACGATATTAACTACGAGTCCGAAGTAAACGCAGTTCTCAACAGGTTCTTTAAAGTAGTAAAGAAGGAAATAATACCTACAAAAAGTGTACCTTCCCTCTACAAAAAAACGAAACCTCCCGTATTCTACAGGTACTTCGTTGAACCTAAGGAAGAAGCAAAGCTCCCAATGGAGACAGAAGAAGACCTCGTTGTTAGAGCCGTTATGACGATAAACGATGGAGTAAAAGGCGCTTACGTTATCTCAAGTGGAAAAAACATGGGAGCTTTTAAAGGGGTAGGTCACCCCGACGAGATAGGAGACTTCTTTGAGATAAAAGAGTATGAAGGTTACATCTGGCTTGCTCACACCCGTTTCCCCACAAACACTCCCGGATGGTGGGGCGGAGCTCACCCATTCACTCTTCTTGACTGGGCAATCGTCCACAACGGTGAGATAACCTCTTACGGAACGAACAAACGTTACGTAGAAATGTTCGGCTACAAGTGTACGCTCTTAACCGATACAGAAGTTGCTGCTTACATCTTTGATCTCCTCTTCAGGAAACACAAGCTTCCAATAAAGGCCGTATTTGCAGCAATGGCAGCTCCTTTCTGGAAGGATATTGAATACTACAAGGAGCGCGGAGAGGAAGAGCTCTACGAAATGGCAAAGATGATAAGGATGATCTACGCCCCCGCAATGCTAAACGGACCATTTGCAATGCTGTTTGCCTTTAAGGATGGAGTAATCGGCTTTAACGATAGAATCAAGTTAAGACCTTTTGTTGCAGCAGTTAACGGCGATACTGTATATATGGCAAGTGAGGAATCTGCAATAAGAGTAATCTGCCCAGAACCCGAAAAAGTCTGGATGCCAAAAGCTGGAGAACCTGTTATAGCGCTTCTTAAACACTGCAGCGAAGATAGCGTATGCCACCCAGCATAAACTAAAGGGAGTTAGGAGATGGAAGTAAGACAGATTGCAGAGAAAGTTTACGAGATAACCTGCGGAACAACTCATTACCGCATCGTTAACCAGAAGATAAAGGAACTTGTTGCTGAAGGCGCCGAAAGAATCGTTCTAAAAGAGGTTTACGGCCAGAGATACATAGGAACAGGCATAAGGGGAAACGTAAAGATAGAAATTCACGGAACTGCAGGTAACGACCTTGGCATTTTCCTCTATGGCCCTGAAATAGAGGTTTTCGGCAACGCTCAGGACGGCGTTGGTAACACGATGATGGCCGGCAAAATCATCGTTAGAGGACACGCCGGCGACGTCTGCGGCTACGGAATGAGGGGAGGAAAGGTTTACATAGAGGGAGACGTAGGTTACAGGGTCGGAATTCACATGAAGGGTTACAAGAACCTCATCCCGACCTTTATAGTCGGCGGTAAAGCAGGTAACTTCTTTGGCGAGTACATGGCAGGAGGAAGGTTAATCCTCTTGGGACTTAACAGGAAACCGGGTGAGGATATAGTTGGCGACTACTGCGCTACAGGAATGCACGGTGGCGTAATGTACGTAAGGGGAGAAGTACCTGAGAGGTACTTAGGAAAGGAAGTTAAAGTGTTTGAAACCGACGAAGAGGACATGAAAATCCTGAGGGAGGAACTAAAAGGCTTTTCTGAAGCCTTTAACATACCTCTTGACGAGATACTCTCTGAGCCTTTCACCAAAATCGTTCCCGTCAGCGCAAGGCCTTACGGAAGGATGTACGCCCACAGATGGGGCATTGCAAGCGGTCTGATTAAGTAAGAAAATCTGTGAAAATTAACGGAGGTTCAAGGTTTGTATAGCTATCCTGACGAAAGAGGTAAGTACGGTATTTATGGTGGCAAGTACGTTCCTGAAACGCTAATGGCGGCGCTTTCAGAGCTTGAGGAAAGTTACAGGAAGATAAAGAACGACCCTGAATTCCAGTCTGAGTTTAAAAGGCTCCTTGCCGAGTACGTTGGACGTCCAACACCACTTCAGTACGCTGAGAGGTTTTCTAAGTACTTAGGAGGAAACATTAAGGTCTACCTAAAGAGGGAAGACCTTAACCATACAGGAGCTCACAAGATAAACAATGCCCTCGGTCAGGCTCTCCTTGCCAAAAAAATGGGCAAGAAGAGAATCATTGCTGAAACGGGGGCTGGCCAGCACGGCGTTGCAACTGCAACGGCCTGCGCATTCTTAGGCCTTGAGTGTATCGTCTACATGGGAGAGGAAGACGTCCACAGACAGGCACTGAACGTTTTCAGGATGGAGCTCCTTGGCGCAAAGGTTGAGGTCGTAAAGAGCGGCAGCAGAACTTTAAAAGATGCCGTTAACGAGGCCATAAGGGACTGGGTTACAAACGTAAGGACAACCCACTACATAATAGGCTCTGTCGTAGGTCCTCACCCCTACCCTCAAATAGTTAGAGATTTTCAATCTATTATTGGAAAAGAGGCAAAAGAACAGATTCTAAAGGCTGAAGGGAGGTTACCCGATACAATCGTTGCCTGCGTAGGAGGGGGAAGTAACGCTATTGGAATTTTCCACCCCTTTATTGAGGACAAGGAAGTAAGGCTTGTCGGTGTTGAGGCTGCAGGCTACGGCCTTGAAACGGGTAAGCACGCAGCAACTCTTTGCAGGGGAAGTGTAGGAGTATTTCACGGTGCTAAATCCTACCTCCTTCAGACAGAGGACGGTCAGGTTACGCCAACCCACTCCGTTTCTGCCGGTCTTGACTACCCCGGCGTTGGGCCAGAACACTCCTTCCTAAAGGACATTGGACGGGCAGAGTACGACGCCGTTACTGATGAAGAAGCCCTTGAAGCCTTCCAGATTCTTTCCAGAACAGAAGGAATAATTCCTGCTCTTGAGAGCTCCCACGCAGTTGCATGGGTAATAAAAAATAGAGATAATCTCAGAGGACAACTTGTGATAATTAACCTGTCGGGAAGGGGAGACAAGGACGTAAATCAAGTTAAAGAAATTCTGGAGGAAAGGAAGGAACTACGCCTATGGTAGACGAAACGACTGGGCTACCTTCGCGAAGGTCGTTCTTTCAGAAGCTCTACTCACTGGGAGATAAACAGGTAATAGTAGCCATATTTGACATAGACGATTTCAGGTTCATTAACTTCTCTCACGGCTATAAAGTTGGAGACGCAATACTCAAGGCAACAGGAAGCTACATCGGTAAGGTATTCAGCAAGTATTTCTCAAATTTCTTCATAGCAAGAACAGGAGCTAACCAATTTTCCGTTATCCTCCTTGACGATGTCCCAACTGTAAGGATAGAGGAGGTATACAACAAGTACATTCACTTGGTGGAGTTCAGGCTCAAGGACGAGCTCATTAGAGCAACTATTAGCGCAGGAGTTAGCAGAGGCACAGCAAAGTGTTTGGAAGTTTTCTCTCAGGCAGAAGACGCTCTATACTCGGTAAAAGCTTCTGGAAAAAATGCAATACTCTTCTTTGAATCCTTTAGCCTTCAGGATACAGAAAGATTCCGTGAAGTAAGGAAAAAACTTATAGAAGCAATAAGAAACAAGAGCATACACCCATACTTTCAGCCGATAGTCTCTTTAAGAACGGGAGACATCTTTGGTTACGAAGTCCTATCAAGAATCAAGTATAGGGATGAAATTCTCAGGGGAGACTACGTCTTTGCCGTTGCTGACGCTTTAGCTTTAACGCCCGAGATAGACAAGATTCTCTTCCTCCATGCAATAAAGTTTTTTGGAGACTACAAGCTCTTCTTTAACCTCTCAATGAAGTACTTCTTTAGGGAGCTAAACAATATTTTCCAGATAGCAAAAACTTATTCCCTTGACCTTTCAAACGTGATTTTTGAGATAACCGAGTCTCAAAAACTCATGCACGAAGGTTCTGCCATAAGCATCTTTACAATGTTTAAAGAGCTCAAGGCCGGTATTGCTATTGACGACTTCGGAGCTGGTTATTCCAACTTTATGTACCTCAAGAAATTCCCGGCAGACGTAATAAAGATTGATGGAGCTTTTATAAAGAACGCCAAGAACGACATAAAGGATTTAACTATCGTTAAGTCCATAGTCAACGTCGGTAAAGCTTTCAGAATAAGAACCTTAGCTGAGTTCATAGAGGATGAAGAAACCTACAGGATAATGAAAGAAATTGGAGTTTCCCTCGGACAGGGTTGGTTCATAGGAAAACCTGAACCTGAACCAAAAGAGGTAAAAGTTAACATATAAAAATGGGGCGCGGGAAACGCCCCAAGGTTTACTCTTCCTTCTTCTCCTCTTCAGAGTTTTCAGTATCGGCAGTCTTTATCTCTGCCTCCTTTGGAGGAAGCTCCAGCTGCTCCACAGTAAAGGTAAACTCTCCTTTCTCCTTATCGTAGTCAACCTTAACCGTATCACCATCCTTCACGCTACCCTCAAGTATCTTGACGGACAGTGGCGTCTCAATCTCCCTCTGAATCGTTCTCCTGAGGGGTCTTGCGCCAAACTCTGGAACGTAGCCTCTCTTGGCAAGCTCAGACTTGGCCTCTTCGCTAAGAATGACCTTGATACTCCTGTCTTCAAGTCTCTTATTGAGCCTGTCAATGAGGAGGTCAACAATCTTCTTAATCTCCTCCTCGCTGAGAGGATGGAAGATGATAATCTCGTCAATCCTGTTGAGGAACTCTGGCCTAAAGCGGAGTTTAAGCTCGTTCATAAGATCTTGTTTAATCTTGTCGTAGTTCTTCTCAAACTCTTCCTTTGTAAGGTTCATAATTTTCTCAGAACCAACGTTAGAGGTCATGATTATTACGGTGTTGCTAAAGTCAACTGTCCTACCCTTAGCGTCTGTAAGCCTACCGTCGTCAAGAATCTGGAGGAGGATGTTGAATACGTCCGGATGAGCCTTCTCAATTTCGTCAAGGAGAATTACGCTGTAAGGCTTGCGCCTAACGGCCTCTGTAAGTAGGCCACCTTCTTCATAACCAACGTATCCGGGAGGAGCTCCTATCAGCTTAGAAACTGCGTGCTTCTCCATGTATTCGGACATGTCAAACCTGATGATGGCGCTCTCATCTCCAAAGAGATACTCAGCTAAGGTCTTGGCAAGCTCCGTCTTACCAACGCCCGTTGGTCCAAGAAAGAGGAAGCTACCAAGTGGCCTGTTTGGTGGTTGAAGTCCTGCCCTTGCGCGTCTGATGGCCTCAGAAATGGCCTTAATAGCCCTCTCCTGACCGATGACACGCTTGTGGAGCTCCTCTTCCATCCTGAGAAGCTTCTGAATCTCTTCCTCCTGAAGCTTAGAAGCAGGAATACCCGTCATTTCGGAGATAACTTCAGCAACGTCCTCAGCAGTTACAACGGGGAGCTCTCCCTCTTCCTTAGCTTTCTCTCTCTTCTCCTCAAGTTCCTTAATCTTGGCCTCTATATCCTTAATCTCCTTCTTGAGCTTCGCAGCTTTATCAAACTCCTCCTTCTTAACGGCGTCGTCAAGCTCAGCCCTCAAAGCGTGGAGCTTTTCTTTAAGCTCTGTAAGTTCAGGGGAGGTGTATGTTACTTCTATCTTCTTCCTTGCACAGGCCTCATCAAGGACGTCAATGGCTTTATCGGGAAGATATCTACCTTGAATGTACTTTTTGGAAAGCTTGACTGCAGCCTCAACGGCGTCGTCCGTAATCTTAACCTTGTGGTGCTCCTCAAGCTTTGGCCTTAGACCTTTAAGCATTCTGATTGCAGATTCAACGGAAGGCTCGTCAACCCATACAGGGGCAAAACGTCTTTCAAGGGCTGGGTCTTTCTCTATGTACTTCCTGAATTCATCAACGGTTGTAGCACCAATTACGCGGAGCTCTCCCCTTGCAAGAGCTGGCTTCATGATGTTGGCTGCGTCCATTGAACCTTCTGCCGCACCAGCACCAACAACGGTGTGGAGTTCGTCAATGAAGAGGATGATGTTCCCCTCTTCCTTCACTGCATCAAGAACCTGCTTAAGCCTCTCCTCAAACTCACCCCTGTACTTAGTTCCGGCTACAAGGGCAGCCATGTCAAGGGCAACAATTCTCTTGTCCTTCAGCTCATCAGGCACTTCACCGTTGGCAATCTTCTGGGCAACGCCCTCAACGATAGCTGTCTTACCAACTCCTGCAGGACCAACAAGAACAGGATTGTTCTTAGTCCTCCTTGAGAGTATCTGAATGACCCTCTTAATTTCGTTCTCCCTGTCAATAACTGGGTCAAGTTTACCTTCCTCTGCAAGGCCGGTTAGGTCAATACCGAACTTCCTGAGAATCTCAGGAACTTGCTTTCCTCCTCTCCTTGCCTTGCTGGCAATCTCCCTTGAGAGCTTTGCTTTTCCTTCTCTGTACTTCTTGACAGCCTTCCAGAGCTCTTCCTTCTCAAGGCCAAGTTTTAGTAGAATTCTGTAGGCCATTCCCTCAGGAACTTCGTAGAAAGCAAGTAGCAGGTGCTCAAGGTCAACGTTCCTTGCCCTCATCTGACGGGCAACATCAATTGAAGCGTCAAAAACTTTTTTCATAGTCGGGGTTATGTAGATTTCCTCATAACCAGCATAACCAGAAGGAATTCCGAGTCTACCGACCCTGTCAACCTGCTCACGGATAAACTTCTTAGCCCTTACCGGGTCATAGCCGGCAAGCGTAAAGATGTCAAGTACTGGAGAACCGGGAAGTTCAACCATCGCAAGTAAAAGGTGTTCTGTATCTACATACCTTTCACCAAGCTGTCTTGCAATTTCCTGAGAAAGGAGAATTGCATCCTTTGCTCTTCCACTTAAGATGTCCCAGATGTTCATCCCTACCTCCTTTTTAAGATTTCAAGCAGCTTCTTAACATCAAGTTCCTCAAACTCCATCTCCTCTAAAAGGGAGATGAGAATATCCTTAGCAGCCTCATCAAGCTGCTCGGCAATTGCAGTGAAAAGTTTCTCAAGGTCATCCTCAAGTTTTAAGATAAGGTGCGTTCCAGCTACGTTCACCCCTCTTTCCCTCGTGAGAGAGACTATCCTCTTAACGCGTATCAAGTCCCTCTCTGAGTAAAGGCGAGTCCTGCCAGCAGTCCGCGAGGGCTTTATAAGACCCTCATTCTCGTAGAACCTGAGGGTCTGGGGGTGAACGCCGGCAATTTTTGCAACGATGCTTATCATGTAAACTGGAGTATCCTTGTCAATCACCGCCTTTCCCTCCCATTTCCTTATAATATGAATTTAGCTATGCTAAATGATAATGTCAACTATCTTAAAAAAACTTTTTAAGTTAAACAGAGGAAAAAAAAGAAGGGACTAATAGGGAAGTTTATTAACGTTAACGTTTTCCTTTATCCACTTAACGTAAGCTGGAATACCTTCCTCTATCTGGGTCTGGGGATACCACCCTAAGATTTCTTTTGTCTCTGTTAGGTCGGCCTCTGTGTAGTTCTGGTAAAAGTCGTAAGGGTTGTCAAAGTACTCGGTCTCTACTTCCACTCCCAAGGTTTTCTTGATTATTTCAACAACCTCGTTAAAGCTCCTTGCCCTCCCCGTTCCAACGTTTACAACTCCACTTTTTTCGGCAAAGAATCCCCTTATGTTTGCCTCAACGCAGTCCATCACGTAGACGAAATCCCTCTTCTGCTCCCCCCACTTAAAGAGTCTCGGCCTTTTACCCTTTAGTATCTGAACGGTGAGCTGAAGAACCATGCTGGCCATCTTACCCTTGTGGGTCTCCCTTGGACCGTAGACGTTAAAGTACCTAAGGCCGAGAACGGGAACGGTCGGGTTTTCTTTCACAAACCGGTAGGCTACCCTGTCCATTGCAAGCTTTGAGAAGCCGTAGACGTTTTCAGGTTTCAGCCCCTCATTAACTTTCATGGGAGGCTTGGTGTTCCCGTAAACAGCACCAGAGGAGGCATAAATGACGTTTGCCCTTGCCTCTTTTGCAACCCGCAGTATGTCTTTAAAGGCCTCACAGTTAACTTCCATCATTCTTCTTTGGTTCATGTCGGTCGTATCAACGTTGGCAGCCTGATGGAAAATAGCGTTAAAGCCGTACTTCCTTAGTTTCTCTATCGTCTCTGGCTCAGTTATTGAACCAGTTATTATTTCTCCCTCAAAGTCAATCAGGTTCTTAAAGTGTCCAGAGGAAAAGTCGTCAAGAACAAAAATCTCCCAGTCTGGAAACCTTTTTTGGAGCTCCAAAGCCAGATTAGAACCTATGAACCCTGCTCCTCCTGTAACGAGAACTCTCATTCTCCAAGCTCCCCCTTTAAGTTCGCTTCAAATCCCTGCTCCTTAAAGAAATTCACCAAGGCCTTAGCGTACCTTTTAGCCAAGCTCCACCTGTAAAAGGTAGCGTAAGTGGCAGCTTCAACGAGCTCATCTCCTTCAAAAATTACAACCGAAACACCCCACTTAAAGTTCTTTAAAGAGTCATCGGTATATACCCTCTGAACGAAAACATCACATACTTTTCCAGCTTCTCCCAGTATCCTACCGAGCTCCTCAGGAGACTTACCGAGGGCATCAGCCATTAACTCTCTAAAAAACTCCTCTGCCACAGCCTCCTCCTACTTTTCTACGATGCTTTCTTTAACCTTCATTCCGAAGTGTCTTCCGGGCTCTTCTGTGTAGGCAAGAACTTCGTCCCCCTCTTTTAGCTCAACAACGGAAACGGGAGTGCCGTCAGGCCTTGTAAGCCTTATCGTTTCTGCGTTCTGTAGGATTGCAGATACCCTTTTACCCTCCTTGGTTTCTGCCTCAATTAGGAGCATTGGACGCTTTTCAACCTTCGCCCTTCCGACGCAGACAATCTTTCCTTCACCTTTATAGTTGTAAATCATTATCTCGTCGCCACTTTCTATCTCAGAAAGGTACTTAGTTCTACCTCCGGGAAGCTTAACGTACATGTGGACAGCTCCGGCGTTTACCCTAAAAGGTCTTGCAGCAACGTAAGGGTTTGACTCAGTTTCTGCGTGAACTAAGAACATTCCGGCAGAGGAGTTTCCAACGAGAGCTCCCTCACCCCTTGTCATGTTTGAACAGGTGTCAATACAGACCCTATCGCACATACCTAAGGGCTTTACCCTCTTTATCCTTGCAACCTCAAGCTTAACGTTCTCGCCGGCAAGGTTTATCGCCTCTCCGGCAGCCTTTATCTCGTTTACGTCCTCAGTGTCAAGGACAACTCCTTTAACACCCTTTTCAAGGATTGTTATTGCTGTCTTTGCCTCTTCTGCGTTCCTTACCCAAGCGTAGACGTTATCGCCCTGAGCAAGGAGGTTTTCTAAGGGAATGATAGTCCAGTCGGTAGTCTTAACGATGACGTTTTTCCCCTGCTTTAGGAGTTCTGCAGCCCTCTCTTCATCCTGCTTACCCTTTATCTCAACGATAACGAAATCCTCACCGAGCTTGTAGTCCCCGTCGGGAGCTATCGTCTTAACCCTTGCGAGCTGTTTTACTTTCGCACTCTCTGGCTCTGTAAGGAGAAGGGCAAAAACTCCAGACTCAAGGGCTGACGTTACAACTTTCTTGTTGTTGGGGTCTTTCACGTAAACGATAAGTTGCTTTTTCATTTTTAATACCTCCTCTCTCCGAATATAGCCGTCCCTATTCTTACAATTGTTGCTCCTTCTTCAATGGCCACCTCAAAGTCGTGGGACATACCCATAGAAAGTTGAGGAAGAGGAACTCCGAGGCTATCCTGAAGTCTATCTCTTATCTCCCTCAGTTTCTTAAAGTAAGGTCTGACATCCTCCGGGTCGTCCAAGTAGGGAGGAACGGTCATTAAGCCTTCAAGCTTTAAGTGCTCTTTACCAAGTATGTAACGGGCAAGAGGCTCTACTTCCTCTGGGCTACAGCCGTGCTTTGTCTCCTCAGGGGAGAGTTTTACTTCAATAAAGACCCTCATGACCTTTCCAAGTTGAGAGAGCCTCTTTTCAAGCTCGTCAACGAGCTTTTGTCTATCAACAGTTTCAATAACGTCAAAGAGCTTAACTGCATACTTTACCTTGTTGGTCTGAAGGTGGCCTATCATGTGCCACTCTGCAGGGAGCTCCTTTAAAACCGGAATCTTGTCCCTTGCCTCCTGAACCCTGTTCTCACCAAAAAGTCTTATTCCGGCCTCAAAGGCCTCTTTTATCTCCTCAGGAGTTCTCGTCTTTGTAGCAGCAAGGATTTGGACTCCTTCAGGATTCCTTCCAGCCCTCTCACAGGCGTTAACTATTCTCTTCCTAATCTCTTCAACGTTCCTCGCTATCGTCATCTTCAAGCCTCTCATAGACTTCATCTGCAAAGAACCAGAGGTCCTCGCTGAGCTCTGACTCAGCGTTATCCATAAAGCCTTTTGTCGTAGATAGATAACCAAGCTTAAAGACGTTAAAGCTTGCAGCTACAAAGCCTTCCTTTGAGAAGTCTTCACCGTTATACCTGAGGATATCAAGCTCAACGAACCTGTTTATCCCGTAGTTAAAGCAAACCTCGGTAACCTTCCTCCAGAACTCAAAATTGGACTTTTTAAAAATTAACCTCGTCTTCCTCGTCTTTATAGGCTTTCCACTCTTGTAAAAGAGCTGATACCTTAAAGCTATTTTTAGGCCATAACCGTCGCCGGTAGGAACTAACTCAATGTCTCCTTCCTCTACGGGAAGGAGTTTTACGTAGTAACCCAACCTTTCTGCTATGGGGGATGAGTACTTGGCACTGTTAAATATATCTACTAAGTGGTTCACCTCTTCAAGGATGGCGTCAATCTGGGGTTCTGACTGAGTATCTGGAAACTCAATCCTTTCCCAGAGCTCTCCAGAAAAGAGAACCTCCCCACTTAACTCATCAACTAAAACAACAGTTCCGGGCTTTAAAGTTAACGTTCTGCCGGTAGAGGAAATTAACCTTGCCTCCCTGTTTAAAACGGCTATCTGGAACTGTCTCTCTTCAGGCTGAGAGTCAAGCTCTTTCTTGTCAAGAGCTAAAGGCTTTCCCTTATAGACACCGTAAATAAAGTTATCATCTTCCTCTGAAACAACTACGACGCTACCCTGTAGAAGGTGAAGAGTTCCTTCTTCAGTTACAGCTTCAACTTCACCGGTTTCAACTAAACGTAACCTTAGCTCTCCGGT
This sequence comes from Phorcysia thermohydrogeniphila, assembly GCF_004339575.1. Taxonomy (NCBI): domain Bacteria; kingdom Pseudomonadati; phylum Aquificota; class Aquificia; order Desulfurobacteriales; family Desulfurobacteriaceae; genus Phorcysia; species Phorcysia thermohydrogeniphila. The sequence goes on from NZ_SMFV01000001.1 coordinate 260,186, forward strand.
AACTGTAAACTCTGGAAGGTTGACCTCTGTAAAGTCAAGGTTGACCCAACCGTTTTCTCCCTTTCCCCAGAAGGAGAACTTTCCGTAAAGGGTCTGAACTTCTCCCCTTCCGAGAGTTCCGACAATTTCCCCGTTAGGAGCTGACCTAACAGAGGTGGCCTCTGTCAAAATTTTAAATTCACTTCCGTAAACGGGATAGAGGGAAAGAGCTACAAAAATCAAAGAGAGGAAAAACTTTCCCATTTACTTCTCCCTTAAAACGAACATGAGGGCCTCTGCCTCTGCTAATTTTTTACCGTCAGAGAGCCTTACCATTTCAGCCCTTGTTATCTTGAATCTTTTACGCTCCTCAACGATTTCAGCTTTAACCTCAACCTCTTCACCGACGTAGAGAGGTTTGTGGAACTTTACAGTTATCTTTCCTGTAAGGAAGCGCTCCTCAAGGTTCTGGAGGTAGGCCATAGCTTCATCAAGTATCAGTGAGATAATTCCACCGTGAATTACGTTATCGTAACCTTGGTAGTACTTGGGCAGGGAAAAGCGGGCGTAGACTTTCCCATCCTTCCTTGTAAAGTTAAGGTGCATTCCCCTTGGGTTGTCCTTACCACAGACAAAACAGTAGTTATCTCTACGCAGTTCCTTTCCTTCCATAGCACTGGAAATTATAATAGAAATGAAAGTGAGGTAAAAAATGAAAAACAAAGAACTGGCAGATATTTTTGACAGGTGGGCAGACATCTTAGAGTTTATGGGGGATAACCCCTACCATGTTCGCGCCTACAGGAATGCCGCAAGGCTGATAAGAGACCTATCGGAAGATATTGAAATCTTAGCCAAGGAAGGAAGGCTCACATCACTTCCCGGAATCGGTCAGCGACTTCAGGCCAAGATACTGGAGTTTTTAAGGACGGGAAAAATTTCAGAATTTGAAAAGTTAAAGCACCAAGTTCCAGATACAATCTTTACCCTCCTTGACATTCCGGGGGTAGGGCCCAAAACCGTAAAAGTTCTTTACGAAAAGCTCGGGATAAGAAGCCTTGAAGACCTTAAAAGGGCTATTGAGAGGGGAGAGCTCCTAAAGCTCCCCGGCTTCGGAGCTAAGAAGGTTGAGAAGATAAGGAAGGGGATAGAGCTCCTCGAAAAGAGCTCCGGTAGGATACTCCTTGGCGTTGCAGTCTTCATAGCAGATAGAATCGTTAACCAGCTAAAGGAGCTCCCTGCCGTAGAGAGAATCTCCGTCTGTGGCTCTACAAGGAGGATGAAGGAGACGGTAGGGGACATAGACATACTGGCAACTGGGAAAAACGAGGAAATCATAAAGGCCTTTGTAAACCTACCCAACGTAAAAGAGGTTCTCTGGCAGGGGACTAAAAAGGCAAGCGTTATCGTTGAAGAGGGGGAGCAGGTTGACCTGAGGGTCATTGAGAAGGACTCCTACGGAGCAGCCCTTCAGTACTTTACAGGCTCAAAGGCCCACAACATACACCTAAGGACGTTAGCCCTAAAAAGTGGCTATAAGCTAAATGAATACGGTCTCTTTAAAGGGGATACTCTGATAGCAGGAAAGAGCGAGGAGGAAATTTACAAGAGCTTAGGTATGGACACGCCACCACCGGAAATAAGGGAGAACACCGGAGAGATTGAGGCTGCACTTAACCACTCCCTCCCTAAGCTCGTGGATTACACAGACATAAAGGGAGACCTTCACGTCCACTCAAACTGGTCTGACGGTGCATCAACGATTGAGGAAATAGCCCTTAAAGCCATTGAGATGGGCTATGAATACGTAGCAATTACAGACCACTCCAAATCTTTAAAGGTTGCCGGGGGGCTTTCTGAGGAGGAGTTCCTAAAAAGGAACGAAGAGATAGACAAACTAAACGAAAAATTTAAAGGAAAGATAAAAATCCTAAAAGGCATAGAAGTTGACATACTCCCCGATGGGAGTCTTGACCTTAGCGATGAAATCCTTTCTCAGCTTGACTTTGTAGTTGCAGCTATACACTCCCGCTTTACTCAGGACAACACAGAGAGAATCTTAAAGGCGATGGAAAACCCCTACGTAAACGCAATAGCCCACCCGACAGGAAGGATAATCGGACAGAGGGACGGTTACCCCCTTGACTTAGAGACCCTCTTTAAAAAGGCAGCAGAAACGAGCACTGCCCTTGAAATTAACGCCTACTACAACCGTTTAGACCTAAGGGACTCCCACTGTCGCTTGGCTCAGGAGTTTGGCGTTCACTTTGTCATAAGCACCGACTCCCACCACGTAGACCACATGTGGATGGTCAAGTTAGGAGTAGGAACGGCAAGGAGAGGCTGGGTTCAGAAAAAGAGTGTCCTCAACGCCCACCCACTAAGGACACTACTGAGGTTCGTCAAAGAAAAGAGAATGAAATTCGGCGTTAAATGAGACTTGCATTACCGAGAAAAGAGGACTAACTTAAAAGTAGAATTTAGATTACTTAAAAAACCATTTGAAGGAGGGAGAGATGTTTGGAGGATTCTTCGGAAGAAGGAGGGGATTTGACCCCTTTGAAGATATCTTCAGGCAGTTCCAAGAGATGGAAAGGCTCATGTCTGAAATGATGAGGGGCTTTGGAACTTTTGGCAGGGAGTTCACCTTTGAGTCAAGCTTTGAGCCAAGAATTGAGATGTACGAAACTCCAGACGAGGTTGTCGTAAAGGCAGAAATGCCCGGCCTTGACAAGGACAGCATAGACGTAAGGGTAAGGGACAACTACCTGATTATCCGTGGCGTCAGGAAGCAGGAGAAGAAGGAAGAGAAAGAAAACGTCTTCTTCAGTGAGAGCTTCTACGGTGAGTTCCAGAGGGTAATTCCTCTTCCGGTAGAGGTTAAGGAGGACGGCATAGAGGCCATATACGACAGGGGAATCCTTGAGATTAGGCTTCCTAAGGCCGACTCCGCAAGGAGAGAGGTCAAAATCATCGTTAAAGAGCCGGAAGAGGAAAAGAAAAAGGACAACAACGATAAGAAGTAAAGTTAACGGGGAGACCCTCCTTCGGGTCTCTCCTTAAAGGTTCTTCTTAAGCATTTCTCTCACATCCCTTTCTGTAGGTATCCGAGGAAGGTTACCCATAAGAAACTTCTTTTCCATAACGAGGTTAACAAAGTCTGGTATATCGGACTCCGTAAGTCCAACCTCCTTTAAGCTCTTTGGAATTCCAAGGAAAGAGAGGAACTCCCTTAACTTTTCTAAGACTCTGTAAACGTCCCCTTCAAACCCCATTAACCTTCCTATTTCTTCAATCTCCTCCTTTGCAGAGAGGCCGTAGAACTCAAGGACGGGAACTAAAAAGACTCCGTTTGCAAGGCCGTGGGGAACTCTGTACATTACGCCAAGGACGTGGGCCATCGTGTGGACAAGTCCAGCACCGGCGTCTGCTATGGCCATCCCACCAAGAAGGCTTGCAAGCATCATGTTTTCCCGAGCTTCAATGTCCCTCGGGTTTCCGTAGGAACGGGGTAAGAACCTACCTATCAGCTCTATGGCCTTTCCGGAGTAGAGCTTAGAAATTTCTGTAGCCCTCTTTGAAACAAAGGCCTCTACGGCGTGGGTTAGAGCGTCAACCCCGGTGTTTGTCGTTACTATGGGAGACATAGTAACCGTTAGCTCTGGGTCATCTATCGCAAGGACGGGATATAAGTAGCGGGAAATGAGGGGGGCTTTTTTGAACCTTCTCCTGTCTGTAAGGACGGCGTAAGGGGTAACTTCTGAGCCCGAGCCGGAGGTTGTCGGCACGGCAACGAGTGGAACTCCCGGTTTTTTAAAGGCCTCTGGAACGCCGATAAACTCTGAGAGCTCCCCCTCGTTTGTAAGCATCACAGAGACCACCTTTGCAACGTCTAAGGGGCTACCCCCTCCGACAGCGATGAGGAGCTCCGGAGAAAACTTCTTTACCTCCTCAATAACCCTTAAAGCAACCTCAACAGTCGGCTCTGGCTCAACAATATCAAAAACCTCTACCTTACCGTTTATGTGTTTTTTGATAATTTCAACGTAGCCGTTACTAACAGCAGATTTTCCACAGATTACGGCCACCTTCTCAGTGCTAAGGCCTAAGCTCTCTATCTCCTCTCCAATTCTGTGTATGGTCTTCCTTCCAAAAACGACCTTTGTAGGCATAAAGTGCTTTATAGTTCTCATAGCCCTTCTCCATCTCAAAGTTTAGGAACATTATAGCCTAAGGGAGTTTGTGATACACTTTTTTAAGTTTTAAAAGTGGAGGAAAGGAAGTGAAAATAGCCGAATTTCATAGAATGTGTCCAAACTGTGAAGGAATAATATCCGACGAAAGGTTAAAGGCAGGACTTCCCTGTGAAAGCTGTCTTAAGGAGAAAATTAACTACAGAAATCCGAGCGAAATCTGTAAGGCCTTAGGGGATAAGCTGTTAAACTTTGAGGATATATGTAAGCTTGATGCCTTTACAGAGGACTATTCACGCTTTTTCAAAGAAAAAACCGGTTTTACTCCTTGGAGTCTTCAACTTACTTGGGCAAAAAGGGTTGCACTAAAAAAATCCTTCACGATGATTGCCCCTACGGGGGTTGGAAAGACAACTTGGGGACTCGTTACCTCTGCGTACATAGACGGTAAGGTCTACATCCTCGTCCCGACAAAACTCTTAGTCCTCCAGACTGTTCAAAAACTTTCTAAACTAACCGACAAAAAAATAGTTGCCTACACTGGAAAGAAAAAGGAAAAAGAGGCAATCCAGAGTGGCGACTACGACATCCTGATAACCACGACAAACTTCCTATACAGGAACTTTGACATTATTCCAAAACCCTTTGATTTTGTCTTTGTTGATGATGTTGACTCACTGCTAAAAAGTGCAAAGAACATAGATAAAGTCATAAAGCTACTGGGATTTACCGACGAGGACGTAAATACTGCACTAAGAGTTATTGAGCTTAAAGGTCTTGCTGCAAAACTCGGAAGTAAAGCAGACAAAAAAATCTACGAGGAAATAAAGGAACTTGAAGAGCGCCTTTTAGAAAGGAGAAAGGAGATAGAAAACGTCCTCGTTGTCGCTTCGGCCACCTCACAGCCAAGGTCAAAGAGGGTAAAGCTATTTAGGGAGCTCCTTGGCTTTGAAGTCGGAAAGTCGGCTACAGCCCTAAGGAACGTTGAGGACGTTCTGGTCTATACAGAGAGCAACCACTTAGCCAAAGCTGTTGAGTTCATAAAAGAGTTTGGCAGTGGCGTCTTCGTCTTTACTTCTGCCGACATGGGAAGGGAGTACGTTGATGAGGTTGTTGAGTTTTTAAACAGGAATGGAATTAACGCAATTTCCTACGAGAGATTTACACCGGAGGGGCAGGAAAGTTTCGTAAAAGGGGAGATACAAGCTGCAGTCGGAATAGCCAGCTACAGGAATCCCCTTGCAAGGGGTATAGACCTGCCTCAGGCCGTCAGGTACGCCATCTTCTTGGGCGTTCCCAAGATGGAGTTCAGCATAAAGCTGACACTTTCTCCTTCTAAGCTCTTCGGGGTTCTCCTGGCGATAAGGGAGCTCCTACCACAGGAAGAGCAGACAAAAGTTGCCTCTTACCTCTCCTTCCTCAAGAAGTACTTAGGTCTAAAGGAAGAGACTATAAAGAGCTCCACAGTAAAAGAAAGACTTGAAAAGGTAAAAGAGTACATAGAGAGCTACCTAAGCAACCCTGAATTCCTTGAAAAGGTAAAGAAGTCTGAAACCGTCTCCTTAAAGGAAAAGGAAGGAGAGCTCTACATCGTTGTAGGAGATGCTGCCGGCTACATTCAGGCCTCTGGCAGAACCTCAAGGATGTTCGCAGGAGGACTTACAAAGGGCGTTAGCATTATGTTCGTTGACGACTTAAAGGCCTTTAACTCATTAAGGCGAAGGGTTCACATCTTCCTTGAGGATGTTTCCTTTAGAGTCTTAAACGTAGAAAGGGGAAAGGAGCTCTCTGAGAAGTTTGGGCTTCCACTAATTGAAAAGGAAGAGCTCCTTAAAGTCTTTGAAACCGTTGACAGGGACAGGAAGAGGGTAAGGGAAATCCTTGAAGGAAAGGTAAAGGCAGAAACGAAGAACCTACTAAAAACGGCCTTAGTCGTTGTTGAGTCCCCGAACAAGGCAAGAACCATTGCAAACTTCTTCGGAAAGCCGGTCAAAAGGAGAGTTAGGGACGTTGACGCCTACGAGATAAACATAGGAAACAAGCTCTTACTCCTCACAGCATCAAAAGGACACGTCTTTGACCTAACGGTTAGGGATGGAATCTGGGGAGTAAAAGAGGAGGAAGGTAGGCACATACCGGTCTACGACACAATAAAGTACTGTACAAAGTGTGGGGAACAGACAACAGAAGAGCACTGCTCAAAGTGCAGCGGAAAGCCCGACGTGGACAAACTCACCACAGTAAAAGCCCTTAGGGATTTAGCCCTTGAGATAGACGAGGTCTATATAGCCAGCGACCCGGATACGGAAGGGGAGAAGATAGGTTGGGACGTTGGAACTGTCCTAAAACCCTACCAGAAGAACATGAAAAGAATGGAGTTTCATGAGGTAACAAAGAGAGCCTTCCTTGAAGCCCTTGAAAACCCGAGGGAGCTGGACGAAAACCTTGTAAAGGCTCAGATAGTCCGTAGAGTGGCAGACAGGTGGGTAGGCTTTTCACTAAGCCAGCACCTCTGGAAGGTATTTAAAAAGTTCTGGCTCTCTGCCGGAAGAGTCCAGACACCGGTTCTCGGCTGGGTTATAGAGCGGTACAGAGAAAGCAAAGAAAAAGTAGGAATACTGACGGTAGAAACAGAGGCCGGAAGCTTTAAGTTCCGCTTTGAGGACATAAAGGCCTTTAAAGAAGCCGTAGCCGACAAGGTAAAGGTAAGGGTAAAGAGGAAAGAAGTTGTTGAGAAGAATCCCCTCCCACCTTTTAACACGGGGGAGCTCCTAAAAGAGGCCTCCCGAATCCTCGGACTTTCAGCAAACGACGTGATGGAGATAGCTCAGGAGCTCTTTGAAAACGGATTCATCACCTACCACAGGACGGACTCCACAAGGGTTTCTACTGCCGGTATGGGAGTTGCAAAGGAGTACATATCCGAAAAGTTTGGAGCAGAATTCCTGAAACTTAGAAGCTGGGGGGAAGGTGGAGCTCACGAGTGTATAAGACCGACAAGGCCTCTTGACGTAAACGGTTTAAGAACCCTTGTAACCGTTTCAGGCTCTACCTCCACGATGACAAAGAACCACTACAGGGTCTACGACCTAATCTTTAGGCGTTTTATGGCCTCTCAAATGATTCCAGCAGAGGTTGAAACCGTTGAGTTAGCCGTTAAGTTGCTCCCCGAAAACATTGAAGTTGAAGAGGAAAAAGTTACGTCCATAGTTAAAGAGGGCTGGAATCTCTTAGTTCCCTTAAAGGTTGAACCTTTCCCGACAGAACTTAAAGAGGGCGAAACCTACTACCTTAACGTTCTCTCATTCACAAAAAGGCAAGTTCCCAAAGTATTCCCATACACCCAAGGTGAACTCGTTGAAGAGATGAGAAAGAGAGGTTTGGGAAGACCTTCAACCTACGCCAAGATAGTCCAGACCCTCCTTGACAGGCGCTACGTCGTAGAGAAAGGGAAGTTCCTATACCCGACAAAACTTGGAATAGACGTTTACACCTACCTTTCAAATAAGTTTCCCGAGTACACCTCGGAAGAGTTCACAAGGGAGCTTGAATCCCTCATGGACAAGGTTGAGAGTGGAGAGGAGGACTATCAGGAGATACTTAAAAGGCTCAAAGTCGTGCTCCAGTTCACTCGACTAAAACCTTCTCAGGTTTAAGAGAACCGGATTTAACAACACCTATACCCAAGAAAGTCCCCTTAGAGTAGACCTTATAGTGGCCTTCCGAAAGGTTCAATCTTATTCTTCCTCCGTTTTTAAACAGTCTTGCTTCCCTTTCGCCGAGCTCTACCTCTGGAAAGTCAATCAGACTGTCGGGGGGAAGAATGTAGTGAGATATGTTCTCCCTGTTCAGTTTCTCAAGGGGGACGGCGTCCTCAAGAGAAACGTTTCCTACTCTTGTTCTTCTCAGCTCAACGACAACGGCATCACAGCCGAGAGCTCTCCCTATATCGTGAACGAGTGAGCGAATGTAGGTCCCCGAAGAGCAACAGACTTCAAGGGTAAAGTCGGGGTAGCTAAATTCAAGGAGTTTCAGGGAATAAATTGTAACGCGACGAGGGGGGAGCTCCACCTTTTCCCCTTTCCTTGCAAGCTCGTAGGCCCTTTTACCCTTTACACGAATTGCTGAGAAAGGAGGAGGAACTTGCTCAATCTCTCCGGTAAAGTTTTTCAGAACTTCCCCGAGTTTTCCCTCCTCTACCTTTTGACAGGGAACTTCTTTTACCTCACCGTCAACGTCGTAGGTGTTACTTGAAAGCCCCAAACGTCCCTTAACAACGTAACACTTATCCTTTTTAAGCAAATACTCTGAAAGCTTCGTAGCCTTACCAATAGCCAGAATGAGAACCCCAGTGGCAAGGGGGTCAAGGGTTCCCGTATGGCCTACCTTTACATTTAGTTTTTTTTTACCCTATTAACAACTTCAAAAGAAGTTAAATTAGTTGGCTTATCTATAACTAAGAACCCCATCATTTTTATCCGCCCGTAGTACACATATCGTTAGTTTCATAAATAAAGTTAGCAAACTCTATAAAAGTCTGATAGGGAACAGTTATTTTCGTAACTCCATCATCTCCCACGTAGACGAGGTTTACTTTAAGAGTGAACAAAAGTGGCTTTCCGTAAGTGCTGTAGTATCTTTCCATCTCTTCTACTAACGTACTACTTAGGGAAATTGCTCCTTCAGCTTCCCCTCCTTCGGAAAGGTCAACAGATTCAACTGAAATAAGGCTTGAAAGGTACTCTAAGGTGTTTCCATCCTTAAGTTCATCTGGAAGAGAAGAAGAAGGTAATAGTTCCACTGTTGTATCCACAGGAGAGAAATGAAAGTTTTGTCCTCCACAGCCTGAAAAGTCCAAACAGTAATCATAAGAAACCTTAAAAGTAAAAGTTAGAGGAGGTGGAATTGTATATGCAAGACAGATAGAATTCGTATCATCCCAGTTAGCACAACACTTAACGTCTTGCTGTTTCACCCCTCTCTGAAGCTCAGAAAAATAAATGCTCTCACTTCCCATTCCTCCACCACAGGCCGGGAGGAAAAGAAGAAGAGATGCTAAAAGAAGCTTTCTCATTGTACCCCCCACTACTCAACAATTTCTGGAGTTATAAATATCAAAAGCTTTCTATTTACAGTCTCTATATGCTCGTTCTTAAACAGCCATCCAAGAAGAGGTATCTGGGATATTATCGGAACGGCGTTCTTATTCCCTTGCTTTATCTTTTCATAGATTCCTCCAATTACAACAGTCTCCCCAGATGAGACTTTCACGCGGGATTTAACGTTCCTCGTATCAATAGCCGGTTCAGCAGTTCCTCCACCGTACTGAGGGTTAGGAGAGTCTTTCCTGACCTCTATATCCATTATGATTTGGCCATCGTTAGTTACGTGGGGCTTCACTTTAAGAATTAAAGAAGCTTTCTTAAACTGGAGCTGGTAAGTAGTTGTTCCTCCAGAGCCAACGGTTGCTTCCCTATAAGGAATTTCTATACCCTGCTCAATGGTCGCTTCCTCGTTGTCAAGGGTTAAGACCTTTGGACTTGAAACAGTTTTGGCATTTCCGTCAACTTCCAAGGCTTTTAAGGCAAGTTCAACTTTTAGAGTTTGGGTTGGGTTCAAGATTCCAAGGGCTAAAGTTCCGGGTTGGGCAGGAATTTGAGAGACCTTTCCAAAAGTGTCGGGAGTTATTATCTGGGTGAAACCTGCATCCTCTTTCCAGAAGCCGTAACTACCGCTTAAGTAGGTAGAGTGAAAGCTATCTCCAAGTCTATCGTAACCGCTAACAAACCAAGAAAAACCTAAGTCCTTCGTGGCAGAGTTCTCCACCTGAACAATCTTTGCCTTTACGAGAACCTGCTTAACGGGTCTGTCAACCTTCTTTACAATCTTCATTATCTCCCTGTAGTGGGACTCTGTAACCTTCAAAATCAGCGAGTTTGTCTCCTTGTTTACGGTTATAACCTCTCTCTTGTCGCCCTTGATTAGCTTTTCAAGGTCATCCTTGAGCTTCTTAGCGTCGGCATAGTTTAGGGGAACTATGAAGGTTCTAACAGGTTCTGTAATTTCTTGCTTTATTATCTTGGTCTTAGGAAGTATCCTCATGTAGTCCTTAGTTTCCTCATAGGTGAGTCCAAGGGGGTCAAGAACCGCTCTTAAGGCCTCCTTCCAGTAGACAGGCTTTTTAAAGTTAATACTAACGTTTCCTTTTACTTCTGGGTCAAAAACAACGTTTACTCCAGCTACCTCAGCGATGGCTTTAACGACTGCTCTAACGTCAGCGTTCGTGAAATTTAAAGAAACTTTTGTAGATTCTTCCTTCTGAACTGTCCCCGCAAGGGCTTTCTTTGCTGAACCGCCGTAGATGTTGAGAATTACTTTGCTTCCTTTCGTTGTGAGCTCTACCCCTTTAACGCCCGGGAATAAGGTTACATCTATAATTCCCCCTTCCCGAACGGAACGCACTTTCACAAGCTTAACGAAGTTGGAGTAAGGGGAAGAGCTCTCCTCCTCAAACTTTACGCCAGCAACTTTTATTTCAAAAGTATTCCCTTTACGAAGGTAAGATACTCCCAGAGGCTTCACCTTTAAATCAAATACTATCCTCTCTCCCTTGGGAATGCGGGAAACTGTAATTTCCGGCTTCACGTAATTAAAAGGCTTTACAACAATCTTTATGGTGTCATCAGAAACGCTTGCTTGAACCTTTCCTTCCTGCTTCAGCCTTATGCTAAGGAGGGTATCTCCATTAACGGGCTTTATATCAACCTTTTCTATCAGGTCTCCTCTCTCTCCTATCGTAAAGGGCCTGCCTATCTTGCAGTTTTCAAGCTTGTACTCTATGTTCTTTCCTCTGCTAAGCAGCGGAACTGCTTCACACTCCCCCTCTTTTTGAAAGTCTATTTCAAGGACTTCCCCGTCAAAAACCGCATCAACCTTTTTTATCGTCCCCGCTTCCGCAACACCAGCAGAGAGCAGGAAAACTAAGGGAAGAAGCCACCTGTTCATTATTTTATCCCTCCGTATCTACTTTGAGAGTTACGGTCTCCTTCTTTATTTTTCCACCTTCCATTACGTACTTTGTAAGAATCACCGTGTCAAAGGTTATCCTCTTTATCACCGTATCGGGAGCAACAGCATCACCTTCCTTAAGGAAAAAGGTTCTACCGGTAGTTGGATCGGTTACTATTAGACGGTAAGAACCTTTGCTTCCTATAATTCCTTCAACGGTGTAGCTATCAAGGCTTTCTGGAAGAACTGGCTCAAATCTGTTTACAGTTACCGGTTTATTGAGAACAACCTTCTGACCCTGAGCAGCCATTGAAGCTAATCTCTTCTTAACAGCGCTCCTTACGGGGTCTGCAAAAGGGTCTGTCTGAGCATGAACCGCCGAAAGAGGAACTAAGAGTGCAAACAAAGCCCCCAAAAGAAGTCTCATCCCTACCTCTTTAGGTTAAAGGCTTTTATTTGAAGTTCAACTAAAGTTGTGTACCTCTCGTCTTCCAACTTTTTATCTTTTTCGTCAACTTCTATCGCCTTTAAAGAGAGGTCCCCAAAGTTTAAGATTCTGTTTGCTCTTGAAAGTTTTTCGCACCAAGAGAGGAACTCGGGATAGGTAGCCTTCAGTTTGAGGGAGTAAGGGACTTCCACGTAGTACTTCTTTTCTACGGGAGCTCCCCTCTCAATACTGACAACCTGAACGCCGCTGTCAGCATCGGAGATGGACTTTATAATTCTGCTCACATCTTCCCTACCGGAAGGCAACTCAGACTCTATCTGTTCAATTCTCCTTTCAAGTTTCCGGATAGTCTTCTCAAGGTCAAGCTTCCTTCTCTCTATAGTCTTAAGCCTGTTAACAACTAAAGAGAGGGATTCCATTCTCCTCTTTTCAGCCTCTAAGGTATCCTGAAGGGGAACGATGCGAATGTAGTAAAGTAAAGCAAAGATAATCGCTCCTATAGCAGAGATGATTAGCCACTTCTGCCACCGTGGAATTTCCAACCAACGCTCGTAAAGGCTAATTAGAAACTCCATTTTTTAGCTCCGCACTCAAGCTAAAGTTGTAGTAATTTACCTTAAAGTTGAGCTTCTCCTCCTCAAAAGTTTCCAACTTCGCTTCTTTGAAAGTTACCGTTCCTAACTTTCTGTCAACTTTATCTATAAAGCGGTACATTTCCTCTAAGGTTTTGCAGTTTCCTTCCAGTTCAAGCTGATTGCCTTTTACAGCTAAAGAAGTTAACCAAACCCCCTGCATGTTCTCAGGGTCAGCGAAGAAGTAGAGGAAAGCGGGAACTTTTCTCCTTTCACTAAGCTCACGAACGATAGCAAGTTTCCTCTCAAGCTCCTGCTGCTTTTCCCGGAGGACTTTTTCCTGCTTTTCTATTTTCCTCAGTCGCTTCTTCTCAGCCTCTAACTGGGCTATTCTGCTCTTCACTACAGATACTTCCTCTTTTAGGTTGCTCTCCATCAAAGCGCCTACTGCTAATGCAAGAAACACGATAAGTACCGCAAAGATAACATCCGGCTTTAGGTACTTTTCAAGGCGTGACTCTTTAACATCAGCAAAGTTAAACCTTAGCATTGCTGTCACCCTTATACCTTAGGCTTAGTCCAACAGCAACCTCGTACTCCTCGTAACCCGCTATCCCGGCAAAACTAAAGGGAAAGCCCACCAGAACATCCTTCCCCGTTAGCATCCTGAACTCTTCAACAAGTCCCCTAATTTTTGAAGAACCACCGTAGAGGTAAATGGTATCAACGTCTAAGTTAAATCTGTCTTTAAAGTTCTCTATGGTCCACATGGTTTCGGTAGCTATCTTTTTAATGGACTTTGTGATAACTCTTTCAAAGGCCTCCTCATAAGTGATTTCCTTAACGTTGTTCCCCCTCTTAAGCTCTTCTGCATCCTCCATACTGAGCATAAACTCTTTTTGAAGTTGCTCTGTTATGGAAAACCCTCCGAGCTCCAAGTTCCTCGTCGTGTAAGGGTATCCCCCAAAACTAATCACTATCTTCGTAAAAGAAGCTCCTATGTCAACTATGCAGACAGGAACATTCGTGCTCTCTGGATGGTTGAGGTAGAACTGGTTATTTATAGCTGCAGGCTCTATGTCTATAACAACGGGATTAAGACCTGCGTGGGTTAGAACGGATATCCTCTCGTCAAGAAAGTCCTTTTTAACGGCCGCTATTGCTATGTCAACTGTATCCTGTTCTATGGAAATTGGAAGTATTTTGTAGTCTATCTTAACCTGAGAGAGTTCTTCCGGCGTGATTATGCTCTGCATATAGTTCATTACGGCTTCTTCCGGATTTTTTGAAGAGGGAATACTTATAACGCTGTAAAAGCAGGCAGCGAGTGGAACGTGAATAGCAACATCCCGCTCACTTACGTTGTTCTCTTCAATGAGCTGTCTTATGTAGTTAGCAAGGACAAATCTATCAATTATTTCTGTTCCTGCAAAGACCTGCTCATCGTATACAAGCTCTCCGTAAACGACAGGCTTAAAAGCGTTCTTTTTCTTCTCAAGTTGAACAAGTTTGAGGCTGTAAGTACCTATATCAATAGCCGGAAGGTGATATCCTCCTCCCTTCAAGAACCTTATTAACCACTTCATTCTATCCTCTTATTCCCGTAATGGTGCTTATGCTCACCACAGGGAGCAGGAGCGAGTACACTATAAAACCGATTATCAAACCTACAAGCAGCATCATAGCAGGCTCTAAGAGCGATGTCAAGTTATTGAGTTTAATCTTTATCTCTTCCTGTATAAAGTGGGATGCTCTGAGGAGCATTTCGCCAAATAAACCGGTTTCCTCCCCTGTCTTAATAAGGTGAATAACTAAACTGTAGCTTCTCGGAAAAGCAGAAGAGAAACTTCTGTGAAAAGGAATTCCTTTTTTAATTTCTTCTTTAACCTCAAATATTAATCCGGCAATGTAACTATTTTTAACAGCTCCGGCTGCTACAGGAATTGCTTCTACTATCGGAATTCCGGAAGATACTAAACTTCCGAGTATTTCCAGAAAGCGTTGAATTTCTATATAAAAGAGAAACTTCCCGACAACGGGCAATCGGAGTTTAAGTTTATCAAGTTGATTTTTCAGCTTTTTACTTAGGAAAACGTAAGCGGAAAAAACAACAAAAATAGAGACTACCAAAAGGGCGTAGTGCTCAATTAGAAAGTTGCTTACGCCGAGGGTAATCCTCGTGCTAAGCGGCAAGCTCAGCTTAACGGATTTGTATATGGAAGTGACTTTGGGAATCACCGTTACCATCATAAAAACGACCGTGCCAAGGGCAACCAGAATGAGAACTGTAGGGTAAATCAGGGCACTTACTAAGAGGTGCTTGATTTCTTCTTTCCTCTCCAAGATTTGAGCAATAGTTTTCAGACTCCTTGGCAGCATTCCTCCTTTTTCTCCTGCCTGAACCAAGCTAAGGACCACGGGGTCGGTAATTCCGGCAAGCTCCAAGGCCTCTTTGAAGCTTTTTCCCTCTTTCAGAGCTCCCGTTAACCTCGTCAGGAAGACTTCCTTCCCCTTAGAATCTACGTCGCGGGAAAAGGCCGTAATTGCGTCAGTAAGGGGTATTCCTGCCTCCAGCATGGCAGCGAGGGTTCTGAAGAAAATGAGGAGCTCCTTATCAGAAAGTCCTTTCCGTAAAGAGAACTGCACAAAAGATTTCTTCTTTTCCTTCTCCTCCTTAACCTCGTAAGGGAATATACCTCGGGACTTTAACTTCTCTATCGCTCCGGCACGGGAAGAAGCCTCTACTACCCCTTTTACTTCTTTTCCCTTCCTATCAACACCTTTATAACTAAAAACTGCCATTACCCTCTCGTAACTCTCAGAACCTCTTCCGGAGTTGTTATCCCCATTTTAACTTTTTCAGCACCGTCCACCCTCAGCGTCTTCATTCCCCTGTCAACGGCAAGCTTCTTTATCTCGTCAGAGTCCCTGTTATCAAGAATCGCCCTCCTTACAGCACTATCCACGAGCAGTATCTCGTAAATTGCAGTTCTCCCGAGATAACCCGTTCCCATACAGTTCTCACAGCCCTTCCCTCTATAGAAAGAACCCTTAAAGTTTTCAATTCCGAGCTCTCGGAGCTCTTCAAAGGTCGGGGTGTATTCTTCCTTACAGTAGGGGCACACCTTCCTAACAAGGCGCTGAGCGATAACCCCTACAACGGAAGAGGCGACTAAGAAAGGTTCAATTCCCATATCAAGGAGCCTTGTAACGGAAGAGGCCGCATCGTTTGTGTGGAGGGTTGAAAAGACCAAGTGGCCAGTAAGAGCAGCTTGAATGGCAATTTCGGCCGTTTCAACGTCGCGGATTTCACCAATCATTATTACGTCGGGGTCCTGCCTTAAGATGCTCCTCAAAGCGCTCGCGAAGGTCAGCCCAATGTCGGGTTTCACCTGAACCTGAGAGATACCGTCAAGCTGGTACTCAACAGGGTCTTCAACCGTTATGATGTTAATTTCCTCGTTGTTTATCTCAGAAAGGGCGGCATAGAGAGTTGTGGTTTTACCTGAGCCTGTAGGTCCCGTTACAAGGACTATCCCGTGGGGAGTGTGGATTAACTTTTCAAACAGCCTGTAGTCTTCCTCAAGAAGCCCCAGCTCTTTTGTAGAGTAGAGAATGCTCTCCTTTGAGAGGAGTCTTAAAACCACCCTCTCTCCAAAGTAGGTCGGGAGTGTAGAAACCCTTATATCAACCTCTTTTCCCCCTACCCTTACCATTATCCTTCCGTCCTGAGGAAGGCGCTTTTCCGCAATGTCAAGGTTCGCCATTATCTTTAGCCTTGAAACAACTGCCGGCACTTTTGAAACTGGAATCTCTCTGAAAGTTTTAAGGACACCGTCTACTCTAAAACGAATCCTCATTCTGTCCTTAAAAGGCTCAAAGTGAATGTCACTCGCCCTTACTCTAAGGGCAGTCATAAGAATATCGTTTATAAACTGAACGGTAGGGGCTTCTTCCGTAGAAGCGAGTATGTCCTCGCCAAGAACTTCTTCAAACTCTTCCTGTTCCTGTTCTTCCGATTCCTCTCCTTCCATCAGAAAGGCGTTAATTTCGTCAAAGGGAACTACAAAGGCTTTTACAGGCTTTGAGAACATCCACTCAAGCTTCTTAAGCCCTTCAAAGTTGAAAGGGTTATCGGTGGCAACTTCTACGTAATGTTCTCCTTCTTTTAAGGGAATAATCCTCTCTCTCCTCAGGAAAAGGGAAGGAACCCTAGAGAGAACTTCTCTTTCTATTTCTGGAAGCTTTTCAAGGAACGGGATGCCAGCTTCTTTAAAGAGCTCCTTGATTTCGGGGGAGCTCCACTTAACAATCCCCACCAAATCTCTGAACTTACTGCCTGCTTTCTGCGGGATAAGTCCCCTTTTCTTTAATCTCTCAATAAACTCCCTCTCACTTAACATCTACTCTTAGACCCTCTCCCATCTGAAATTCTCCAAAGCCCTTTATGTCCGAGGTTATACCCTTTCTGGACTCCTGAATTTTCCTTATGTTCTCGTAGTAGAGTTTTAACCTATCCTTTGTAAGCTGGTTCTCCTCCTCCCTGCTCCTAACTATCCTTGGCGTAATAAAAACGAGGAGGTTCGTCTTCTCAATCTGGTGTCCCGTCTTCTTAAAGAGGTTTCCTATTATAGGCAGGTTACCAAGAATAGGGACTCTTTCAACCGTTGTTAGTTTTTTACTCTTTATAAGTCCACCTATAACGAGGGTCTGTCCATCCTGAACGTCAACTGTGGTCCTCGCCTCCCTCTTTGACGTAATGGGAGCTGTCTGGTCGGCGTTTGCGTAGCCTACTACATCCTCTACTTTTTCGTAAATCTTTAGCCTGACCTCTCCGGAGGCTGTTATGTGGGGAGTAATCTTAAGAGTTATACCAACGTCCTTGTAGTCGTAGCTGATAACGGGATTGTTGTTTGCGTCGTACTTAACCCCGGTTGAGTAGGGAATTACTTTGGTGATATTAATCTCTGCTTCCTCGTTATCAAGGGTGAGAATCTGGGGAGTAGCTATAACGTTAACTCCACCTTCCTTAGCGTAGGCGTTAAGGAGGAGACCAATATCCGGCATACCGTTTCTCCACTTGGCAAGTCCAAGGAGAAGCCCCGGAGAAGCTGTAGGATATCCTTCCTGCAGGGGCAGGTTACCGTAAAGGCTTCCTCCAAAGGGAACAAGCTCTCCACGGGAGAGGAACTTCCACTCAACGCCAAGCTGGAGGAGCTTGTCCATAGACATCTCAACTATTTGAACCTCAACAAAGACCTGTGGCCTCTTTATGTCTATGCTCGCAACAACTTCCTTCACCACCTTAAAGTCGTTCGGGGAGGAAAGAACTATTAGCGAGTTACTGGATTTATCCGCAACGACCTTTACCTCACCAGTTAGGCCCACGCTCTTTTTAGCGTTTCCCTTAAAGAGGCTATCAAGAACCTTCGCCATATCCTCGGCAAAGGCGTACCTAAGCCTTATAATGTGAATGTTCCCTTCCTCAACGTTTAAGGGCTTGTCAAGTTTCTTAACGAGGGAAGCTACCTCTTCAATAACTTTGCGAGTTCCAACAAGGTAGAGAGTGTTCGTCCTCTCATCTACGGCAAAGTGGTAGTAATCCCTTCCGGGAATCGGAAGGACTTTTGCAATGTCAAAGGCAAAGGTCTTATCAAGGAGAGCTCTCAAGACCCTCTCTGCGTCTTTGGCCTTACCGTTCTTAAACTCAAAAGAAGTTATCTCCATCTTGACGGGAGCTCTGTCAATCCTCCTTATAACCGTCTCTATCCTGTGGATGTTCTTCTCTTTATCCGTTACGACAATTGCGTTTGCATCCCTAACAAAGCTTACCCTACCTACAGGAGAGAGTAGATTCCTAACAAGGTTTTGAATCGGCGTAACCTGCAAGTGCTCGGGAACTATGATGTAGGTAAGTATTTTGTCTCCCCCGTCCACTTTTCCCGACTTAACGTCAGCACTCTCCTTAGGAGCGTTCCTGTTCCTGATTACCTTTACGTAGCTTCCGTAATCAACCACCTGATACCCGAGCTCATCTAAAGCTGCAACGTAGAGGTTAAAGAGCTCTTTTTTAGGAATCGGCTTTGGGGAAATAACCGTAATTTTCCCCTTTAAAGTTGGAGGTATTATGAAGTTCTTGCCGATAGCTTGACTTACCACTTTCGTAAAATCCTGAATGTCAACCGAGTCAAAGTTTATCTGAACGCTCTCAGGAGGCTGTGCCAAAGAAACAAGGGGTGAGAGCGAAAAGAGAGAGACGAAAAGTGCAATTACAGTTTTCCTCATAACCCCGACCCTCCTACTCAAGCTCGTAGTGGAGCTTAATCTCCCTGCCATGCCTTACCACCGTTATAGTTACAGTATCAGAGTTTTTAAGCTGCTCAAAGGCGGAGAAGGAATCCTCCGGCGTCTTTATATGGACGTCGTTTATAGAAGTTATAACATCCCCGGGACGCAGTCCCAGCTTGTAGATGAAACTCCTGCGGTTAACGTAAGTAACCTTTAAACCTTCGGGGTTTTTCCAAGGAATGATGCTTATATACTTGAGAAAGTTGCCGGAGGATATTTCATCTATTATTTCCCTTCTCTCCACTTTAAAAACGTTTCTTTCCCCCTGCTTAGAATCCAGAAGACTGGAACTTCGGTTAAACTTCTTCTCAAAGAGCTTTAGAACAACCGTCCTTCCTTTACCCTTTAGAACAACTCTGTCTGGGTAGACTGCAACTACTCTAAAGCCATCTACCTTTTGACCTGAAGTTACAGTTAGACTCTTACCGCTTTTTTTCTCTTTAAGAATGGCTATACTGTGTTCACACTGGCTACAGACTATA
Source organism: Phorcysia thermohydrogeniphila (assembly GCF_004339575.1). Lineage (NCBI taxonomy): Bacteria > Pseudomonadati > Aquificota > Aquificia > Desulfurobacteriales > Desulfurobacteriaceae > Phorcysia > Phorcysia thermohydrogeniphila. The sequence continues at coordinate 279,216 of NZ_SMFV01000001.1, forward strand.
GTCCCTTTGAGGACATAGTTATCAAGTGAATAAACTTCTTCCCCCTGACTTTCAACTTCGCGCACTTCCTCTACTTTCTTCTCACCTGAGCTAAAGAAACCGGGCTTTTCTAAGGAAGAAATAAGCTTTTCTTTTTTTGAAGAAACAGAAGTAGAAGGAAAATCAATCTTGTAACAAGGCTTTAACCCAAATGTGGCTACAGCAGAAGCAAGTTGAGCCAAGCTGTAGGAGAGAAAAAGTACACAAGAAGCAACAAGCAAATCAGCGCTTTTCTGCATCTACAAGCTCCTTAGCTCGTGTAAGCTGTTCTTCCCTGTCATTGGGTAACTCTCCATCTATAATTGCATATTTTAGCTTACTTAGAATCTTCTTAAAGACAGGTCCCGGCTTAAGCCCCATACTTTTAAGGTCTTCACCGTTTACAAGGGGTTTTATAAATCGCCAGCTTTTAAGGTAGTTGAGAACCCTGTTTCTGGTCTCTTCATCCTGTGGAAGTGCTGCCAAGAAAAGTAAAAACTCTTCAGGAAGGTTCTGCAGAAGTTCGTAAACTTCACTATTTTTCCCTGCAAGCCTTACCTTTTTGATGAGAGGCAGGGAATTTTTAAGAATCTGGAATAGGAGCTCTGCCTCTTTCTGCGGAACGGCAAGCTCTTTTATGTACTTTTCAACACGGTTTAAAGGTTCTCTTAAGAAGAGAGCTCCGAAGTAAAGGATATGGTACTTAGTCTCCTTCTCCGGAAAGTTAAGCTTATGCCAGATAATTACTTTCCTAATTCTTTCAAAGAGATCTTTCTTAAATCTGTCCCAAGAGATTGAGGGGAAAAGTGAAGAAATTATTCTGTACTTTTCCAGCTTGTTCATTACCCTTAGAGGGTTATCTTCAAGGAATATCTGCTTAAGCTCGTGGTATATCCTCTGACCCTCTACCGTTTTAAACAGTTTCCTCTGAACGGCTATCTTAAGGAGCCTCTCTGTGTGCTTTCCAAGCTCAAAGCGGTACCTTGTGGCAAAGCGGAGAGCTCTTAAAATCCTCGTCGGGTCTTCAACAAAGGAAAGGGAGTGGAGAACCCTTATTTTCTTGTCCTTTATGTCTTTAAGTCCACCGAAAAAGTCTATGAGTTTTCCAAACTCCTTCTCGTTTATCTTTATGGCCAAAGTGTTTATCGTAAAGTCCCTCCTCATTAAATCTTTCTTTAATGGTGCCATATCAACTTCTGGGAGAGCTCCGGGAGCTCTGTAAACTTCCGTCCTTGCAGAAGCAAAGTCTATTCTCTTCCCTCCCTTAAAAACGACCGTTGCAGTTTTAAACCTTTCATAGGTGTGAACTTTTGCACCAAAACGTTTAGCAAGCTCTTTGGCAAAAACTGTCGCATCCCCCTCTATAACGATGTCAACGTCAAAGTTCTTCCTTCCGATGATTAAATCCCTGACAAAACCGCCAATTATGTAAGCGTTAACCTTCCTCTCATCTGCAAACTTACCTATCTCCTTGATGAGGTTAAAGAGCTCTTCAGGAAGGACTTCCTTTAACTTCGCAGCAACGTTTTTAAAGCGAGGTGATAGACTCGCCCTTTTTTCGTAAAAACGGGAAATATCCGCTAATTCATTCCTGTAGAGGTTCATAAGGATATCGGTTCTCGTTATGACTCCAACCGGGCGGCCTTTCTCAACTACCGGGACAAAGGTTTGATGTCTTTCAACGATGATTTCTTCAACCTCGTCAAGGGAAGTCTCTGGCGATACGGAGAAAAAGTCCCTTTCCATAACGTCAGAAACCCTTTCCTCTTCAAGTCCCATGTAGACGGCCTTATCAAGGAGAGCTCTACTTACAATTCCAACAATCTTTCCTTCTCTATCAACAACTGGAGCGGCGTTTATGCTGTTCTTCATTAGGAGAGCTCTCGCCTCTTTTACACTTGCTCCTGCTTTCACCGTAATCGGAGGTGAGGTCATGATATCGGCAGCTCTTCTAAGGGGCTCTACCTCCTCGTAGAGGACTCTTCGGAGCTCCTCTAAAACCTCAAAAGCTGTTTTTCCCTTCACCGTAGCCGAGGCGGCCTCTGGGTGTCCTCCTCCACCGAAACGGCCTACCACCTTAGAAACATCAACCTTTTCGGTCTGAGACCTACCTATAAGGAAGGTAGCCCCCTGAGTTTCTACAGCCGCTAAAAGGGCCGGAAGTCCCGTAATTTCAAGGAGCTTACTGACAAGGTGGGCAACCTCTCCAACGTAGGAATCAAACCGGGCGTAGGTAATGCCTATGCGGTTGCCGTGAACTTCCGTAACTACGAGGTTATCCTTTAAAACCTTCAGGACGTCAAGCTCTCTGTCTGACATCTCAAGGGGAAGGTACTTCTTTACAAACTCCAAGCGAGCTCCAAGGGCAAGGAGGTAGGCAGCGGCAACAAAGTCAAGGGGAGAAGTCGTAGGAAACCTAAAACTTCCCGTATCAGCGTAAATCCCAGTTAACATAACGGAAGCTTCTAAGGGAGAAGGGATTATTCCCTTTCCTTTAAGGAGGAGAACCATCAAAGAAGTTACAGAGCCAGAGTGCTTGTAGTGAACATCAGCCTCCTCTACCTGAGAGAAAACGGGGGAGTGGTGGTCGTAGACGATAACCTCTGAATCTGGAGAAAGCCCTGAGGCAACGCTCTTAGGAATTCTCTCTAAGGAATCGGTATCAACAACGATTAACTTCTTAATCTTTCCCTTAAAGGAGCTCTCCCCTACAAACTCCAAAAGGTCTGGGTTTTCAGAAAGGAGTTTAATAACGTCACTTCCCTTGGCGTCCGGTAAAACTACCGTAGCCTCAGGAAAGAGCTTCTTTGCTGCAACTACTGCCCCAAGGGAGTCTAAGTCCATATTCTTGTGGGTTGTTATTACGGATTCCATAGCCTATTACAGTAACTCTCGTTATCTATATGTTTCTCCAACTTATTGCTAAAAGTATTTAAAACTGCTTTATGAAACGGCGCATTTCTATTGCTTTCTGCATCTTCCAGAGAATTATCGAATCGGGACTTTAAAACCCTCAGGATTTCAAGAGCTATGAGCTGAGCTTCCTTCTCCATCATCTTTACCTTTTAAAATTTTTTTAAAAATTTCCTCTATCTTAAGAATTTTTTTCTTCAAAGTGATAATTTCCTGCCCTAAGATTATTTTTTTAAATAGACCTTCAAATCCACTGTAATATAGAATGTGCGTTTTTATGGCTCTATTTCCTTTTTGTTTTATTTGTTCTATTGTCTCGCTATTAAGGTTATTTAGTACACACTTCCAATGATAATGTTTTCCATCAGCAAATTTATGAGAGTTATAAGTTGATTTACCTCTTTCTTGCTTATACTTTGAATAAGGGCATTTCCCATTGAGAATTTCCTCTTTTTTATATTTATTACATTCTTCCAAACATTTTATTTCAAATTTACCTTTAAGTAATCGTTCTTTTACTTCTGGTTCTGTAAATCTTTCAATAACATAAGGACACAGTTGTATCCAACTTTTGCAAATGGGGCATCTATCGGAAACTCTCGAATTTGAAGTATCTATCGTTATTGTAGGTATTCCTGTCTTTGCAGAGAATAACCCAGACTGTATTTCTTTTTTTCCTCCAACCTCAATCCCGTATAATTTTGAATCATAAGTTAATAATAGAAAGTCAGGAGGAACTAAATAATCCGAATAGCTGAAAATTCTTTGATGAATCAGTAAAGGAATAATATAACCTAAATCTAAGTTTAACATAAAAGCATACGTTCCTAATTCATGCCATAAGCCACCAGCTGTTTTGGGTAGAACAGAGTCATAAACTTTATTTAGTTCCTTTATAAAATTTTCTAACTTCTTTTTATTTCCTTTCTTAAGATTCTGAAACCCTCTTAAAGAATTAAGAATTTCCTTTAAAGGCATCCCTATGGGTCTATTCCAAACTTTTAGCATCATCAAATTTTTTCTATCTTGCTCATCTAAATATAACTTCTCATTCAGAAGTTTTTTTATAAATGATTTTCTCCTATTTTCAGATACTGAGAGACTATCTATTTTCATTAATAAATTAATCAAACCCAAAAGGAACTCCAAAAAAAGCTTCTTATTAGACTCGTTAGGCCTACTTTGCATAAAATACGCAAGTCTTCCGAAAATTATAAACTCTATAAGGTCTGACAATACTATCTGTCTATTACCCAAAATATAATCCATCCTAAAATTAACTTGTTGCAGTATCTTTGAAACCTCCTTAAACTCATCTTCCCTGTCGAAAAATTCAAATAAACCTATTAAGTGATCCATCAACTTTTTTAACTTTTCCAATTCTTCCTTCATTTAATCCTCCTCATTAAAAACACACTTTCCCCATAAGGATTTTTATCTCTTGCCGTTCTATTTAAAACGGGCCTTTTATACTCCTCCACTATTTTCAATCCTGCCCTTCTGGCTATTTCTGGATACAAATTATACTTATCATTAGCAACTATAAAAACGTAAGGATCATCAATTGAATATCTCAAGCAATTTTTCAAGACTTGTGAAACTCCCTCAATATAGCTTCTTCTAGCTTCTAACCCCTCACCTTTAAAGAGAGGTCCTATTTCAAGTTCGTCCCTCCTCTCTATTCCAAAGAGTTCATAGGCATAAGCATGCTGTTCGTGATAATCTATCTGTCCTACGTAAGGGGGTGAAGTAAAAATACCCTTTATCTTTTGCCTTTTAAGGAGCTCATAAAATTTCCTATTCTTCCTTTTCACCTCCTCAAATATGTCTATCTTTCTACTATCCCCTGTAAGAACCACCTGAAAAGCATCAGTTTTTAGTTTCTTATACTCGGATAACCTTCTTAAAGTATCCTTCGCGTATCTTTGGAATATAGGAAGCAACCGAAAGACAGGCTTACAGATTTTAAAATGTTTATAGCAGTAATAAGGAACATACTGAGGTTCTTTTAACCTATCCAAGTCCATATGAGTTGTCGCTCGTGCAGAGCGAACTGAGCGGCTCAAGATTACCATTAAAGTCTTTTTCAATATTTCATCTTTCACCCTCTCTATACGTGAGAGAACAATCTCTGCTTCTCTTCTAACGCTCGGCAAATACCACCTATCAAGGAATTTCCCTTGAGATGGACTTTCTAAGGATACGCCATACTTCCTTAGAAGATTTAGGTAAATTTCTAAAAACTCCCTCTCTTTTTCCTTTAAGTAGCTCTTTTCTACTTTGTTGGCTCTGAAAAGTTTCTTGAACTCAGGAGAGGGAAAGTATCTTTGGTTGAACTCTTGAAGCTTTTTCTTTAGCTCTTCTTCAAATTCTGTCAGCTTTTCCTGAGACTCGTACGCTTTTAAGTCTCTCAAAATACTTCTCACTGAAAGTTCAAGCTCTGTAAGATCAACATTTGCAAACTTTACTTCAGCAATAATAGTGTTGAATTCAGAGACATCTATACCTATGCTGTGAATGCCAAGTTCATTGGCCTGAATCAAGGTTGTTCCACTACCGCAGAAAGGGTCAAGTACTATATCCCCCGGCCTAAAAAAGACCTCTCTTTTAAACTCATCTGTATGCTCGTCAAGAAAGTACTCAACAAGCTGAGGAATAAACTTTCCCTTGTAAGGGTGAAGACGATGGACATGCTTTGTCCTTTCAGATTCCTTAACCCAGTCAAAGGATAAGTGCCAGTTTATCTCCTTCCCTAAGTAGGCCTCATACTTCCTTCTCTCTTCCTCCTGCTTTTTTTCGTAATACTCCTTTAGCTCCCTTAGGGAAACAAACAGCTTTCCGTCTCTTCTGTAACCGTTTACTCTTCCGTAGTTTATCAAGTAGGATATGTTCGTCTCCGAAATACTCCTGTTAAACAGCTCTGATAGAAGCTGAGCGGCCTCTTTTAGGGAAAGAAGCTCTTCCACTGCCACCTCCTTTGAGGTTGACAGTATAATAGTAAAGCAATAAAGATAGCAAGAGGAAAGGATGCTTATTGTCCCTAAGGAATTCAAAGACCCGGAAGAGTTAAAAGAGTACCTGCTGAAAATAGGTAACACCCCTCAAGGTGTAGAAATTCTTTCAAAGAAAGGGAAGGTCTTACTCTTTGAAGTAAAGGACATTGACACAAGAGCCGCAAACATTTTAAAGCAGGACGCTATAGCTCTTGGAGGGGACTGTGCCGTCCCAAGGAAGGCCTCAAGTTTTGAAAAGGGAAAGTGCACTGTCCTTCTAATGGTTACAGAAAGGGAACTTGAAAGGCTAATTGAGAAACTCAAGCTACAACCTTTTGGTCTTAAAAAGCTCTCCGAAAAGCTCCAAAAAACCCTCTCAGAATATAGGAAAGACTCCTTCACGATTTCCTACAGGGGAAAAGAACTTTCCCTAAAAAAACCTGTCATAATGGGAATCCTGAACGTAACTCCCGATTCCTTTTCTGACGGAGGACTTTACAGCTCTACCGATAGAGCTCTCAAAAGATGCGAAGAGATGCTAAAAGAAGGCGCACAGATTATTGACATCGGCGGCGAATCAACCCGCCCCGGCGCAGAGCCCGTTCCTTTGGAGGAAGAGATAAGAAGAACCATTCCGGTAATTGAGGAGATGAGGAAGAAACTTGGAGATGACTTCTTTATCTCCATAGACACCTACAAGTCTTCCGTTGCTGAGAGAGCTCTTAACGCAGGAGCAGACATCGTTAACGACATAAGCGGTTTTCACTTTGACAGCAAAATGGCACAGCTCGTGGCAAAGAGGAAGTGTCCTGCAGTAATCATGCACATTAAGGGAACTCCGAAGGACATGCAGAAGAACCCTTACTACGAGGACGTAGTTAAGGAAATTGTTGAGTACTTTGAGAGAACCATAAAAATGGCAGAAGAAAGGGGCGTAGAACGTTCCCAGCTCATCATTGACCCGGGAATAGGTTTTGGTAAGAGGGTCACAGACAACCTTTGCATTCTCAAAAGGCTTTCAGAGCTCAAAGTATTCGGACTACCAATACTCATAGGAGCCTCAAGGAAGAGTTTCATAGGTGCTGTAACGGGAGAAGAAATTCCAGCCCGTAGAGTACCGGGAAGCCTCGCAGCAGCGGCAATAGCCGTCCTAAAAGGTGCAAAAATCCTTAGAGTTCACGACGTAAAGGAAACAAAGCAGTTCCTTGACACCCTTTTAGCCATTGAGGAGGCAAGTTGTTAGAGACTTTCCCCAAAATAACGCTCTGGGACGTAATAGATATACTAATTGTAGCCTTCCTCATCTACAGGATTTTCATTTACCTCTCTCAAACCCGAGCAATTCAGATACTGATAGGTCTCCTGTTCCTTCTCATTTTGAGCGTTATTGCGAAGTTCTTCCACCTCTACACTTTATCATTCATCTTTAACAACCTGATAACAATCGGTATCTTTGCACTCCTCGTCATCTTTCAGCCAGAAATTAGGAGAATCCTTGCACGAATTGGCGAAAAACACTTTGGCATCTTTTCTTCCGAAGAAGAGGCTGAAAAAGTAATAGAAGAAATCGTTAGAGCTGCAGCTGCAATGTCTGAAGATAGGATAGGAGCTCTTATGGTCATTGAGAGGGAGGTTAACCTTGACAACTACGTTGAGGCTGGAACGGCCATTAACGGAGAGGTTTCTAAGGAGCTCCTTATCACAATTTTCTGGCCGGGAACTCCCCTCCACGACGGCGCAACGATAATAAGGAGAAACAAAATCTACAAGGCCGGAGCCTTCTTACCTCTTTCCCTTAACCCCAACCTCCCTCAGACAGTAGGAACAAGGCACAGGGCTGCCATAGGGATAACCGAGGAAACAGATGCAGTTGTCGTCGTTGTCTCTGAAGAAACCGGCGCCGTTTCCGTTGCCTATACCGGAAAGCTCATAAAGGACCTTGACCCCCAAAAGCTTAAGAAAGTTCTCAAAGGACTGCTCGTTAAGAAGGCAAAGGAGAAAAACTCCTTTTTCAGCTTAAGGAGAAGCAAGAGTGAAGAAGCTGCTTGACGCAGTGTTTTACAGGTTCCACTACAAGGTTCTTGCTCTGCTTTTTGCCACCCTACTATGGCTACTGGCAGTGAACAGGGAAATCTCGGAGGTGGAGCTCCAGCTTAAAATCCACCCCATTCCGACGGGCAACTACAGGATAATTGACTACCACCCGAAGGTGGTAACGATACTCGTTGAAGGCTACAGAAAAGACCTCATCATACTGAGAGAGAAAGGAACCGTTAAATTCGTCTTACCGGCAAATCTACTCCCCAACAAAGACGGCAAGATATCAGTAAAAATAGACAAGTCAAGACTTATCCTTCCTATCCAGTCCGTAAAGGTTAAAAAAATACATCCCGAGAGCATTACCGTAGAAGTAGAAAATCTCATAGAAAAGGCTGTTCCAGTAAAGCTAAACATCGTTGGCCTGAAAAAAGGTTTAAAACTTGACATCTCCCCTAACTACGTTATCGTTTACCTCCCGAAAGACGCGAAAAACAGCGTAAAATACGTTGAAACAGAAAAGGTTGACTTGTCATCAGTTAAAGGGAAAGGAGAGATTCACCTGAAACTCGTTAGCAAGTACCGGGTAGAACCGAACACAGTAAAAATCACGGTAAGGGAGGCAAAATGAAGGCAAAGAGGAAGCTCTTCGGTACGGACGGAATAAGAGGCATTGCCAATAAATATCCCCTGACTCCTGAAATGGTTCAAAAGATAGGTATAGCCTACGGCGTTTACCTCAACGCTAAGTTTCCAGACGAAAGGCACACAGTCGTTATCGGTAAAGATACTCGCCTCTCTTCTGACATGATTAAGAGCGCCTTTATTAGCGGACTTACAGCCACGGGCGTTGACGTAATAGACGTCGGCACAGTTCCAACCCCCGCCATCTCCTACTTCGTAAGGGAAGGTAACCTCTCCGGCGGCGTAATGGTATCGGCCTCCCACAACCCTTACGAGTACAACGGCCTAAAGTTCTTTACAAGGGAAGGAAAGAAGTTCTCTGAAGTAGAAGAGGGGGGACTGGAACTCGTTGTATTCAACAAGTACGAACTACCCAAAGCCTTGCCGGAAAATATCGGAAGGGTCTTTGACGGAGAGAACCTCGTTGAGTCTTACGAAAAACACCTTGAATCTGCTGGAAGGTACTTGGCAGGTCTAAAGATAGGAATTGACTGCGCAAACGGCGCTACTTTTCAGATAGCACCGCAGGTCTTTAGATCCCTCGGAGCAAGGGTTTTCGTTTTTAACGCTGAACCCGACGGGAAGAACATAAACGAAGGGTGTGGAGCTCTCCACCCAGAGTTTATAGCCCAGAAAGTCAGAGACCTTAACCTCCACATGGGCTTTGCCTTTGACGGAGATGGCGATAGGTGCATTGCCGTTGATGAGAACGGCAATATAGTGGACGGCGACAAGCTCATAGCCATTCTCGCAGCCCACTACGCTCAAAAGAGTAAAGAAGTGGTCGCAACAGTTATGAGCAACATGGGACTTGAAGTGTTCCTTAAAGAGATGGGACTCAACCTCCACAGGACTCCCGTAGGTGATAGGTTTGTGGCAGAGAAGATGGATGAGGTCGGAGCTCTCGTTGGCGGCGAACAGTCAGGCCACGTAATTATCAAAGAGTTCAGCGAAACTGGAGATGGAATCCTGACAGCAATTCTCATTGCCTCAATCGCTAAATCCGTCAAGAAACCGCTGAGCCAGCTCGCTTCCATGGTAAAGACCTTCCCTCAGAAGCTAAAGAACATAAGGGTCAAAGAAAAACCTCCTCTTGAGAAACTTGAAAAGCTCCAGAACGCAATAAAGGAAGCTGAAGAGAAACTGGCCGGAAAGGGCAGGGTTTTAGTCCGCTACTCCGGAACTGAGCCCGTCCTCAGGATAATGGTTGAAGCAGAGGACGAGAACCTAATTGACGTCATAATAGAAGACTTACAAAAAGCAGTAAAAGAAGAAGGTATAGCCCTTTAATAGGAGGTCTCCATGGGACGGCTTCTAACCGCCATACTGTTTATTGTTCTCCTTCCCCTTAGCGTTCTTGCGAAAGACTTTGGAGCTCTCATCCTCTACGACCACTCTGAAGTAAAGTTCTTCCCCGATGGAAGAAAGGTCTGGAAAGAGGAAAGGGCGGTAAAAATCCTTGACAAGAGAGGGATAAAAGATTTTGGAGAGATTGTTATTCCTTTCTCCACAGAGCACCAGAAGCTAAAGATTCTTTACGCCTATACGGTCCTCCCTGATGGCACTGTAGTAAAGCCCGATAAAAAGGCCTTTAACATTGTCTACCCGCCCTTTGTCTCTGAAGCTCCTATTTACTCAGACCTTAAATACCAAACTATTTCAATGCCGGCAGTCACGAAAGGAGCCGTTATTAAGTACGCCTTTGTATTAGAGACCTTTAAACCCTACATGGAGAATGAGTTCTGGACAACGAACTTCTTTCAGGACGAATATCCCGTGAAAGAAGCAACCTTCAAGGCTTACATTCCAAAGAACAAGTACTACAAGTTCAAGACCTACAACATGACCGATGAGGAGGCAAATCCTCAAGTCTCGGAAGAAGGAGATTACGTCGTCCTTAGCTGGAAGTTAGAAGACGTTCCTCCTATAGAGAAAGAACCAAACGCTCCTCCCCTTGGAGAACTTGCAAAGAAAGTCGTCATTACATCGCTAAAAAGCTGGGATCAGGTTGCTAAGTGGTACTCAGAGCTTGCAAGAGAAGCTTTAAAACCAGATGAGACCGTAAGAAAGACTGTTGAAGAGATAGTTAAGGGTAAAAAGACTCAGGAAGAGAAGATAAGAGCTATTTACAACTTTGTCGCCAAGAACATCCGTTACGTTGGAATGGAGTTTGGGATAAACGGCTACAAGCCCCATAAAGCCTCTGAAGTCCTAAAGAACAGGTATGGAGACTGTAAGGACCACGCTACGCTCCTTATAGCTATGCTTAAAGTCATAGGAGTAAAAGGGTATCCCGTTCTAATTCCTACCTTAAGCAGGTCAAACATGGACCCTGAAGTGCCCCTCCCAACGGCCTTCAACCACGAAATCGCCGCCATAAAGGTTAACGGCCAATTCCTCTACATGGACACAACGTCTGACTACGTTCCCTATAAACACCTTCCTGCCAGCGATCAGGGAAGGAACGTCTTAGTTGTAGATACCGAAAAAGAGAAAGGCACTGTTGATAGAACTCCTGTAGCCCCGCCTTTAGAAAACCTTGAAGGGTTTAAAGGAAGCTTTAGTCTAAGTCCATTAGGAGAGCTCCACGGCCACTTCACTTTTATTTACAAAGGAGTCTACAGCGTCTTTGAAAGAGCAAGGCTTATAAACTCAACACCTTCCTCCGTAAAAAGACACGTTGAAGGACTTGCCTCACAGGTTTCCCCGGGGTTTGACGTAGAGGAGTTCAAGCTCTCTGACTATAAAGACTTAAACGTTCCAGACGTAACCATAGAGATAGAAGGAAAAGATAGAAACTACGGAACTCTTACATCCCACTTTCTCCTTGCAAAGTTCCCCGCTCCCGACTACAGCAGAATTGTCTCCTTAGTTGCAGCAAAGAAGAGGAAGTACCCCTACGTTGTCGGCTATAAAATGTCAAAGGTTAGCGAAGTTGAACTAAAAATTCCAAAAAAGTACAAGCTCTACCTAAAGCCCGAAAACTTTTTCTTCCAGAACAGGGTAGGTAGCTTCTCCATAGAATGGAAGGTAGAAGACTCTAAGGTGAGAATGCGCTCCCGGATGGTTCTTACAAAGAACGTTATCAGTCCAGAAGAGTATCAGGACTTGAGGGACCTCTTTAATACCGCAGTTAAAACAATCAGGAACCAGATAATTGTTCTAAAGAAGGAGCAGGAGGAATGACAGAAAAGGATTTAACAACGAAACTGGTTGAAGCCCTTGAAAAATTACCGGAAGTAAAAAAGGTAGAAGTTGTTCCCATATGTGAGATCTACATAGATACATGTTTAAAGGTTTTCGTTCACGAAAAGAGCACTGATGTAAAGATGAAAGTGGCAGATGCAGTTACAAGAGTTGCAATGGAGGAGCAGGAAAGGCTCGGTAAGTACCCCGAAATTTACTGGGACATAGAGGTTGAGAAATGATTGTTCTTGGAATAGATACCTCCTGTGATGATACATCTATAGCCGTTTATGATAGCTCTAAAAACACGGTTCTCTCCAACATAGTTTCATCCCAACACCAGTTTCACCTACCCTTTGGAGGGGTTGTTCCAGAGATTGCAGCAAGAAAGCACGCAGAGAACATAGATATAGTCTTTGAAGAAGCTTTAAAAGTTGCAGGCATAAAGGTTAAGGATATTGAACTCATTACAGTTACGAGAGCTCCCGGCCTCCTGCCTGCACTCCTTGTCGGGCTAACCTTTGGCAAGGGTATCGCCTACTGTCTGAACATTCCTTTTAAAGGAGTTCACCACATTGAGGCCCATGTCTTCTCCCCCTTCATAGGTTCTACGCCTCCAGAAGTCTTTTTAGCCTTAGTAGTAAGCGGAGGACACACGCTTTTAATCTTGGTTGAGGGACTCGGGAAATACAGGGTAATCGGGAAAACCCTTGATGATGCCGTCGGCGAGGCCTACGACAAAGTTGCCAAAATGCTCGGTCTTGGCTATCCGGGGGGCCCGATAATAGATAGAATCTTTAAGAGCTACAGCGGAGAGTATTTAGAGCTCCCCAAACCAAAAGTTCCCGGTTTTAACTACAGCTTTAGCGGTCTTAAAACGGCAGTAAGGCGATTAGTAGAAAAGGGCTACCCAGCAGAGCAGATTGCAGCTTCCTTTCAGAAAACGGCAATAGAGTACTTAGTCGGAAAGCTAAAAAAAGCCCTAAAAGAGTTTAACGTTAAAGACATTGCCGTTTCCGGTGGAGTTTCCGCAAACTCCCTACTAAGGGAGAAGCTGTTGGAGCTCCAAGAAGAAGGCTACAGAGTACACTTACCAAAAATGGAATACACCTCAGATAACGGTGCAATGGTTGCCTACGTCGGCTTTAAAAGATTCTTACTAGAAGGAGAGGACCCCTTAACCCTAAACGCTGTCGCAAGGTTAGGTCTTTAACGATAAACATACTTTCCTTTTTTCTGCTATAATTGCAAACAATATTAGATAAATAATACAAGGGAAAGCAGAAACGGGGGAAACCGTGAAACTGAAGCTTAAGGGGATTAAAATCAAGAACTTTAGGTCTTTCAACATTTTTCCAGATACAGAGGAGTTTTTGGAAATCGGCGATTTCACAGTTATTGTTGGAAAAAATGATGCAGGGAAATCAAACCTATTAAGAGCTATAAAAATACTCTTGAATGGAGAAAAAGTAACAACAAGTGATTTCCATAAAGGAAACTTTGAACAGCCTATTGAAATTATCGCAGTTTTTGAGCCATCCTCCGAACATGGAGAGAAGGGAATAAAACTTCTATCAATTGAAAATAATCAAGATAGGAGAATTTTTATCAGAAAGCAATTCTCATATGAAAAAAAGCAATCATCAGAGGAAGAAGGAAAAATAAAATCTCAAGAAGATATTTTTATTGGAGAAAGCTCTCTTAAAGCTGGACAATCTCTTGGAAGTAGGCAAAAGATTAAAGCCATTAAGCAATACTTGCCAAAAGTGATATTTATTCCTGCATTGAAAAACGTAGAAGAGGAAGTAAAACTTCAAAGAAACACGATAATGTCAGGACTTTTAATTCCTATTATTGAGAAATCAAATACGGTAAGCGAAAAAGATAAAAAAGACGAAAAGAATACAAAGAAAACAATAGAAGACCTAAAAAGAGAACTAAAAAATTCAATAGAAAAAGCTACAGAAGGCATAGCTAAAAGTTTAAAAGACGAATTAGTAAAACTGTGGGACGATGTTGAAGACATCCGGATAGAGATAGAAGGTTTAGATATAAAAAAGGCCTTTGTTCCAAAAATAAAAATTAAAGATAAGTATTTAAACGACCATGTAGAGGTTAACTACAAAGGTAACGGTTTCCAAAGATACATGATTCTATCACTATTAGAAATATATAGAAAACAAAAAATCGGTGACGGCTATATCCTACTTTTTGAAGAGCCTGAAGTGTTCCTCCATGCTGGTGCTCAAAAGAAACTTCTCGGTATATTAAAGGATTTCTGTCTACGAGGTCAGGTTATATTAACAACCCATTCCCCGATATTTATTGATAATTCCAATACTGAAACTACCTGCCTACTTTACAAAAGCAATGGAGAAACAAGAATAAGAAAATTAGAAAGTCAACTACAAATTCTTGAAGAACTTGAAATAAGGCCAAGCGACATTTACCTATCAAATGGTGTAATATTTGTTGAAGGACCTTCAGATGTCCTAATTCTTAAAAAAATAATTAACCTGCTAATGGAAAACCTCAGAGATAAACTCAACGTTTCTTCTTGGGAAGAACTAAACGTTTCCATACTGCACTTAGGAGGCAAAGGAAATGCTAAACATATAGTTAGAAATGTTGACTCCGTTCGCTCTATAAATCCAAACATTGCTATCCTATTAGATGGAGATGCTATAGAAGACTTTTCTAATGATGACTTCAATCATCTAGAAGAAAAAGGTATTAAGTGCTATCTATGGAAGAAAGATGATGCAACTGTAAAAAGTATAGAAAATCTTTTTAGCAGAAAAGCCATAGAGAAGGTTTTCAATATTTCTTTAGATAGGGACATACTACCCGATGATGATGTTAAAGAATTGATAGCAAGTAAAGTAAGACAAAAAAGGAATATTCCTAACTGGGAGTATAACGAAATAAAGCACGGAGAAAGAATAATTAGGCAAATGATAGAAGACAAAAGTGATAATTTGCAGTATTTCATCAATCAAATAGTCCAAATCATTAGAGACTTTAAACTAACATAAAATAATTTCTATCTTACAACTTCCAATATTTTTCCTGAGAGCTCCCTCAAGAAATCTTCATCGGTAATCTTCCTGTATTCCATATCGGTTATGTAGAAGCTGTCTATAACCCTGTTACCTTCCGTAGTGATAATTGCCCTTCTAAGGCGCGTTCCCATGTCAATAAGAACTTTCGTTATAGCATAGAGAACTCCAAGCCTGTCGTAGGTGGAAACTTCAACGATTGTGTACCTTTCAGAAGTTTTGTTGTCAATCTTAACCTTGTTTTCCGGTAGCGGAACGTTCCGCCTAAAGGATTTAGGTTTCATAAGGTCGGGAGGTAAATCTTTTGAGGAAAACTCTCCAGAATAGAGCTTAGAAAGGAGCTCCTCAAACTTCTCTATCCTCTCGCAGGGTAGAGCCTCTCCGGCAACTGTTGAGACGTGAATTGTATAGACCATACACTCGCAATCGTCCTCAATAGCTCTATTGATATTTGCCCCCTTAATGTTTATGCCAAGGTAAGAGAGGATTCCCGCTATCTCGTTAAAGAGCCCCCTCCTGTACTTTGTAACGATTGTAAGTTTTGTAAAGCCAATATCTGGATAGCTTTCACTATAGATAGCGTACTCTTTACCTTCTTTCCGTATCTTTTTCATAAGGAGAAGGTGATTCGCTATCTCATCAGAAGGATACGTAATCAGGTAATCCCTATCGGCATTCTCAAAGAAGCGCTCTATGGATTCAGGTTTAATCTTTCCTTTAAGGAGCTCCTTAACCTTCCCCTTCCTTCTCTTAAGCTTTTCGGCTATCAGCTCCTCAGCACTCTTTTTCTCCGTAAAGAGGGCAAGGGTTGAACGGTAGAGGGTCCAAAGGAGTGTACTCTTCCAGTTGTCCCAAGCACCGGGGCCAACCGCTTTTATGTCTGCATAGGTTAAAAGAAAGAGTTTCTTTAGTCTCTCCTCTGTTCCACACTCATTTTTAAACTGTTCAACAAGCTCTGGGTCTGATATATCTCTCCTAAAGGCAAGGTGAAACATCCTCAGGTGATTCTTTACAAGCCATGCAACTTCCTCTATCTCTTCTTTAGAAAAGCCCATCTCAGAGAGGTATTTTCTCGTGAGCCCTGCCCCGACTATCTCGTGCCTTCCCGGTTTACCCTTGCCGATGTCGTGAAAGAGAGCTCCAACAAAGAGAACGTGAGGAGTTTCCAAATCTTGCAGTATCTGATAAAAGTCCTGCTTTTCCTTAACGGAAGCCGCGTTTGTTCCCTTTTCTTCTATCTTCTCAAGCTCCCTTACAGTGAGGATTGAGTGGATGTCCGTCGTAAATTTGTGGTAGGTGTCGTACTGGAAGTGTCCCCTTAACCTCTCAAAGTCCGGAATGAGAGCACCAAGAACCTTTGTGTCGTGCATTATCTCTAAGGTATAAGAGAGCCTCTTTCTGGCAGTTAGTATCTCCCTGAAGAGGGAGAGAACTTCTTTTTTCCTGAACTTTTCCTTGTTCGTCTCTGCAGAGAGCTTGAAGAGTGAAAAGGTTCCTGCGGAGAGCTCCAATCCCCTCTCCTGAACTAGCCTAAAACCTTTAAGGACAAGGGTAGGGTCTTTCAGAACATCGCCTTCTTTCTCTTCACTTACAAACAGAACGTTACCTTCTACGTAGAAGACGCCGTCAATTAGCTTGTTCTCTGAAAGAACTGCAGGAATAAATACTTTAGTCTCTTCCCTTTCAAGTTCTTCAAGTGCGCCCTTTATGACCTCTTTTGTTATTACAGAGAGGTCAGTAGCAGCGTTAAAGTAGTTCTTCATAAACTGTTCTACGCCCCTCCTTGTCTGAGGAAAGCCGAAGTACTCAGCAACTACTCTCTGCATCTCAAAGGAGAGAATATCGCTCTTCCTGCCAGAAGTAATATGAAGGTGGTTTCTCACCCTAAGGAGGAAATCGTATGCAGATATCACGTCCCTAAAGTTCTTTCTGTCAAGTATCTTCCTGTCAAGGAAACCGGAGTAGTTCTCTATACCGTAAACGATTTTTGAAACCCAGAAGGCCTCGTGGAGGTCTCTGAGCCCTCCTTTACTTTCCTTGACGTTTGGCTCCTGATAATAGACAGTCCCGTAGAACTTCCTATACCTATCACTCCTTGCAACAACAATTTCAAGAACTAACGATTTCCTGTTTTTCTCAAGAAACTCACTGAACTTCTCAGAAAAGAGGCGGTCAAGCTCTCTACTTCCTGAGAGAAACCTTCGCTGGAGGATGTTAGTAAAGATTGAAAGGTCCTTTTGAGAGAGCTCCAAGGCCTCATCAACGCTCCTTGGAGAAAAACCAAGGTCAAGCTTTAATGAAAGGAGAAAGTAGTAGAAGGCTTCAATATCTTCAAGGTGAGCCTCAGTAAGTTTTCCCTGATATATGAGATTTAGGTCAATGTCTGAGTGGAAATTGAGCTCTCCCCGTCCGTAACCGCCCAAAGCATAGCAGGTAACGGGTATATCCCACTCCCCAAAAAAGTGCTCAAAAGCCGGCTTTATAAGGGAATCAAGGCTCTTTTTAAGAGCATCGGCAACTGCAAATCCAGTTTCTTTGTTAAAGTGGAGCTCCTTTACCCTCTCCCTCTCCCTGAAAAATTTCTCCTTTAAGGACTCTAAATCCTTCAATTTGTTAGCCCCGCAAGCTCCCATAGTTTCTCAAAATTTTCCTCGTAAGCCTTAACAACAGCGGGAAGCCCTTTTATTACCAATAAGTTCTCATCGTTTCGCTTTTCTGCACTTACCGTCCAGTTAAAACTTCCAGTTATAACGGTTTCCCCGTCCACTACGGCATACTTGTTGTGCATAAGGCCGCCACCGCTTCCTCTCTTGTACCTTACCGGAATTCCAGCAGATTCAAGGAGCGGAAGAACACTGTTCCTTGACCTTGCTGACCCTTCATCTGCAACTATCCTTACCCTTATTCCCCTTTTGTGGGCAGCTATTAGAGCCCTTGCTATCTTCCTACTGGTAAAAGAATAGATGGCCACGTCAATGCTCTTTTCGGCTCTTTTAATTTCCGAAACAATGGCAGAAGTAGCCCCTCCTCGGGGAGAGAAGTAGACAGAAATTGAAGGCGAGCCGCTAACAGTGGTTGTAGAGCTCTGCTGACAACTTGCAAAGGCCCAAAATAGCGGGAAAAGAAGGAATACAAAAAGGAATCTTTTTAAGCCTCTCATAAGACCAAAACCCCTCCGTTACTTGTTCCCTTGCTGCTGTGAAACAACCTTCTCAATAACTGAAGGAGGTTCCGCCACTTTAGAGCCTACAATGGAAAGGAGGAGGGAGTTGAGTATGAAAATCGCTCCAAGGATTGCGGTGGTCTTTGTGAGAACCGCTCCCGTATCGGCTCCAAAGGCAGAAGTGGAACCTGCTCCTCCCAGCATAGCCCCACTGTCGCCCTGCCCCGGCTGGATGAGGATAACAATTATCAGCAAGATAGCTATGAGAGCGTGAAAAATGAGAAGCGCAGTAAACATCACTCCTCCACATCAAACTTTATAATCTTGGCAAAGCTCTCTGCTTTAAGACTTGCACCTCCAACTAAGCTTCCGTCAATGTTAGGCTGTCTCAAAAGGCCTGCTGCGTTTTCTGGCTTTACACTTCCACCGTAAAGAATCCTAACGCTATCTGCTTTTTCAGCTCCAAACATTTCAGAAAGTACTTCCCTGATAAAGGAGTGGACTTCTTCTGCAAGTTCAGGAGTTGCAGTCTTGCCCGTTCCGATAGCCCAAACCGGCTCGTAGGCTATCACAAACTCTGAAGTCTCGTTAAGCCCTTTAAGCCCTTCCCTCACCTGCCTTTCAACTACATCCTTTGTCTTACCCTCTTCCCTCTCCTGTAGAGTCTCTCCTACACAGAGGATAGGAATAAGTCCGTGGCGAGCGGCAGAGAGAACCTTCTTGTTTATCAGCTCGTCTGTTTCGCCGAAGATGTGTCTTCTTTCAGAGTGGCCAAGAATAACGTAAGAACAGCCAACGTCTTTAATCATTAAAGGAGAAATTTCTCCGGTAAAAGCTCCCTTTTCTTCGTAGAACATATTCTGAGCGCCAAGGGCTATGTTACTGCCCTCAAGTTCCTTTTTCACAGCGTAGAGAGCCGTAAAAGGAGGACAGACGAGTATATCCCTATCGTTAACGTCTGAAACTAAGTTTTTCAGCTCCCTGACAAGCTCAACTGCTTCCTGAACCGTCTTGTGCATTTTCCAGTTACCAGCGATGAGAAGTCTCCTCACCCTACCCTCCTAAGATGCCCTCACAAGCTCATATTTTGGTTTCCCTGTTTTTACAGAATCGGCATCAATTATAACTTTTTTAATGTCCTTTCTGGTAGGAACTTCAAACATAACGTCTGTCATTATCTTCTCCATAATTGCCCTGAGACCCCTTGCCCCCGTCTTCCTCCTTATGGCCTCCTTAGCTATTGCTCTTAGGGCATCATCGGTAAACTCAAGTTCAACACCTTCAAGCTCTAAGAGCTTTTTGTACTGCTTAACGAGAGCATTCTTAGGTTCTTTGAGAACTCTAATAAGGTCCTCCTCTTTTAGCTCGCTCAAAGTAGCAACGACAGGAAGCCTTCCTATGAGTTCTGGGATAAGCCCAAACTTTACAAGGTCATCAGGCTCAACATGCTTTAGAAGTTCGTCCCTATCAACCTTCTTCTTGTCAACATCCGCAGTAAAGCCCATCGCTCCCTTACCTATCCTGCGGGCAATAATGTCTTCAAGTCCTACAAAAGCACCACCGCAAATAAAGAGAATGTTCGTCGTATCTATCTGTATGTACTGCTGGTGGGGATGCTTACGTCCTCCCTGTGGAGGAACGTTGGCAATAGTACCCTCCAAGATTTTAAGGAGCGCCTGCTGAACGCCCTCTCCTGAGACATCCCTCGTAATTGAGGGATTCTCACTCTTCCTTGAGATTTTGTCTATCTCATCAATGTAAATGATGCCCCTCTCTGCCTTCTCAATGTCGTAGTCGGCCGCCTGAATGAGCCTAAGGAGTATGTTCTCAACGTCCTCACCAACGTAACCGGCCTCTGTCAGGGTCGTTGCGTCTGCAATGGCAAAGGGAACATCAAGAAGCCTTGCTAAAGAGCGGGCAAGGAGAGTTTTTCCAGAACCGGTAGGACCTATGAGAAGGATGTTGCTCTTCTCTATCTCAACGTCGTCAGTATCTTTCCCTGACATAATCCTCTTATAGTGGTTGTAAACTGCAACGGAGAGAACCTTTTTGGCCTCATCCTGACCGATTACGTACTGGTCAAGGAACTCCTTAATCTCTTTCGGAGTGGGGAGTCTGTCTATAGATATTGGAGAGCTCTCTTTCTTCTCCCCCTCGTGGTGAATCATATCGTAGCACTCATCTATGCAGTAGTTACATATGGCAACACCACCGGGACCTGTAATCAAGGCCTCTACTTTTGTCTGGTCTCTCCCGCAGAAAGAACACTTCCTTAGAGGAACTTTTGTCTCAAACATATTCTCTCCTTCAGAACTCGTTTTTGTCAGACAAAATATAATCCGTTAAGCAGTTGGTGTGCTATAGTATGCCAGATACTGGAGAAGTAAGGAGGTCAGGAATGGTTAAAGTCAAAATCTGCGGCCTTACCAACCGAGAGGACGCTTTTAGCGCCTTAGAGGCTGGAGCAGATGCCTTAGGCTTTATCATGTATGAAAAGAGTAAAAGGTTTATAAAAGCCATAGACGTTAGACAAATCACTTCACAGCTTCCGCCCTTTGTGACGAAAGTTGGCGTTTTTGTTAACGAAGACCCAAGAAAAGTTCTGGAAATTTTAAGCTACGCCCACTTAGACTTTGCCCAGCTACACGGCGATGAACCACCAGAAGTTTGTGACTACATCGGGGCTAATAGGGTAATAAAGGTCTTTAGACTCAAATCTGTAGAAGAAGTTG